>JANXBD010000179.1 GCA_025057635.1 Thermoflexus sp. | reverse complement strand
GAACGGCGCGCCGAGTCGGGCTGCGACCTGATATGCGGCCAGGACCATCGCCTTGGTGCCGCCGGTGAGGTTGAAGATCCATTAAATAACATTAACTGGCGATTCCCTCACAGCGTCCGCCCCACGGCTTCGGCCACCCGCCGCAGCTCCTCCATCAGGGCGGCGAAGCGATCAGGCTTCAGGGACTGGGCGCCGTCGGAGAGGGCGGCCTCCGGGCGGGGATGGACCTCAATGATCAGGCCGTCCGCCCCCGCCGCCACTGCCGCGCGGGAGACAGCCGGCACCAGGTTCCACCGCCCGGTCCCGTGGCTGGGATCGACGATCACCGGCAGATGGGTGAGCTGCTTCAACAGCGGCACGGCGTTGATGTCCAGGGTGTTGCGGGTGTAGGGCTCGAAGGTCCGGATGCCCCGCTCGCAGAGGATGACCTGGTGGTTCCCCTGAAGCAGGATGTATTCGGCAGCCAGCAGGAGCTCCTCCACCGTGGACATCAGGCCCCGCTTGAGGAGGACGGGCTTGCGGGCCTTGCCGACGGCCTC
>JANXBD010000178.1 GCA_025057635.1 Thermoflexus sp. | reverse complement strand
GAGACCCCCCAGGGGGATGTGCTGGCCATCCGCCCGATGGTCTACCTCACCCTCACCTTCGACCACCGCATCATCGACGGCGCCCAGGCGGACGCCTTCATGAGCAAGGTGAAAGCGACGCTAGAGAACTGGATCTGAGGGTCAATCTCGCCGCGGGGAAGGAATCCCCCTCCCCTGGTCGGCAAAATCGAAAGCGCGATCCGCCACAAGCATTACCCTGATTGGGGTGCAGATGGGGTTGCCAAAGTCGCCTCACCCGCACCCAGATTCCCCAGATGGGGGATCCGCGCCTCTTCCCACGGCCCTTTGGGCCTTGGGGCGGGGGAAGAAAATCTGGAAGCTGGGCGGGCCGCCAATGGTGGCCCGCCCAGCTTCCAAAAGCCCCCTACGAGGAGAAGACCAGGATGAACACGCCATCGGATGCCTGGGTTCGGGTGGCCCGGGTTTCGGACATGCAGGCCGCAGGGGCGATGGTGGTCCGGGTTGGCAACTCCACGCTGGCGCTGTTCGCGGAGGGGGATCGGATCTACGCCCTGGACAACC
>JANXBD010000177.1 GCA_025057635.1 Thermoflexus sp. | reverse complement strand
AATCGAACCAGCGTGGGATTGAAACGGGGTTCGCGTTGTTGCAATTGTGGCATCTGCCTTAGCCCTCAATCGAACCAGCGTGGGATTGAAACCCGTCCTCCCCGCCGCCACGGTCCCCGCCGGGACGGCCCTCAATCGAACCAGCGTGGGATTGAAACTATGGAGTATGGAGTGGAGTATGGAAAGAAAGATGTCCCTCAATCGAACCAGCGTGGGATTGAAACTCTTCCCCGAGCGGGTCCCCGCGCGGCTGACCCCCGACCCTCAATCGAACCAGCGTGGGATTGAAACGAAAAGCAGGAGAAGGACAACAAGAAGAAAAACAGCCCCTCAATCGAACCAGCGTGGGATTGAAACGGGCGGGTGGGGCCGGTTGCTTGGTTCCAGGACGGGGCCCTCAATCGAACCAGCGTGGGATTGAAACGAGTTCTTCGGATACTTACAATCGTTTCTGGAGGCCCCTCAATCGAACCAGCGTGGGATTGAAACGGGGAATAGGTAGAAGCGCATCCAACCTAAAGACCCCCCTCAATCGAACCAGCGTGGGA
>JANXBD010000176.1 GCA_025057635.1 Thermoflexus sp. | reverse complement strand
CAGTGCTCTCCCAACCCCCCGCACCGCAAGTCCCCTTCTCATCCAGATGCCGCATCACCGAGAGGAGCCTCCCCAGCCATCGTCCACCGCCTCAACCCCCATAAGACCAACCCCCATCAGCAGCGGAGCAATGGGCACGCGATCCCTCTCTTCCACGTAGACCAGCAGGTGGTTCTACACGTGGGCATAGTGGTTCAACCATCGAGGAAAAACGGGGTTAGGGACAGGAGCATCCACACGGATCGACCGCCCCAGCCCCCAGACGGCAGCACCAAGCCCGCTCATCGCACAGGCCCAGGGCAGAGTCCCACTGCCGGCCAGCATAGCAACAGCCGGCAGAAAGCATCCCAGCCAAGCGTCGCCTCTCCCCACAGGCCAGCAGCCCGCCTCCCTGCCCACTCCCCACCCGCCACCCGCAGCCTACTCAACCAGATACACCGGCTCCGCCTTCCAACCCCTCACCCCCTCCTCCCGCAACCACCCAAACGCCCCCGGCGGACTCCCCCCCTACGGGTGCGCCCCCGCCCCCGCCCCCCAAAGCGCCCCCCG
>JANXBD010000175.1 GCA_025057635.1 Thermoflexus sp. | reverse complement strand
CCCTCTCCCTTCCCCATGCCAGCCAGGCGGCATGGGGTAAGGAAGAGGGGAGAAGCAAGGCTGAATCCCGGGGAGGGATCGTTAAGAGTGCAACCGGGCAAGCTCGTTTTGTGTGGAGTTAGGATAAGGAACGCCGATGATCGAGGGGGCCGCTTGGGGTTTCTGGCCTGATGTTGACAGCAGGCGGAGAATCCTGTATATTAAGACTGCAAGGGGCTTAGGGTCGACGGGATGGCGACCTGTCCCTCGGGAGGCATCTTGACAAACGCCCGGGGTTGTGTTATAAAATAGGGTGAGCATAGATCTTGGACAAGCGATCGGTGGCGGGGCGCATGGCCGCTAAGCATCGAAGCAGGCCCGCTCCACCGTTATAGGGGCTGATCCCTATAGCGGCTTGTGTTGTCTTCTGCACCTTAACAACTGAATTGTGGCAGGAAGTCTGGCGGCGTCAGGCGACAAGCTTGCGGTCGGACTCTACACTCTAGGAGGTCAACCTCCTGGGGATATGAAAGCCGACGGAGAGTTTGATCCTGGCTCAGGGTGAGCGCTGGC
>JANXBD010000174.1 GCA_025057635.1 Thermoflexus sp. | reverse complement strand
CTTCTGCCTCAATCGAACCAGCGTGTGAATGAAAACAGCCACACTCCGGACCCCAGTTGCACTCCAGAATAGCCTCAATCGAACCAGCGTGG
This sequence comes from Thermoflexus sp., assembly GCA_025057635.1. Taxonomy (GTDB): domain Bacteria; phylum Chloroflexota; class Anaerolineae; order Thermoflexales; family Thermoflexaceae; genus Thermoflexus. The sequence continues at coordinate 464 of JANXBD010000174.1, read as the reverse complement.
GATTGAAACTATGGGATTCGCGGACGGTGTTGTCTCCTTTGCCGACCCTCAATCGAACCAGCGTGGGATTGAAACTACAGTTTTTCGCTCGAGAGTTCTTATACAAGTTCGCCCCTCAATCGAACCAGCGTGGGATTGAAACTGTACAAAGAAAGGAGGTTGCCATGGCCGTGAAGACCCCTCAATCGAACCAGCGTGGGATTGAAACTGCGAATACCTTTGTATGCCTTCTCCCAACGCTCAACCCTCAATCGAACCAGCGTGGGATTGAAACTACAGACAATTCTGCAGCCCGACCCAGGCTGTCCACCCCTCAATCGAACCAGCGTGGGATTGAAACATTTTTCTTGCTCAATGATTAAAGGTGATTGTTGATGCCCTCAATCGAACCAGCGTGGGATTGAAACTGATAGAAATTCGACCCACGCCGAACGGATCTCCGAACCCCTCAATCGAACCAGCGT
>JANXBD010000173.1 GCA_025057635.1 Thermoflexus sp. | reverse complement strand
TTCGCCCTCCTCTCCCACCAAAAGGCCGTGCGGGCCTGGGACGAGGGGCGCTTCCAAGAGGAGGTGGTCCCCATCCCCGTGAAGCGGGGCAAGGAGGAGGTCCTGGTGGCGGTGGACGAGGGGCCCAGGCGGGACACCTCCTTGGAGCGCCTGGCCCAGCTCAAGCCCGTCTTCCGAGAAGGGGGGACGGTGACCGCCGGCAACTCCAGCCCCCTAAACGACGGGGCGGCGGCGGTGCTCCTGGTCTCCGATGCCTACGCCAAGGCCCACGGGCTCAAGCCCCTGGCCCGCATCCGCAGCGTGGCCGTGGCCGGGGTGCCCCCCAGGATCATGGGCATCGGCCCCGTGCCCGCCACCCGGAAGGCCCTGGAACGGGCAGGGCTTACCCTAGGGGACCTCGGCCTCGTGGAGCTCAACGAGGCCTTCGCCGCCCAGGCCCTGGCGGTGCTGCGGGAGTGGGGCCTCCCCATGGAAGACCCCAGGCTCAACCCCAACGGCGGCGCCATCGCCCTGGGCCATCCCCTGGGGTGCTCGGGGGCCCGGATCCTCACCACCCTGGT
>JANXBD010000172.1 GCA_025057635.1 Thermoflexus sp. | reverse complement strand
CTCCTCTAATTTTGCGAACGCGGCTGTTTCAATCCCACGCTGTTTCTATTTAGGTGGGCGTCGCTTGTCCACCCCCCGGCACGGGATACAGCCGTTTCAATCCCACGCTGGTTCGATTGAGGGCATTATGATCTCATCGTTCTGCTTCCTTGCACTGACCGTTTCAATCCCACGCTGGTTCGATTGAGGGCGGGAAGGGGTTAGTGGTATGGACAGAGATCCAGAACGTTTCAATCCCACGCTGGTTCGATTGAGGGGCTGATCCTGGTTTATCTCGTGTTGACGAACTGGCGTTTCAATCCCACGCTGGTTCGATTGAGGGCAGCTGTTCCGCCGCCGCCGCCGGGCCGGCACGCAGTTTCAATCCCACGCTGGTTCGATTGAGGGTCTACTCACCCACTGTCACTAACGATGCGCTTTACTCGTTTCAATCCCACGCTGGTTCGATTGAGGGTGATCCGGCCGCCGGAGGTGGCTATCCGGGTGATGGGTTTCAATCCCACGCTGGTTCGATTGAGGGACCCGGGCCGGCGGCTGTTTTTTTTAATTCCGATTCCGTTTC
>JANXBD010000171.1 GCA_025057635.1 Thermoflexus sp. | reverse complement strand
GTCCCCTCCTCGCCCAGCGCCCTGCTGGGACGTTTCAATCCCACGCTGGTTCGATTGAGGGGGTGGCAAGACTGCCCTGGCGAGTATATTGGCAGCAGTTTCAATCCCACGCTGGTTCGATTGAGGGACGGGGGGCGGGGGGTGACAACCGTGGCAGTTCTCGTTTCAATCCCACGCTGGTTCGATTGAGGGCCCAACAAACATGTGTTTGAAAGACCCAGACCCATTGTTTCAATCCCACGCTGTTTCGATTGATGCGCGTGCTGTTTTTCTTCTCTTTGTTCTCTTTTTGAGTTTCAATCCCACGCTGGTTCGATTGAGGGCACGACGCATTGCGCGTCGTGCGATACGAGAAGCAGTTTCAATCCCACGCTGGTTCGATTGAGGGTGATTTTTGCCCCCCAGGGAAGCAGGGATCGACCCGCGTTTCAATCCCACGCTGGTTCGATTGAGGGGCAAGATGGGCGCATGGAGTTGTTGAAGGCACTAGGTTTCAATCCCACGCTGGTTCGATTGAGGGGCCAGGCGACTGGGCCTGAACCTTGGTTTTTTGCTGTTTCAATCC
>JANXBD010000170.1 GCA_025057635.1 Thermoflexus sp. | reverse complement strand
GCCGCCGTTATAGACGAGGAAATCGGAGCCCTTCCGCGGGGTCGAATCGCCGTGGGCTACCCGCTTAGAGAAAACTTTGCACATCACATCGGGGACGCGGCGCGCGAATTCCGATAACTGTCGGCTGAACTGGCGGTGTTCGTTTTCCGGGTCAGGCCCCTCGAGCAGCGCGGAGATCCGCTCACCTATCCCGTCGCCGTCCAGGACGAAAATCGCGTAGTAGGGAGAGGGACGCCCGTCGACGGCCTCGTAAAGCCGAGAGAGTGAGCGGCGGAGCTCCTGGATCGCTTCGTCCGGGGAGTCTGTGCTCTCGATCCCGTGATAGCTGTCGGTGAGCCGGTTGAGCGTCAGGGTCTCTTCGAACAGAAGGTCTCCGTCGAAGGGCCAGTTCGGGTCTTTTCCATACGGCTCGTAGCAGTTCTTGCCGAGAACTCGTCTGATCGCCTTGCCGTAATCCCGAAGGAGGTTTGGGGCCCGCTGCCGCGCTCGTTCTAAGAAATCTGCGCTGGCCACCGTGCTGGTGGAGGGGAAGGGCCAGTTCGCAAGCTCGCAGAACCGCTTGATCGCC
>JANXBD010000016.1 GCA_025057635.1 Thermoflexus sp. | reverse complement strand
AACCTGCGGGTGGAGCTGATTGCGCCGGTGGCGATCGAGGAGGGACTGCGGTTTGCTATCCGGGAAGGCGGACTGACGGTGGGCGCCGGCGTCGTCACCCGCATCCTGGATTAGCCCATTCCGTTCCCTCGGGCCGTGCAACAACAGGCCTCTTATGGCTGTGTGGCTTTTATCGCTATTCAAGGTCTGATCAGAGAGGTGAAGGCACTCCTCACGGCCCGTTCCCTCAAGATCTCTCAATCATTGAAATAGAAAGTGGTGAGATCTATGGCTAAGCAGCGATTGCGCATCCGCTTGAAGGCATATGACCATCGGATCCTGGACGAATCGGCGCGCCGGATCGTGGAGGTGGCCGAGCGCACGGGCGCACGAGTCATTGGCCCGATCCCGCTTCCCACAAAGCGAGAACGGTTCACCGTGATCCGTTCGCCGTTCATCGATAAGGACTCTCAAGAGCACTTCGAGATCCGAACCCACAAGCGGCTGATCGATGTCCTAGATCCAGATCCAAGGACTATCGATCAACTCATGCGCCTGAACCTGCCCGCTGGAGTGGATATTGAGATTAAAATTTGATTTGGATAAGCAAGCCCGCTATGGTTATTACGTTGCTCCGGCCGGTCGAAGTAACCCCTTCCAAGTGCCATGTTATACGCGAGGCTAGATCACATTCAGCGGCCCGCGTCTCACACCGAGAGAACAATGAGTTGGCATGGGTGATCAGTCTTTAGGTGATCAGTCTTTAAGGGAGGACTAACGGATGAAGGGCTTGCTGGCTCGCAAGATCGGGATGACCCAAATGTTCAATCAACAAGGAGAGGCAGTCCCGGTGACCGTTCTCCGGGCTGGGCCATGCTATGTGACGCAACTGCGAACCCCTGAGCGAGATGGGTATGCGGCGATTCAATTAGGCTTTGAGGAAACCAAGCCTCGGCGGCTGACCCAGGGGGAAATGGGACATCTCCTTAAGCGAAACCTGCCTCCGCTTCGCGTGCTGCGGGAGATTCGCCTTCCAGGGCCAGAGGCCCTGACCGCTTATCACGAAGGACAGATGCTGACGGTCTCGATCTTCTCGCCCGGGGAGCGAGTGGATGTCACCGGCTGGTCTAAAGGGCGCGGCTTTGCGGGGGGAATTAAACGCCACGGCTTCGCTCGACAGGCAAAGACCCATGGCCAGTCGGATCGCCACCGGGCGCCTGGATCCATCGGGACGAATACCGATCCCGGCCGCGTGGTGAAGGGGAAGCGCATGGCCGGCCACTATGGGAACGAACGGGTTACAGTCCAGAATCTCCAAGTGGTCTGGGTGGATCCGGAACGCCATCTGATCGCCTTGAAAGGGGCTATCCCAGGCCCTCGGGGAGGATTAGTGATAATCCGGCAGGCCAAACGCCCTTAATAGCGCCCCAAACGTGCCGTCTTTGGTGCAGAGGATCTGCACGAGGAGGCCCCGGAATGCGTGTTCCAGTCTGGAATATCGAAGGGCAACAGGTGGGGGAAATCGAGCTGCGACCAGAGGTGTTTGAGGCTCGAATTCATATGTCGCTCATGCACCAGGCGCTGGTCCGACAGCTAGCCAACGCCCGCTTAGGAACCCACAAGACAAAAACGCGGGGGGAAGTGCACTATAGCGGCCGCAAGTTGTGGCCCCAGAAACACACCGGGCGAGCCCGCCAGGGAAGCCGGGATGCGCCTCAATGGTATCACGGCGGGGTGGTGTTTGGCCCCCGACCCCGCAGTTACCAGCAGAAGATGCCTAAGAAGATGCGCCGCGCGGCGTTGCGCTCCGCGCTCTCAGTGAAGGCCAAGGAAGGACAGATCTTAGTGTTAGACCGCCTGGAGCTCCCAGAGCCTCGAACCAAGCTGATGAAAGAAATCCTAGAGCGATTACCCGTAGGCCAGAGCGTGTTGATCTTGTTGGCTGATCCTCATGAGAACATCAAGCGGGCGACGCACAACCTGCCAAACGTGGCCTATCTCCATCCCATGTGTCTCAACATCCGAGACCTGTTCAAGTATGAAACCCTAATTATTCCGCAGGACGTGCTGCCTATCATCGAGGACTGGCTGACGCGCCCAGTGGTTCCCAAGAAGTTTGTGTCAGCTTCAACAGGAGCGGCCCTGAAGGCAGGCTAAAGAGCTATGAGCAGGAGACAGGAAAATGAACCTATACGAAGTGATCAAGAGGCCGGTGATCACCGAGAAAACAACTCGGCTCAAGGAGATGAACCAATATGTGTTTGAGGTAGATCCGCGGGCGAACCGCCACCAAATTCGAGAGGCAGTGGAAAAGATCTTCAGCGTCCGCGTTCTGAAGGTGCGGGTTATCAACGTTCCCGCCAAGCGGCGACGATACTGGCGGGCACGAATTCTCAGCAGCAAGCCCAAGCAAGTGGTGCGCCATCCAGGTTGGAAGAAAGCGATCGTTCAGCTCGCTCCGGGCCAACAGATCGATCTCTTCGAGGTATAGCTCGAGGATATCCCTCGATTCCCAGCCCCCGGAGGACAGGCACCGCGGAGGGGTATCCCCGCATCAGCAGACCGCGGATCTACTCGTGAGGCGAGATAGCAAGAGATACCGACGGCGAGGTGAGGAGGCCTGGATGGGGATCAAGGTATATAAGCCAACGACACCCGGTCGCCGCAATGCGACCGGTTACACCTTCAGTGAGATCACAAGGCACGAGCCAGAGAAATCCCTACTCGTCCCCCTGAAAAAGCATGCGGGGCGGAATTTCCAGGGCCGGATCACAGTTCGACATCGGGGTGGCGGCCACAAACGGATGTATCGCCTTATTGATTTCAAGCGGCGGGATAAGATTGGAATTCCAGCGAAGGTGATCAGCCTCGAATACGATCCCAACCGCACAGCCCGCATCGCGCTGCTGCAATACGCGGACGGAGAGAAACGTTATATCCTGGCCCCCTTGGGCTTACAGGTTGGGGATATCGTCACGAGCGGACCCGAGGCGGAGATCAAAGTGGGGAACGCTATGCCGCTAGCTAACATCCCGGTGGGAACCCTCGTGCATAACGTAGAGCTATACCCAGGGCACGGCGGCCAGATCGCCCGAGCGGCGGGCACAGTGGCCCAGATCTTGGGTAAGGAAGAAGGATATGCCATCCTGCGGCTGCCCTCGGGGGAGATCCGAAAAATCCGTCTGGAATGCTACGCGACTATCGGCCAGGTGGGAAACCTGGAACACGCAAACATCCGATTGGGCAAAGCAGGCCGCAAGCGCTGGCTGGGCATCCGCCCTACGGTGCGCGGTTCGGCTATGTCGCCGCGCGATCATCCCCACGGTGGTGGCGAAGGCCGAGCGCCCATCGGCCTGCCTCACCCCAAGACGCCATGGGGAAAGCACGCTCTCGGTAAGAAGACACGCCGGAACAAAGCGACGGACAAATATATCGTGCAACGTCGCCAGAAGAAGCAGTGAGAACCAGATCCCGGGTCCCCGTCTCAGCACGGGGACTCGGGGAGACATAGAGGAAACCGACGGTGGAGGAACAAGAGGGATGGGACGGTCATTAAAGAAAGGCCCTTATTGTGACCCTAAGCTCTTGAAGAAGATCGAGGAGCTGAACCGTCGAGGAGAAAAACGGGTGATCCGCACCTGGTCCCGTGCTTCAGTGATCTTCCCTCAAATGGTAGGGCACACGATCGCCGTCCACGATGGGCGGCGCCATGTGCCGATTTACATTACGGAACAGATGGTAGGGCACCGTCTAGGGGAGTTCGCCCCAACACGGACTTATCGCGGTCATACAGTCAAGGAAAAGAAGACCGGGATCAGGTAGCGCTGTCTGCCGTCTGTTCTCCAGAGACCTAAGGGCCAATTAAACTAGCCTTAGAAACCCCAACCTCCATGGGCAGAGATGGAGAAAGCGAGCTTTCGAATTGAGTCTTCGATAAGGGCATAGATCCAGTTTGAATACCCTTTGGAACCGATGGGGGATTGCAATGGCAAATCGGGTTCAGGCTATAGCCCGGTATATCCGCATCTCACCCTATAAGGCACGCTTGGTCTGCAATTTGGTGAAAGGGATGCGGGCCGAAGAGGCATTGAGTGTGCTGCGTTTCACACCCAAAAAGGCGGCCCGCTATGTCGAGAAGCTGATCCGCTCGGCGATGGCGAACGCCGAGAACAATTACAGTCTATCGCCCGCAGATCTCTACGTGGCGGACATTCGGGCTGATGATGGCCCTCGATATAAGCGGGTCCGTTTCGCGGCCCGAGGCCGGGCTCGTCTGATCCTGAAGCGGACTACTCATCTGACGGTAGTTCTAGAGGAGCGAGCAACCTAGGCATTGAGTGTAACGGAGAGACCGGATCCATCGCACGTGAGGAGGTGATCTTGGGTCGAAAAGTGCAACCGATTGGCCTTCGCTTAGGGATCACCAAGAACTGGTTGGCCCGCTGGTATGCCGAGGGCCGGGAGTATGTGGAGCTGCTCCATGAGGATCTGAAGATCCGAGAGTTCGTAAAGGAGCAGCTAAAAGAGGCAGGGATCGCCCGGATTGAGATTGAGCGATTTCCCAAGCAGGTCAACCTCTATATCCATGCGGCCCGCCCTGGGATTGTGATCGGTCGTCGAGGCTTAGGGATCAAGCAGTTGCGGCAGGCCATCGAGGAGATGACCGGCAAGAAGGCGCGGGTGGAGATCGTAGAGGTTCCCAAGCCGGAGCTAGAAGCAGCCATCATAGCCGAGAGCATCGCCCAGCAGATCGAAAAGCGGGTCAGCCATGCTCGGGCCATGAAGCGGGCGATCCAACAGACCATGCGGGCTGGCGCCAAAGGGATCCGGATCACGGTCTCAGGCCGCCTAGGAGGAGCGGAGATGGCCCGCACAGAGACGTTGATGGAAGGCCGGGTTCCCCGTCATATGCTGCGAGCGGATATCGATTATGCCTGGACGGAAGCGATCACTAAGTGGGGCAAAATCGGTATCAAAGTGTGGATCTGTCGGGGGGATACAGAGCCGGGGACCTACGTTCAGCAGACTGCGGAGATGGTTGCCCGAGTGACATCGGCACAGCGAGGAGGTTAAGGGATGTTGATGCCGAGGCGCGTTAAATACCGCAAACAGATGCGGGGACGTCTAAAGGGCAAGGAAAGCCGGGGAGTGGAGCTGGCTTTTGGGGAATATGGCCTCCAAGCCTTAGAGGCATGTTGGTTGACCGCCCGGCAGATCGAGGCGGCCCGTCGTGCCATTGTTCGCTTCCTGCGGCAACGCGGTAAGTACTGGATTCGGGTTTTCCCAGATAAGCCAGTGACCCGCAAGCCCGCCGAGACCCGAATGGGGAAAGGCAAGGGGAACGTGGATCACTGGGTGGCAGTGGTGCGCCCGGGCCGCATTATCTTCGAGATCGGTGGGGTGGGCACCGACATCGCCCATGAGGCATTGCGGCAGGCTTCCCATAAGTTGCCGATCCGGACGCAGATTATCGCCTCGGAGGAATCATAGGTCAGATCGCGTGAGCGGAATATTCCGTCTTGGCCTGCGCCGTCCCGAGAGCGTTCTTCGGGATAATAGATCTTCAGCATGGGGGGAATTGTGGCCCTTCGTCCAGAGGAAATTCGCAACTGGTCCGACGACGAGCTTCGAAATCGATTGGAGCAGATCCGCCGAGAGCTGTTCAACCTGCGGGTTCAGTGGGTGATGGGCCAGCTCAAAGATGTCAACCGGATCCGTGCGCTGCGAAAGGATAGCGCCCGCATCTTGACCATCATGCGGGAGCGGGAGCTGGCTCGAGGAGGCGGGCGATGAAAGATCGACGCAAACGATTCAGTGGACGAGTGACCAGCGACAAAATGGATAAAACCGTGGTGGTGACGGTGGAGGAGCTGGTGCGGCATCCTCTTTATGGGAAGGTGATCCGCCGCCGCCGCAAGTTCATGGCCCATAACGAGGGCAATCTAGCCCGCATGGGGGACCTGGTGCAAATCGTGGAGTCGCGCCCGCTGAGCCGCCGCAAGCGCTGGATCGTGGAGGCCATCCTAGAGCGGGCCCAGAAGCCGGTAGAGCCCGTCCCGGAGCAGCTGCCCGGCGAGGAGATCCTAGCCGAGGGTTGACCCCATTCCATAGGGCTAATCCCTCAGGGTGGCTCCTATCCCCTTAACAGGGGCCGTGCCTGTCCTTTCAGCAAAGCGAAAGCCCATTCGAAGAGCGACTGGCCGATTTCTATAGCCCTGAGGGTCATGGAACGGATGAGGCCATCCCAGCTCTCCGAAAAAGAGAGAGGATGATCGCCTGCACTATTCTGCCATAGATCTGATTCAACAAAGCGATAGTGGTATTACAGGAGGTATATCTATGATTCAACAGGAGTCTCGTCTCAAAATTGCAGACAACACAGGGGCTCGAGAGATTCTGGTCATCCGGGTGCTGGGCGGCTCTTACCGTCGTTATGGTTATGTCGGGGATGTGGTGGTGGCCACCGTGAAAGATGCGATCCCGACTGCCACTGTGAAAAAAGGCGAGATTGTGCGTGCGGTGATTGTCCGAACGGCGAAGGAATATCGCCGACCAGATGGGTCGACGATTCGCTTCGATGACAACGCGGCGGTGATCTTAGACGAACTCGGCAATCCCAAAGGGACGCGGATCTTCGGCCCGGTCGCCCGCGAGCTTCGCGATAAGGGCTTCACCAAGATCATCTCTCTAGCCCCTGAGGTGCTGTGAGCGGATAAGGGAAGCGTCCTGCGTCGAGGTGAAGAATTGCCAGAAGACCCCTTGACCTCTGCCAGAGGAATGGCACATATGGCAGCCAAGATCAAGCGAAAGGATAAGGTTCAAGTGATCGCCGGGGAGGATCGGGGTGCCCAGGGGGAGGTGCTACGAGTGCTTCGAAAAGAAGGCCGAGTAGTGGTCGCGGGAGTGAACATTATCAAGAAGCATCAACGACCCCGGCCGACTGCCCGATCCCGTGTAGGTGGCATCATCGAATTTGAAGCGCCGATTCACATCTCGAATGTGATGTTGATCTGCCCAAAGTGCAATCAGCCCACGCGGGTGGGCTTTGTGATCGAGACAGGCGGGCGAAAGCTTCGCCAGTGTAAGCGCTGCCAGGCGACTTTCGCCTGAGATGGGGGAGAAGTATTCCCATCTATCAAGATCTGTGGAGGCAAAGGGAATGGCGGAAACAACCACCAAGGTGGTTCCGCGTTTGAAGCAACGTTATTTAAATGAAGTCCGACCCGCCCTGATGCGGGAGTTCGGCTATCGCAACATTATGGAGACTCCACGGATTTGGAAGGTGGTGGTGAACGTTGGAGTTGGAGAAGCCATCACCAACCCGAAAGCTCTGGATTATGCAGTCCAGAATATCGCGACGATCACCGGCCAAAAGCCGCTGATCACCAAGGCACGTAAATCCATCGCCGCATTTAAGCTGCGGGCCGGTCGTCCTATTGGGGTCAAGGTCACCCTGCGGGGAGATCGAATGTGGGCCTTTCTGGATCGCTTATTCAACGTGGCCCTTCCTCGCATTCGGGATTTCCGGGGAGTCTCGCCGGATTCCTTCGACGGTCGAGGGCATTACACGCTGGGACTACGAGAACAACTGGTCTGGCCGGAGATTGATTACAGCCAGGTGGATAAGGTTCGGGGGATGGAGATCACCATCGTGACCACGGCGAAAACCGATGCGGAGGCACGGCGATTGCTGGAGTTGCTCGGCATGCCGTTCCGCAAAAGTTGAAGGGAATTGCATCAAGTGCCGGACTCAAACAGGAGGACGATGTGGCCCGCAAATGCATGAGGTATCGGGAGATGCGGCGGAAATACAAGGTGCGGGTGCGGAACCGATGCCGCCGGTGCGATCGGCCCCGCGGATATATACGGCGATTTGCCCTATGCCGGATCTGCTTTCGCGAGCTCGCCCTCCAGGGGCTGATCCCAGGGGTTCGCAAGGCCAGCTGGTAAATCCTTAGCTATGGGCATATTGAATCCATCGCGGGGAAAGGCGCTGGACACCCAATCGAGGATATCTGGATAGGAGCGAAAACAATGAGCGCGGTGACCGATCCGATTGCCGACATGCTCACCCGGATTCGAAACACCTCAATGGTAAGGCACAGCCGGGTGGCCATTCCCAGTTCCAAGATCAAGGTAGCCATCGCCCAGATGCTTAAGGAGGAGGGTTACATTGAGGATTTCGAGGTGACAGATGATCAGCCACAACCGAAGTTGATCATCCACTTGAAATATGTCGGCGAGCGTCGTTTCCGGAAGCCGGCCATCTCAGGCCTAAAACGGGTGAGCAAACCGGGCCGCCGGGTATATGTTGGCAGGGAAGACATCCCCCTGGTGATGAGCGGCATGGGAATTGCTATCCTCTCCACCCCTAAAGGCATTTTGACCGACAAGCAGGCTCGCCGTTTAGGGGTCGGAGGCGAGGTCATCTGCTATGTCTGGTGACTGGCAAGAGGAGGAAACCATGTCGCGCGTGGGAAAGAAACCTATCCTGATTCCACCCGGGGTCCAGGTGCAGATCGAGGGCTCCACTGTAACTGTCACCGGACCAAAGGGAACTCTCATTCAAACCTTCGATTCGTCCATGCAGATCGCCATTGAGAATGGCCAATTAGTGGTGCGGCGGCCATCCGATGATCGGAAGCACAAAGCCCTCCATGGCCTGACACGAGCCCTGCTAGCGAACATGGTAACAGGAGTGACCCAGGGTTTCCGGCAACATCTGCGCATCGAGGGCGTGGGCTATCGGGCAGAGCCAATGGGAAAGGCAATCGTGTTGTACCTGGGATACTCCCATCCGATCACGGTCGAGCCCCCCGAGGGGATCACCTTTGAGGTCAACATCCGAGATCGGATCATCACGGTTTCGGGCATCGACAAACAACAGGTGGGCCAGGTGGCGGCCAAGATCCGGGCCCTGCGTCCGCCGGAGCCCTATAAGGGCAAAGGAATCCGTTACACCTACTGGAAGGGGGATCACTGGGAGGACGAGCCTATCCGGCGTAAGGCCGGGAAGGCAGGCAAGGCGAAGTGATTCCTTACATATAAACATAATAACAGTCTGCGCGCTAAGGAATCAAAGCATAAGCAGGAATCGATCTCCTTGCCTCACCGTCAGCCGTAATCGATCCGATCGATTAACCCGAGGGGATAATAAGACCTCAAGCCTTGGGCTCAGGGATATAATCCTGGCCCTGAGGAGGTGAGATCGATGAGTTGGGAGCACCCACGAGATGAAAGGCGTCGACGACGACACCGGCGCGTCCGAAGGAAAGTGTTCGGGACTCCGGAACGGCCGCGCCTCTCGGTCTTCCGGAGCCTGAAACATATCTACGCGCAGATTATCGATGATACCCAAGGGATTACCCTAGCAGCAGCCTCTACGTTGGATTCCAACCTTCGGGAGCAGCTGAATGGCCTAACTAAGACGGAGAAAGCCCGCTGGGTGGGCCGTCTAATCGCCCAGCGGGCCCTAGCCAAAGGGATCCACCAAGTCGTTTTCGATCGAGGCGGCTATCGATACCACGGCCGGGTGAAGGCCTTGGCTGACGCGGCTCGGGAGGCTGGACTGGAGTTCTAAGTCAATTCGATGCTACCCGAAGCCGTCTATTCGATATGATAACAAGAGGTAACCAATGATCGAGACACGCGAAGTTCCTGTAACAGAATATGAGGAACGGATTGTGGATATCGCTCGCGTGGCGAAGGTCCATAAGGGCGGCCGATCCTTCGCTTTCCGAGTAGTCGCTGTGGTGGGGGATCGGAATGGACGTGTAGGGGTGGGGATTGGCAAGGCCCGAGCGGTTCCGGAAGCCATGCGGAAGGCTACCGAACGGGCCCGGCGGAACATGAAAAAAATCGCGCTGCTCGGAACGACCATCCCTCACCCAGTAACAGTGAAGTTCGGCGCCACCCGGCTGATCCTGAGGCCAGCCTCCCCAGGGACCGGCGTGATCGCCGCCGGGGGGGTTCGGGCCGTGCTAGAAGCCGCCGGGATCCGAGACGTGTTGACTAAAATCCTGGGGAGCACAAATCCGGTGAACGTCGTCTACGCTACGATGAAGGGACTGGAGATGTTGCGCTCTCCCGAGGAGATCGCCCAGACCCATGGCAGGCCCCTAGAGGAAATCATGCCACCTTGGAGCCGAAAGCGCTATGAGGCCTAACACCCTTAGAAGGCTGCGAATCGTGCTCGCGAAAAGCCCGATTGGATATTCCCAGCGTCAACGCCGCACCCTGCGCACGCTGGGTTTGCGCCGTATCCATGACGTGGTGGAGTGGCCGGATACACCGGTGGTGCGTGGGATGATTGCGAAGGTCAGCCATCTGGTTCGCGTGGAGGAGGTGGAGCGTGAAGCTTCATGATTTGAAGCCGGCTCCGGGGTCGAAAAAGGCCCGAAAGCGCGTGGGGCGCGGTCTTGGCTCCGGACACGGAACCTATGCCGGGCGAGGCCGGAAGGGTCAAAAATCCCGTTCCGGCGACCGAAAGATGCCTCTTCATTTTGAGGGAGGGCGCACCCCCCTCGTCCGCCTGCTGCCCAAGGCCCGGGGCGAGGGCTTCACCCAAGTAGAAAAAGTGATCTACCAGCCGGTCAATGTAGGACAACTGAATCGCTTCCCAGCTCACAGTGAGATCACCCCGCTGATCCTCGCTCAAGCCGGTCTGTTGCGAGATCCGCAGGAACTCGTGGTGATCTTGGGGAACGGAGAGCTAGATCGCCCTCTGGTCGTGAACGCCCATCGCTTTTCGGCAACAGCTCGGGAGAAAATCGAGGCCGCAGGTGGCCGGGCGGTAGTGATCCCCCGCTGAAATTTGATAGAAGCAACCACCGACTTCAAATAGGGATATAGAGGAGATGGCTGGGAGTCAACGAGGAGGAAGTGAAGTATGATCGATGCATTGCGAAATGCATGGCATCTGCCGGATCTGCGGCGCAAAATCCTTTACACGCTGCTGATTCTGGCGATCTACCGCCTGGCTGCACACATCCCAGTGCCCGGCGTAGATCGAGTCGCGCTGCAGCAGCTCCTTCAGGGCACCACGGCCGCTGGACAGCTTTACATTATCCTAGACTTGCTTTCCGGAGGCGCTATTGCCAACTTTTCGATCATGGCAATGGGAGTTTATCCTTATGTGACGGCTTCGATCATCCTTCAGCTTTTAGTCCCTATCGTCCCTCGGCTGGAGCGATTGGTAAAAGAGGGAGGGTCAGAGGGACGTCGGAAACTAGAACAGTACACTTATTTTCTCACAGTTCCCTTGGCCGCCCTCTATGCGATCGGCCAGGCGAACCTGCTCAGCGCCCCAGGTCAGGCCGTGCTGCCGAATTTCGGCTTCGCTCCTCATCAACTATTGCCAACCTTAACAGTGATCCTGACGATGACGGCAGGGACAATGTTCTCCGTCTGGCTGGGCCAGCTGATTACCGAACAGGGAATCGGCAACGGGCTCTCGCTGATTATCTTTGGAGGGATCGTGGCTCGGGCACCCTACAATCTGGCCCAGATCTGGACGAGCAACGGCACACCAGGCATCCTAGTGTTCCTGGCGCTGACGGCCATCACGGTGGCCGCGATCGTCTTCATCCAGGAGGGACAGCGCCGAATCCCCGTCCAATATGGGCGTCGAGTCCGGGGTCACCGCATCTATGGGGGTGGCAGCACCTATATCCCCCTCCGGGTAAATATGGCGGGAATGATCCCGCTGATCCTCGCCCAGTCGGTGCTGGCGTTCCCAGCAATTATCGCCCAGTTCTTCCAGTACTCCAGTAACACGATCATCGCAGGTATTGCTAACACGATTGTAAGCGTTTTCTCTGGATTTCACGATGCTTACTGGCCCATGTATTTTGTTACGGTTGTGGCCTTCACTTACTTTTACACCGATGTGATGCTTCAACAAATGAACCTACCGGACACCCTGCAGAAGCAGGGTGGATTCATCCCCGGTATCCGGCCTGGGAAGGCAACGGAGCAGTATATCAATCGGATCTCTAGGCGCATCACCTTGGTCGGAGCTCTGTTTTTAGGAATCCTTGCGATCTTGCCATGGCCCGTAGGATCAATGCTCCAGACGAATGTGCTGCTCTTCAGCAGTGCAGCTCTTCTTATTGTGGTAGGTGTAGTGCTTGACACGATGCGTCAATTAGAGGCCCAGCTGTTGATGCGCCATTACGAGGGCTTCATCCGATAGACAACGAAAATCGAATCCGTTCTCAGGTCAGGATTGTTGCAAAATGCCACTTGATCTCATTCTGCTGGGGCCACCCGGCGCAGGAAAGGGAACTCAAGCCAAGATCTTAAGTCAGCGTCTGGGCATCCCTCACGTTGCGAGCGGTGATCTCTTTCGTGAGCATCTGCGTCAACGGACCGCACTGGGCCAGCTGGCTCGACAGTATATGGAGCGAGGGGAACTGGTACCGGACGCTGTGACCATCCAGATGATTCGGGGGCGGCTGGAACAGGAAGATTGCCGCCAGGGGGTGATTCTGGACGGGTTCCCTCGAACGCCTGCTCAGGCGAAGGCCCTCGACGAGCTGCTGACCGGAATGGGCCGGTCCCTCACTGCTGTGTTTTACATCCAAATCCGCGATGAGTTCCTGATCCGTCGCTTAGCAGGGCGTTGGACCTGTCAGGTATGTGGAGCGGTATATCACGTCGAGTTCAATCCCCCTCGCGTGCCAGGCCGTTGCGATCTCGATGAGGGCCCGCTGTATCAGCGAGAAGATGATACCGAAGAAATTCAACGTCGGCGCATCCAGGTTTATCATGAGCAGACAGCGCCCCTGGTTTGGTTCTATCGGGAACGGGGGTTGTTGGTGGAAATTGAGGGAGAGCGTTCTGTTCCAGAGGTGACCGAGGCGATGATTCGGGCGATTCAGTTGCAAAGGGCAGCGGATCCATGAACCCACAGGTGATCCTTCGAACCGGACGACCGACAGCGGGGATTCGACTGAAGACATGGTCAGAGATCCGGATGATGCGGGAGGCCGGTCGGATCGTGGCGGAGGTCCTGGCTGCCATGCGCACGATGGTTCAATCAGGGGTTACCACCGCCGAGCTGGACAAATGGGCAGAAGACTATATCCGCCGCCGAGGTGGGATCCCTGCTTTCAAGGGATATCCGAGCATGAAGGAGGAACGAGGGCCCCCATATCCAGCCACCCTGTGCACCTCCGTCAACCAAGTGCTGGTGCACGGTGTGCCTGGCCCGTACCGATTGCGGGAAGGAGATATCATCGGGATCGATGTGGGGGTGAATTTCCGAGGATATTACGCAGATGCGGCCATCACCCTGCCGATTGGTTCGGTTCCCGCAGAAGTCCGCCGACTGCTAGAAGTCACAGAAGCTGCCTTATGGGCGGCGATCGCTCAAGCCCGACCAGGCCGACGGTTGGGCGACATCCAGTGGGCCATCCAGCATACGGTAGAATCCCAAGGGTTCCATGTCGCTCGAGAATTCACTAGCCATGGCATCGGGCGGGCCCTCCACGAGCCGCCTTCGTTCGTGAACCTGGGGCACCCAGGTCGGGGCCTGCCATTGCGGCGAGGCATGACTTTGGCGATTGAGCCGATGGTCACAATGGGAGATTGGCGGACACGCGTTCTGGAGGACGGGTGGACAGTAATCACGCTGGATGGAAGCCTGTCGGCACACTTCGAGCACACCATCGCAATTACAGAAGGGGATCCTATTGTCTTGACCGCCCTGGAGGATGATCCTCGTCTGGCCTCATAGGCCTTGTCGGGGTCAGTTTCAGTTTTCAGTAAGGTGGAAATCCTTTTGTTTGTCCACCCCCCGATCTGGTCGTATGATTTCCACCTCCATAGGCCCTCTGGGGTATGGGGAAGAGAAGAGTGAGGAATTCGGTCTTTGGCTTTCAGACTGACTTTGGTTCCTTGAGTCCATACCCCACAACTGGACAAAGCGTTCTGATGCGTTTTAGAACATTCCGTTGCACAAAATGGCAGGTTGAGCCACCAAAGGAGTCTTGGGGGCTGGGAGCGCGGGAAAAACGCACTCATCCCCTAGGAATTCGATGACGGGAGGACGCGATGAAGGTCACACCATCGGTTCGCCGGCGATGCCCGAAATGTAAAATCGTTCGGCGCAAGGGAGTGGTGCGAGTGATCTGTGAAAATCCTAAGCATAAGCAGCGTCAGGGATAAACAAAGAAGACTGATGCACGCTGGGTTCTTGAAGCCCACTAGGGATTACGCAACGGACTTCCTCACCAAGAAGCCCTTTATATTCACTGTTCGGCACTTCGACGATCTGAATGAGGAGGGAAAAATTCAATGGCACGCATCGCTGGCGTGGAATTGCCGCGTGATAAGCGAGTGGAGATCGCCCTCACTTATATTTTCGGGATCGGTCGTTCTCTAGCCGGGAAGATCCTTCAGCAGACAGGGGTGAATCCGGATAAGCGAGTGAGGGATCTGACCGAGAGCGAGGTGAGTGTCCTGCGGGAGACGATTGAGC
The DNA here is from genome assembly GCA_025057635.1 of Thermoflexus sp. Classification (GTDB taxonomy): domain Bacteria; phylum Chloroflexota; class Anaerolineae; order Thermoflexales; family Thermoflexaceae; genus Thermoflexus. Next base: position 16,667 of record JANXBD010000016.1, on the reverse strand, counting down.
GGAACTATAAGGTGGAGGGTGATCTGCGCCGAGAGATCGCCATGAACATCAAGCGCTTGATCGATATCGGTTGCTATCGTGGCGTGCGGCACAAGATGAACCTGCCAGTGCGGGGCCAGCGGACTCGCACCAATGCCCGCACCCGGAAGGGGCCACGGAAGACGGTGCCCGGTCGCGGTCGCAAGCGGGGCGCCAAGAAGAAGTGATCAGGCATCTATGCCCTGCTTACCTTCTGGAGTTCGCCGCGCGATTTGGTAAGGAATTTATGCTCGCCTAACACTACAAAGGAATCCCTTCTAAGGGAGGCCTGTATGGCGCGAAGTTCGAGGGGTGGCCGCAAAAGCCGGAGGAATATCACCCGAGCGCATGTTTACATCCACGCCACATTCAACAATACGATTGTGACTGTTACTGACCCGAACGGGGATACTCTGGCATGGGCCAGTGGGGGAACTATCGGTTATAAGGGCTCGAAGAAGAGCACCCCCTACGCTGCGCGCTTGGCGGCCGAACAGGCGGCCCGCAAAGCGATGGATATGGGCGTGCGGGAGATCGACATCTTCATCAACGGCCCCGGCCCTGGGCGAGAGGCCGCGCTACGTGCGCTGCATGGAATGGGGCTGAAGATCCGCTCCATCACCGATGTGACGCCTGTTCCTCACAACGGATGCAAGCCGCCTTCCAAACGACGGGTGTGATAGGCGTAGGTTAAGGCTCATCGGGAACTCTATTGGTGCAGTTCAACCTCTAGTCGGGAGGAGCGAATGGCACGGTATATCGGGCCGGCATGCCGGCTGTGCCGCCGGGAAGGTGAGAAGCTTTACCTGAAAGGAGAACGCTGCTTTAGCCCTAAGTGTGCGATTGAACGGCGAAACTATCCTCCTGGCCAGCACGGCCGGGAATTACAATTCCGTCGAAGCCGACCTTCGGATTATGGGCTTCAGCTGCGAGAGAAACAGAAGCTACGGCGGATCTATGGGGTTCTGGAACGTCAGTTCCGGCGTTACTTTGAAGTCGCGCTGCGTGCCCGGGGGATGACAGGGGCTCTCCTGTTGATTCTGCTAGAGCGCCGCCTGGACAACGTGGTTTATCGCTTGGGATTTGCAAGTTCCCGAGCTCAGGCGCGGCAATTAGTCCGCCATGGTCACTTCGAGGTCAACGGTCGTAAAGTTGACATTCCTTCCTATCACGTGAAGCCGGGCGATGTCATCCGAGTGCGAGACAGCAGCCGGGAGAAGGAGTACTTCAAGAGCATCGCAGAACGCCTAGAGGATCATCGCCCACCACCCTGGCTGCAGCTTACCCTCGAGGATCTATCCGGCCGGGTGCTGCGTCTGCCAGTCCGAGAGGAGATCGACACGCGAGTGCAGGAGCATCTCATCGTGGAATTTTACTCACGCTGATGCGATTGCGATCGGAGATTGCGGGAGCATGAAAATCGCCCTCGGCCATGCTTCTCTATTAAGACAGGATTGACGCTAAATACAGAATCCTATGGGAACCCGCTCAATCGGAGGGGGAGGCGGTTGTGACTAGCGCAGCGCTAGTTCTGCCAAAGATAGAAGCGGAAACCCTGACGCAAGCGTACGGACGCTTTGTGATTAGCCCGCTAGAGCCGGGGTATGGGGTAACCATCGGGAATGCCCTGCGGCGCGTGCTGTTGAGCTCCATGCCAGGGGCTGCGGTGACCAGCATCCGGATTACAGATGTCTACCATGAATACTCAACGATCCCCGGCGTCCGGGAAGATGTGATCCAAATCATTCTGAACATCAAGCAGCTTCGGATGAAGCTTTATGGAGATGGTCCGTCCCGCCTCCGGCTGGAGGTGGCCGGTGAGGGTGTAGTCACCGCAGCAGATATCCAATGCCCACCTGAAGTGGAAATCGTGAACCCGGATCTGTATCTGTTCACTGTGGATGATGACCGGACCCGCCTGGAGATCGAGATGATCGTAGAGCGCGGGCGAGGGTATTCGCCCGCCGAAGAACGGGGCCGCTTGCCCATTGGCGAGATCCCGGTGGATGCGATCTTCAGCCCAGTCCGGCGCTGCAGTTTTGAGATCGACCGAGCTCGCGTGGGGCAGCGAACCACATATGACCGGCTGGTGATGGAGATCTGGACAGATGGAACAATCGGTCCGAAAGACGCATTGATCGAAGCAGCCCGTTTGTTGCTGCAGCATTTCTCACTGATCTCTGAATTCGTGGGGCCGGAAGAGATCGAAGCCCCATCCCCGCCGATGCGGGAGATGATCCCAGCTCAGGCCTACGAAACACCCTTGGAGAGCCTAGAGCTGAGCGCGCGGGTGATCAATCCCCTTCGACGAGCTGGCATCACCACAGTGGGCCAGGTCCTGGAGTTGTTCTATCGCGGAGAGGAGGCTCTGCTTTCTGTTCGGAACTTTGGAACCAAGTCCCTTGAGGAACTGAAGGAACGTCTGATCGAGAAGGGCTTCCTGAAGCTGGAGGATCTGGCGCAGCCCGTCGAGGAGACGGAGGAGGGTTGACCATGCGTCACCGAGTCGCCGGGAAGACCCTAAGCCGAGATAAAGACCATCGCGAGGCCCTGGCCCGGAATTTGGCCACCCAGCTCTTTCTGCATGGCACAATCGAGACGACCGAGGCCAAGGCAAAGTTCGTCCAGGCTTATGCGGAGAAATTGATCACTCTGGCAAAGCGGGCGCTGGAGGATCCTTCGAAGCAGGTGGCTGCACGTCGCATGGCGGCTACTCGCCTGTATGGCCGTGAAGTAGTTAAAAAGCTTTTCGATGAGATCGCTCCACGCTATAAAGAGCGAAGCGGGGGCTATACCCGGATTTATAAGCTTGGGTTCCGCCGGGGAGATGCAGCGCCGATGGCGCGCTTAGAGCTAGTTCAGGAATAAGACCAAGCGTCTGCTAAGACATGACCCCGGAATGCGAATCTGGGCAACTATCGCGTATGAAGGCACGGCGTACCGCGGGTTCCAGCGCCTGGCTCCTTCTCACGAGCCCACAATCCAGGGGATCCTGGAAACGACCCTCCAGCGTCTGACAGGGGCTCCCGCTCAGGTGCGCGGAGCTGGCCGCACAGATGCGGGGGTTCATGCCTTAGGCCAGGTCATTGCTTTTGATAGCTCTTGGCGGCATTCTTTAGAGGATCTCCAACGGGCTTTGAATGCTCTTCTGCCGCCGGACATCGTGGTATGGGCTCTGGGAGAGGCACCCTCGGATTTCCACCCACGTCGAGAAGCTCGGGCCCGTATCTATCGGTATCTGATTTACATGGGGCCCTGGCGGGATCCGTTTGGACGTCGACTGGCATGGCATGTGTCGCAACCCCTCGACGTCGAGGGAATGCGCCAAGCAGCGGCTATGTGGGTTGGGCGTCACGACTTCGGGGCCTTTGGCCGTCCGCCCAAAGGGCACAGCACCATCCGGGAAGTCCAAAGGACAACAGTGATGGCGGACGGAGAGTGGGTGGCATTCGAGATCGAGGCCGATGCATTTCTTTATCATATGGTTCGGATTATGGCGGCGACCCTGGTCGCTGTCGGCCGGGGGGAACAATCCCCGGAGGCTGCGGCTGCTTACCTAAAGCGCCCCGAAGCCTATCCGGCCCATCCGCCCGCTCCTCCCTACGGCCTGTATTTCGTGGGGGCACGGTATGATCGCATTCACATCCCGTTCCCCCCTCAGTTCCTAAGCGATAGTCTTCGAGTGCTGAAAGATAGATAGAAGCGATGGCGCCTGTCTCTGGTTGTCCCGAGGGGTTGTCGAAGGAACTTAGAGAGAAGAGCCTCTCCTTGCTCTCTAGTTCCCTCTCGAACCTCAAGGGCCTCTAAGATCGGAGACCAAGGCTCTGGATTCCAGCTACGAAATTCGGATTATGCACAGGAGGGAAAGCGTCGTGAAGACGTATGTTACCAAGCCAGCCAACATTCAGGCGGAATGGTGGATTGTGGATGCAACCCATCAAAACCTGGGCCGGCTGGCTAGCCGGATTGCCCAGATCCTTCGTGGCAAGCATAAGCCATATTTTGATCCCTCGCAGGATTGCGGAGACTACGTGATCGTGATCAACGCCGCGAAGGTGGCTGTTCATCCTCGCCACTTAGAGCAGAAGGTATACTACCGCCACAGCGGATATCCGGGCGGATTGCGGGAGATCCCGCTGCGTCGAATGTTGCAGACCCGCCCGGAACGGGTCATCGAGAAGGCTGTGTGGGGAATGCTGCCGAAAAACCGTCTGGGGCGGCGCATGCTCAAGAAGCTAAAGGTATATGCAGGGCCGGAGCATCCGCATCGAGCGCAGCAACCCAAGCCACTTCCCCTATCGGCATCTCGGGATTAGATTCCACCCTTGCGATGCTCTACGTTCCGCCTGAGACAAGAGCATCGCTTCGTTAGAAGGTTGCGATTTGAGTCGAACGGCAAACCATATTGGCACATCGGACTAGCAACCTAGAACGATAACGAAAGGAGCGCCGATGGCGGCAGTTATGCAGGGGATCACCTTGGAGGCTTTTAAGGGCCGTCCTTATGTAGAGGGTGTCGGTCGACGCAAGGAAGCTGTGGCCCGTGTCCGTTTATACGCGGGCGGAAGTGGAGTTTTCATCGTGAATAACAAGCCAGTTCAGGATTACTTCGTCCGCGAGCAGGATTTACACCATCTGGTTGAGCCGCTCCGCCTAACAGGGATGGAAGGGAAGCTCGATGTTACCGTGAAAGTAGAAGGGGGCGGCCTCACAGGTCAGGCCGGTGCCATCCGCTTAGGGCTGGCCCGCGCGTTGCTTCGGCTAGACCCCAACCTGCGCCTCCTACTTAAACAGCACGGCATGCTGACACGCGATCCGCGGGAAAAGGAGCGCAAGAAGCCCGGCCTGCGAGGCGCCCGCAAGGCTCCGCAGTCGCCCAAGCGCTGAAGGCCATCTCATTCCTCAGATCCTCAGCCGGAGGGCACATAGACAGGTCTCGACGTTGTCTCTAAACCCCCAGGATCCGATGAAGTTCGCGGAGGACTAGGTTCGGCCGTTCATCTCGCAACAGCGGCAAGCGGATCCGGGTCCTCCGAATTTGATCCAGATCGATCGAGGCGAGGATCAACGCCTCATCGAAATAGGGCCCCTGGACTACGAGATCGCCATCTGGATCGAAGATCGCAGATCCGCCCCAGAAATTCTGTCCATCCTCAAATCCGGCGCGATTCACATGGATAACGAAGACGGTGAAGAGGCTCGCATAAGCCTGGTTCACTAACTCAACCCAGCGCGCACTGCTTAACTTTCCCAGACTTCCCAGCCCTCGTCCGGGGCTCGCGGAGGTGAAGATCAGCACTTCCGCTCCATCCAGCCACAGGAGATAGGGTGGGCTGACGTGCCAGAAGTCCTCACAGATCAATAATCCGAAGCGGCCAAAGCGGGTGTTGAAGGCCCGAACTTGATTCCCCGGAGCCATATCCCGACCTTCGTCAAACATTCCATAGGTGGGGAGATACACTTTGCGATGGCAATGGATCAGGCGTCCCTCCGACAAATAAGCACCCGCCGTGTAGTAGCGCCCTCGCTGATCCATCTCCACAAAACCGACCACAAGATCGGCACGCAGGCTTGCCTTCAATAGGGGCTGGAGAATAGGATGGTCTGGCTCAGGACGGATGGCCACCTCATACGTCAGATCCTGGAGCACATACCCGGTAAGAGAGAGCTCAGGAAACACAATTAGATCCGCACCTCGCGCTATCGCCTCCTCAATCATCTCCAGATGTTTACGGAGATTGGCTTCCAGATCGCCCAACAGCGGATAAATCTGGGCCATTCCGATTTTCAGTATCTTCATTTGTCAACCTCCTCAGTTGCTCGACTTTGAACAACATCGCTTTCGCCTCCACGAGAGGCATGAGGAGATCTCGGTTCTTCCTCCTAAGGGGTGGAAGCCTGGTGGGAGGGGCTGCACATCCTGTCATAGGTTCTGTGAAATAATAACCCGGAAGGGACGTTAGACGCCAGTGGGGAAATCGATAATCTGCTGAAAAGTCGCAACGACGGTGAGCCGTGATTGCTTCTTTAGTTAGATAGATATTAAGGATCACTTTTAACCTGAAAAGAGGGAGGAGAACCCAGGCGATGCGATTTCCAGTGCGATGGACTTGGATTATGCTTCTTGGGACGGTTGCCTGCGCCTTAGTCGCAAACCCCCCGAGGCTGATCGTCCTCTGGCACGCCTTGGATCCTGAGCGGGGGATCGCCCTCGCCCGGCTGACCGAGGCCTACATGGCGGAGCATCCTGACGTCGCGATTTATATCGAGGCGTTCCCTGGATCTCGGGAACTGATTCAACGACTGCAGAAACCATCGGAGCGAGGGCCAGACCTTGTTCTGATCCCCTCGGAGGCCGTGTCTGAGCTATGGGAAACGGGGCAGCTGATCTCACTTGAGCGCTGGCTGGAGGATCCCCAGCAGGGGCTATCGACAGAGGAACGCAAGGATCTGCTGGCACCGATTAGGCCGGGCTCCCTCCCGTTCCTGCGAGACGGGCTCCTCATCTATGCGGCTGAGGATCGATTGCGGGAATCTGGGTTTGAGCGACCGCCAGCGGACTGGGAAGAGATCCGTCAGGTATGCGTGCGGGGGGCGCTGGACCTGAATGGGGACGGATGGCCCGACACGGCAGGATGGATCGCCTCGCGAGATGGGCGTGTGCTTCAGGGCTGGCTGGCTCGACGCCCGCCTTCCGAATGGAAGGAATGGATGGAGGATTTGTCCTTCATGTTGCAGGCAGGATGTGGCCGCCTTGTCGAATCCCAGAATGTGCTACGGGCTTTTCTGGAAGGAGAGACAGTCCTCCTCTTTGGCTCCACCCGTTGGCTTTCTATCTTGGAACAGGAAAGCGAATCGGGGCGGTTGAAATTCCGGCTAGCGCTTGCTCCTCTTCCGGCTCCTCCCGGGCAAGCGGTGCCGATCCTGCCCGCATGGGGTGAGGATCTGGCGATTACGGCCCGGGATCCGGTTCAGCAAGCTGCGGCCTGGTCTTTCCTACGTTGGGCGATTGGGGTCGAAGCCCAGACGCGCTGGGCTCGGGATGCCCGATCTCTTCCTGTCCGTCGAACGGCGGCGATGCGCCTGGGCTCGCTTTCCGAGGCGGGAACTTGGCAACGCATGGTAATGAACTGGGTGCTCCAGGGATATTTCGAAGAGCCTTCACCGGATCCGGACAACTTGCATCGCATGGAAGAAGCGCTGGACTTGCTGGAGAGCGGGTCGGATGTTTTAGCAATCCTCGAACGATTAGGAGGCCAATGAGGCGCAATCATTCCTCAGTGATAGGGAATGAAATTCGTCTCCGACATGGAATGCCCCGCGAGCAAATTTGCCCGGGAGAAGCATCCCTTCTGGCTCAAGCAGCGACTCGACCCCCAAACGCCTAGAGGAGAAGGAGGGGAAGTATGGATTTCCATGGGGCTTATCTGGAGACCGGGTTGATCACCGCCATCGAAGCTGTCCTTGCTGGTGGCGAAGTCCTTCGTGCTCACTGGCCAATGGCCCGCCAGGTGCAAGAGAAGGGATTCCGCGATTGGGTGACCTCTGCAGATCTGGCAGCCCAAGAGGCGATCCTGGCAGTCATCCGGCGTCACGGCCTAGGGCATCGGAGCCTGGCCGAGGAGGAAGGGGAGGGTATATCTGAGGCAGGAGAGGGTATGGTCTGGGTGGTTGATCCCCTGGATGGAACCACCAATTTCGCTCGACGCTTCCCCTGCTTTTCAGTCTCGGTTGGTCTGTTAGTGGACGGCGAACCCATGGTCGGGGCGATCTATGATCCGTTGAAAGATATGCTCTTCACCGCGGTGCGTGGTCGTGGGGCCTTTCTGAATGGACAGCCCATCCGCACAAGCGGGACGGAGCAACTAGAGCGAGCGTTGATCGGACTGGACTGGGGACGCCGTAATGAGACCCGCAAGCAAGCTTTAGGGTGGTTAAGCCGGCTAGCAATGCAATGCCAAACAGTGCGGGCCATCGGATCCACTGCCCTGGGAATGGCATATGTGGCGGCGGGATGGCTGGATCTTTATTTCCACCTTGCACCACAACCTTGGGACGTGGCCGCTGCGGCGGTGATCGTCCGCGAAGCGCATGGAGCGCTCTACCAGCCTGATGGCTCCCCGTGGTCCTTCGGAAGCCAAGGGGTGATCGTAAGCAATGGACGCTTGGAGCATGCAGTTTGGGCCGCTTTAGGATTAGAAACGAAAGACAGCGTCTCTCCCTGATGAGGCAGGCGCTTGTCCTTGAGGAAGGATTCTCGAAGAAGCACGGAGTGATCCTCAACACATCGGCGATGCCTTCAGGCTCGTATTTCGAGCCGGTTACCCCTTCAGCATGAAGATCCAGGGGCCTGCTTCCGCCGCAGGAGACATTCGTAGAATATCGACCCGAAGATTTCTATCCACCCAGCCCCTGGGATATAATCTCTCAAAATACGTTCCTGATCCTCTGGCCCCAAATATTTAACTATACGCTTTAACTGGAAGGAGGATGCGCCGATGGAGCTGGCTCATCGGATCCGCTTAGCGCGTGGTCAAGAGCCGGCGGATTTGCTCCTCAAAGGAGGACGCCTGATCAATGTGTTCACCGGGGACGTATATGAGGCCGATATCGCCATCCAAAGCTCATGGATCGTAGGGATCGGAGAGGGTTATGTCGCCAAAGAGGTCATCGAGCTGCAAGGGCGCTTCGTGGCCCCTGGATTCATCGATGCCCACGTTCACATCGAAAGCAGTATGGTTCCCCCGCCAGAGTTCGCCCGCGCCGTTGTCCCCCGCGGCACCACCACCGTGATCATCGATCCCCACGAGATCGCCAACGTCTTGGGCCTGGACGGCATCCGGTATATGCTGAATGCCGCCAAGTATAACCCCCTCAGTGTTTTCGTGATGCTCCCCTCGTGCGTTCCAGCCTCCCCGCTGGAGACTGCGGGGGCTACCCTTCACTGGTATGACCTCCAGCCCCTGCTCTCCAGCCCATGGGTACTGGGACTGGCGGAGATGATGAATTATCCCGGGGTTATCCAGGGCGACCCGGCGGTGCTGGACAAGCTCCGGGCCTTCGCCCACGTGATCCGCGACGGCCATGCCCCCCAGCTCACTGGGCGGGATTTGGTGGCCTATGTGGCAGCGGGGATCAACTCGGATCACGAATGCACTACCGCAGAGGAGGCCCTGGAGAAAGCCCGTCTGGGGATGTATGTCTTTGTCCGCGAATCTTCGGTGGCCCGTAACCTGGCCGATCTCCTTCCCGCCATCACCCCCGCTAACAGTCGTCGCTTCTGTTTTTGCACCGATGATCGTCATCCCGCGGATCTGCTGGAGGATGGCCACATCGATTCTCTGATCCGCAAAGCGGTGCGCCTGGGTTTGGATCCCATCATTGCGATTCAGATGGCTACTCTGAACCCGGCGGAGCATTTCCGACTTCATGATCGAGGCGCCATCGCCCCAGGTCGGCTCGCTGATCTGGTCGTCTTCTCGGATCTATACGATCTCCGCTCGGAGCTTGTGTTCCGCCATGGGATCTTGGTGGCAGAAAACGGCCGCCCGCTTTGGGAACCAGTCGATCGCGGAGTTGACTTGCGGAGCACAATGAACATCGCGTGGGATCGGATCCAGTTCCGGATCTCAGCTCGGGGTCGTCGGATCCACGTCATCGGCGTGATCCCGGATCAACTGATCACACGGCATCTGATCGAAGACGCTTTCATCCTTGACGGGGACGCGGTTGCAGATCCGGAGCGGGATCTGCTGAAGATTGCGGTGATCGAGCGCCACCGAGCCACTGGGCAAATGGGCCTGGGGTTCGTGAAGGGAATGGGACTACGGCGAGGCGCGCTGGCGTCCTCGGTGGCTCATGATCACCACAACGTGGTAGTGGTCGGGGCCGATGATCGCTCGATGATGACGGCCGTTCGGGCAGTGGCCGAAGCGGGCGGGGGCTTAGCCGCCGCCGATGGAGACCAGCTCATCGCCCATGTCCCTCTCCCGATCGCTGGCTTGATGTCCGACCAGCCCATCGAAACCGTCCGAAGGCAGATGGAAGAGGTGCTCAGGGCAGCCCGGGCCTTAGGAAGTCAGCTCCCGAATCCGCTGATGACCCTGAGCTTCCTCGCTCTTGAAGTGATCCCAGAGCTGAAGATCACAGACCTCGGCCTGGTGGACGTGAACCGGTTCGAGCGCATCCCGCTATTCGTGGACGAGCGATGAGCTAAGGGAAAGTCCAGGGAACGATGGGACGTCGGGCCCTTTGATGCCCCAAGAAGGAAACGCATAAGGATATGGCCTGTGGGAGCGAATCCGACCGATCCAGGAATCGAAGCCGTGGCATCCGTCCGACGAACTTCGCTGATTCTGACAGCGGTTTTGGTATTCACCGCGGGAATATCGATGGCCCGTGTTCTGACGAAGCAAAGAAGCAGCATCGATTTCTTCTCCCTCATCTGGTATCCGGGGCACTTCATCTGGCAGGGCGCTGATCCGTATGCTGCCGCTCTCGCCCAGCGCCTGCCGGAGATGCCCGTCCGTTATTGGGACGGCCCGATCGCTACGGAGTTCTCCTTTCCGATCGATCCGATGCCCACGAATCTCTCGCCGATTGTCCTCCTCTTCTCGCCTCTCGCCCGCCTTTCATGGCCTGTCGCATCCCATCTATGGGCAACCTTTAATATCGCGCTGTTGCCCATCATCACCTGGTCAACCGCACGCCTGTTCGGATATCGATTCTTCTCGTGGGAAGCTCTGATCATCTTGCTGACCCTGTGCTCGCTGATCGCGACGCGGGAGTCCATTGAACTTGGTCAAACCAGCATTATCACCTTCGCCAGCATGTTGCTGGCGATTACAGCCGCTCCGGTGAGGCCTGCCATGGCCGGCGTGTTACTAGGGATCGCCCTGTCGAAGTATTCCCTCACTTTTCCAGGCTTTCTCTACTTCCTCTGCCAGCGCTGGTATCGCAGCGCCCTCACCGCGGTTGGAATTCAGGCGCTAAGCCTTCTGATTACCGCCGCCATAAGCCAGACGTCTCCTCTCACTATCGCGATGGAGCATATCTCCCTAATGCTTAAGCACACGAATATGCCAGGGCTACATCTGTGGGCGCCAATTTGGAAAGATCTGGGATCCGGCCTTTGGATCGTTCTAGTGGTGATATCCGTCGGGCTGTTTCTCGCCCTAGCGCACTGGAACCGTATCGTTTTCTCCTCGAACGTTTTACTAGCCCGGAACTCCCTCGCATCCATCGCTCTGCTGGTTGCAATGATGCAGTGGAATCTGCTGGCCCTTCCACATCGCCGCTATGACCATGTGGTAGGGATCCTCTTTCTCACCCTCGCTGCCCTAGGAGGCTCACTGAATCCCCAGCTGCCTATCTCCCAACCTATGGGGCCGCAGATCTTCGCGGGACTGGCTGCAGGAATCTGGATCCTTCCCTTATACTACGTGCTGGGGGAGAACTTATACTTGAAAGCCTTCAGCCTGACCAACCTAGCGGCGCTCGCTGTAGCAGTCTGGATGCTCTTCCGAGCCACCTCCCTCAGCGCGAACATCGGATCGGCACAGATACCTGCTACTCCCCGCGAACAGGGATCACGACCCGCACCTCCCAGCGATCCTTCAAGCTCTCGACAGCCGGGCGAGGGATGTCCTTAAATGGTTGGGACACCGTCTAAGCTATCCGGTGTTCCGCAATCCGGCAGCGACCCCCTGGATTGTCAACCACAGCGCCTCCCGCAGATCCCTTGCTTCCGGCCGTTCCCGCCAGCGCCGCAGCAACAGAATCTGAATGAAGTTCAGTGGATCCACGTAGGGGTTCCGCATCTGGATCGATCGCTTCAGCCATGGGATGTCCTCTAGGAGATCCGGCAGGCCGGTGATCCGCAGAATTGCCCGTCGGGTTCGACGATACTCCGCTTCGATCCGGTGCCAGATGGCCTCACGGATGGACTCATCTGGCACCAGCTCGGCGTAAGCCCGAGCGATTCCCAAATCGGTCTTTGCCAGGGCCAAGGCAGCATCGGCGATGACGACCTGGAAGAACGGCCAGCGCTGGGCCATCTCCTCTAGGAGCAACCAACCAGCGGCCCCCTCGGCCTGAGTGAAGGTTTCCACCCCTGTCCCTAATCCGAACCATCCCGGCAGCAGGTGACGGCTCTGAGTCCAGGAGAACACCCAGGGGATCGCCCGCAGGTCTTCCAGTCGACGTTGTGGCCGCCGCCGGGCGGGCCGCGAGGCAATCGGAAGTTCCTCAACCCCATCGATCGGTGTCGCATGCTCGAAATAAATCAGGAAACCCGGCGTCTCGAGCAACTCCCGATAGGCCCGATAGGCCGCCTCGCTCATTCGCTCCATGGCTTCCACCCATGCGGCCTCCGGCTCCGAAGCAGGCAGGGCGGAGATCAGCAGGGTCGCCCACAGCACCTGTTCCAAGTGTCGATAAGCGATGTGAGGATCATCATAACGCTCGGCCAGCACCTCTCCTTGTTCGGTCATCCGCAAGCGACCCCCTACGGCATTGGGGGGGAGGCCAAGGATGCTTCGGGCCGCAGGGCCGCCGCCCCGTCCTAAGGCCCCGCCCCGACCATGGAAGAAGGTCATGGTGACCCCATGCGCGCGGGCCACTTTTATCATCTCCGCCTGCGCCCGATGAAGGGCCCAGACAGCGGCCAGATATCCGCCGTCCTTGGTGCTGTCGGAGTAGCCAACCATCACTACCTGATGGTTTCCTTGACGGCTCAGATGCTCCCGATACAAGGGAATCGAAAGCATGCGATCGAGGATCTGGGGCGCTTCTCGAAGCGTAGCGATCGTCTCAAAAAGGGGTGCAACCTGGAAGAAAGCAGGAGGGCTCGAAAGGCTATTGGCCGCGGCCATCAGCCAGAGCACCGCCAGCACGTCTGCCGAGCTGCGGGCCATACTGATGAGGTAGGGCCCCAGCGCCTCTGAACCATAAGCCTGGGCGGCCTGGTAGATCAGCCGGAACACCGCGAGGGTCTCGGCTGTCTCCGGCGAGAGCGTCTCCTGCTGGGTCAGTGCAGCTGCACGGGGAAGGGTTTCTATCAAGAGAGCAATCTGTTCCTCCTCAGAGAGAGCCATGTAGTTCGCGATGCCTGTCGACCGGAGCAGCTCCGCAACCGCCTCTGTATGACGCCGCGCTTCCTGGCGCACATCCAAGCGAGCGAGGTGGAATCCAAACACCTGAGCCTGAACCCACCAGTCCCACAGAAGCCCATCAGCGATGCGTTCCCCCCGGCCCTCCCGAAGGCTCTTCCGCATGCGCTCGAGATCCTCCACCAGCTCTCGAGCAGATCGGTAAGCGCCCTCCGGAGGCGGGCCTGCCATCGGGTCCCAGCGCTGGGTCTGCTCCAAGCGCCATGCGATCATCATAGTCCAGCGCCGATAGACTTCGTAAGGGGAAATACGGGCAAGATGCTCTTTCAGAGCTGTCCACCGGGCCTCGGCCTCCGTCAGGGCCTGCACCAGGGCAGAAGAGACAGATGCCTGACGCGTGGAGATCCCCAGCGCGATGAAGAGATCGCGAGCTTGCTGCAGATGAAGGGAAAGAGCAACCTGACGATGACGCTGGAGCGTCTGCGCCGTCACCTCCGGGGTTACCCGTGGATTTCCATCCCGATCCCCTCCAATCCAAGACCCGAAGCGCAGGAAGATCGGCAACGCCTCCCCTATCTCTGGATAAGTCGCCCGGAGGGCCTCTCGAACGTCCCGATATAGCCGGGGAGTTAAGGACCATAAGGTGCGCACAAAAAAGGAAAGGCCGTTCTCCACTTCATCCATCACCGACGGGCGATGCACTCGCACCAGATCGGTCTGCCAGAGAGCTGTGAGCTCCGCTCGTAGGCGCCGGAGGAGTTCCTCTTGCTCCCGGGGCAACCGATCGGGTGCATCAATCTCACTTAGGATGGCGCGAATCCGCCCCAGGATACCTCGCACCGTCCGACGCTTGGCCTCGGTCGGATGGGCAGTGAACACGGGTTCGATTGAAAGCGACTCCAGCAGCGTGCGCACGGCTGCAGGTGGGATCCCGGCGGATCGAATCCGATGGAATGCATCCGCAATCGATTCCGAGCGAGGTTGGGAATGAGCTGCTTGCTCCCGAGCTCGCAACACCCGCACCCGATGCCTGTCCTCGGCGAGGTTGGCGAGATCGAAGAAGATCGTGAACGCTCGAGCGATCACCTTCAATTCTGGCGTTGTCAACCTCTCCAATAGCTCCCGCAACGCCTGCTCGGCTTCCTTATCATCCGTCCGACGGGCACGGGCCAACCGCCGCACTTGCTCCTCTAGCTCAAAACCCTCAGGCCCGGCTTGTTCTCGGATCACTTCCCCCAGCAGATCCCCCAGCAAACGGATATCCCTCCAGAGCACTTGCTCGGTTGTCATCTCGGCGTTCACCCCCTGTAGACTCCAACCAACTCATTGTATCAAAGAAAAGCCAGACAAGGATCTTGAGCATATGGAAAGAGGTGTTCACACCATTCGAATTCAGCCACCACATCTCTGAAGTCCGTAAAAGGTTAGGGAAAGATGAGAGTTTATAACGTTTGGCTTTCTCTTTCCCTATCCCGCTCCGCTGCACACCTCGGAAGAACAGAAAGGGTCTGTCGGAAGCAGCCCACGGGCAGCGCTCTTGAGGGATTATGAAAACGCATGGCCGATTCCATCACTTTCGGTTACGATTAGCTCAGAACAACCATAATCGCGACTCGAGGCCAGGAGAGAGGCGAGGCGATTATGAGAAGGCATCCCGGATCGTCTATATCTACAGACACAGCCCAGATGGAGTGGATTCTGGGCAACCTGCGCTGGTTGCTGATCGTGGCGATGGCCCTGACAGCAGCCCTGAACCCCAGCTCGTGGCGAGCTTCCGAAACGGTCTTTGTGGTTCTCCTTCTACTGACCGGCCTTTATAACCTTCTGGTTATTCTCGCCCTAGTTTTTGTGCGCTCCCCCCTTCCTCTCCCAGCGATCACGCTGGCAGGCGATGTGCTGATTACCCTTTCCTTCATTGCGATCACTGGTGGCCTGAGCAGCCCCCTGTTCTTCTTCGCGTTTCTCCCGATCCTCACAGCCGCCCTCCGGATCGGCTGGTGGGCTGGAGAGCTGGTCACCTTCGGCCTGATGGGGGGGCTGATCCTTTGGGAATGGATCTGGGGCCGGGGAGGCCTTGTTTTCCCTTCCTTTTTGGTTCAGGCGAGCGTCTTGGCGCTGGGCGCATTGCTGGCCGGGACTGTGGGCGATCGCCTGAAACGGGAAATCTTGCAAGAGCTTCACACAAAGGAGCTGACCCAGCGGCGGCAGCTTATGCAGACCCGTCAGCAATTGCAGAGTTTGTTCGAGCTGGCCGCTGCCATGGGGCGAATGCGGCGGCTCGAGGAGATCCTTCATACCGCCTTGGAAGCCAGTGAAAGCTTGTTCCGAGGAAGCAGCCTTCCGTTGCCTCCGATGTTCATTGCCCTGCTAGAGCCCGAGGGATTGCAGATCACCGCAGCCCGACGTCTACCGCCTCGGGATGAACGGGCCCGTCTCCCAGGCTTAGAGGGGGCCCTTCGAGAGGCCTTAGAAACGGGAGAGGCCGTCCTCTGCGCCCATCCGACCCAGGATCCAGAGCTTGGGCGCCTAACGGTCATGCGCATCGCCCAGACGGCCCTCGTCCTCCCTCTGAGCGTCGACTTAGACCGCTACGGCGTCTTGGTGATCAGCAGCTCGGATCCCTATGCGTTCACCCAAGAGCGCCGAGATTTTCTAAGGTTTATCACCGCTCAGGCCTCGATTGCCCTGCAGAACGCCCTGCTTTACCATACGCTCCAGCGGGAGAAGGAGCGCATGGTGGAAGTGGAGGAAGAAACCCGACGGCGGCTGGCTCGAGAGCTGCACGATGGCCCGACCCAGAGCGTGGCGGCCCTGGCGATGCGGTTAAACTTCCTGCAAAAGCTGTTCCAGCGCGATCCCGCTCAGCTTCCCTCGGAGCTGGCGAAAACAGAAAAGATGGCCCGTCAGGCCGTCCAGGAGCTGCGCCAATTCCTTTTTCGCCTGCGCCCGCTGATCCTAGAGTCCCAAGGACTGGTGGCGGCCCTCACCCGCTTGGCGGAGCGGCTTCAGGAGACAGAGCCCTTCGCGATCCACGTGGAGGTGGATCCAGCCGTGGATCAGGTGTTGGATCCTAACGCCAAAGGGCTGGTATTTTCTATCATCGAGGAAGCAGTAAACAATGCCCGCAGGCATGCAGAGCCCCAGAACGTCCGAATTTGGGCGCGAATCGAAGGGGATCAACTCCGCGTGGGTGTCGAAGATGACGGTCGGGGTTTTGACCTGAAGGCTCTGTGGGCAGACTACGGCCGCCGAGGCAGCATGGGGATTCTTAACATGATGGAACGGGCCGAGCTGCTCCGAGGAGAGTTCCACCTGGAGTCCGCTCCAGGTCAGGGCACCCGAGTTCGCTTTCAAGTTCCCCTCTCGAGCACCTCAGTGGTGGCCAAGCCCTCCCCCCGGGAGGAGGCCCGGTGAGCCGCTGGATCCCCGCCCTGTTGCTAAGCCTCCTGGCGCTGACGGTGGAGCTCTCCCTCCTGGCGATTCGGCCCCGGGTCCCTCGATGGGGGCAGTTCCTGATCGAGATCGGCGCGCCGCTCCTCG
>JANXBD010000169.1 GCA_025057635.1 Thermoflexus sp. | reverse complement strand
ATTTCCCTGGCGGCGGCCAGGGCCTCCTGCAGGGCCTGCTCCCGCAAATCCTCCGGCAGGTGGGGGGCCAGCCCGGCCAGGGCTTCGGCGCGGGCGAATTCATCCCGGATTTCCCTGGCGGCGGCCAGGGCCTCCCGCAGGAGGTCCGGAGGCAGGTGGGGGGCCAGCCCGGCCAGGGCGTAGGCGCGGGCGAATTCACCCCGGATTTCCCTGGCGGCGTCCAGGGCTTCGCTATAGCGGTCCAGTTCGGCCAGCCGAAGGGCCAGCCCGGCCAGGGCGTAGGCGCGGTCGGATTCGTTCCGAATTTCCCTGGCGGCGGCCAGGGCCTCCCCCAGGAGGTCCGGAGGCAGGTGAGGGGCCAGTTCGGCCAGGGCGCGAGCGCGGTCGAATTCATCCCGGATTTTCCTGGCGGCGGCCAGAGCCTCCCGCAGGAGGTCTGGAGGCAGGTGGGGGGCCAGCCCGGCCAGGGCGCGGGCGCGGGCGGATTCGTTCCGAATTTCCCTGGCGGCGGCCAGGGCCTCCTGCAGGGCCTGCTCCCGCAAATCCTCCGGCAGGTGGGGGGCCAGCCCAGC
>JANXBD010000168.1 GCA_025057635.1 Thermoflexus sp. | reverse complement strand
TCTTACAGTCGGCTGGGATGGCTGGGGGCCGTAGATCCTCGCTTCTTCCATCTGGTCTTTGCGCTCCTCGGCGTGCATCTCATTCCGCTTTCGCCCTTTGAGGAATCGGTAGGGCCCGCGGAGTTGTTGGACGATTTCCATCTCTTGCACCAAATTCTTTCGGAATATTTGGGCGCGATGGGGAGACAGGCGAACCGGAAGATTCTATGGGCCCTGGAACGGATCCGGAAAGGCTATTCGCTGGAGGAGGATTGGGTGGTCTGATGGGTTGGTGGGTGGTGAAGGCGGCCAGAGCCGCCTTCACCACCAGTGCTTCACGGCAGATGGTTCTTATAAGGTATGTTAAACAAATCAAAAGACGGGCTCAGCGGCCACCTCCAGCGAGCCCGGAAGGCGATGGCCCCTCCCCCCTTCCCCTCCCCACGGCCCAGAGGGTCGCGGGGAGAAGGGAGAAAAAATCGTTCAGGAGGGCTGGAGCGGCTTCCAGAGCATCGTGGGATAATGGCTATACAAAGGGACATGGCCGGGCCTGCCCGGATGGATTCCCGGAGATCTTCACGGATGATATCCGAGAGCT
>JANXBD010000167.1 GCA_025057635.1 Thermoflexus sp. | reverse complement strand
CGGAAGATTCGCTCGATCATGCCTCGACCAGCTGACATCCCAGACGCCAGACCCATCGCTCCACCTCCCCTATTGATGAGCGTAATGCCGCACAAAGGCGTCGACCAGCCCTGGATTCAAGGGGCGCTGGAAGCGGGCAAGGAAGGGTCAAATTCCGGGTTCATTATGAGCTCCAGCAGAGGTTCAGTCTATGAACGCCTGGGGATCCAGTGAATGGCGCAGGGGATCATTTACCACGTTGTCCAGGGGATTCCAAATCCACCTTCCACTATAATGAGACACCAAAAGGTGGATTTATTGCTTGCTCACCTTCCACAAGAGGCCTGAAGACTGGGTGTCAGAAGAGCCCCTTGCTGAGAGTTGATCACTCTCTCATAGATTCGTTCCAGTTGAATCATCTCCTCCCATGTCGAATAAAAGGGTAAAGTTCCTCGACGCAGACGCGGGAGCAAGTTCGGTTCGTCCAGTAGACGCTGAAGCTGAACTGCCAAGTCTGACGCATCATCGGGCTGGAACAGCAATCCGTTTTGTTCATGCCGAATCAGCTCAGGAATGCCTCCAAGATTGGCCCCAATCACGGGCACA
>JANXBD010000166.1 GCA_025057635.1 Thermoflexus sp. | reverse complement strand
CACCCATCCATAAACCAATCCGGCATCGAAGCTGTCCCCCGCCCCGACCGGATCCACCGCATGCACCGGGAACCCTGGCACTTCGATCGCCCCCTCTCCAGTCAGGATCTGACAGCCAGCGGGGCCTCGTTTGATCACCACAGCCACTGGGCCTTCCTGCGCGATCCGAGCCGGATCCAGCGGAAGCGCCTTCGCCTCCTCTTCGGTGAGCAGGACTTCGCTGGACTGGACGATAGCTGCCCGCTATTAATTAGTAGTGAGATGTCGGCCCTTGGGGCCCACATCGAAGAAGATCGAGCAGCCACACGCCCGGGCCCGCTCCAGGATCGAAAGGCCGATATCCCGGAATGCAGGCTCCAGGAGGGTGAAGCCGGAAGCAAAGATCGCAGAGGATCCCTGGAAAAGGGCCTCCCAGGCCGGATCCCAAGGAAGAGGCGGCACGGCCCCGAAGGAGCCAATCAGAGCATGGGCACCGCCGGACTCCTCCACCAGGACCAGGACCGTGGTGGTGAAGCCGGACAGGCGATAGACGAAGCGAAGATCAATCCCCTCCTCCTGCAGGATCCTGCAAACCAGATCGCCCAG
>JANXBD010000165.1 GCA_025057635.1 Thermoflexus sp. | reverse complement strand
GGCGATGGGGTTCCTCCACGCCTCCCTTCCCATCACCGGCAGCGCGTATCCTCCGGCCCAGAACCTTCCTTCTCTGGCCATTCGCTGGGGGACCCATCATCCCTACGGGTTCGCCCTGGCGGATGCGCCCACGATGGCTCGATGGGCCGGACTGGCCCTCTCTGGGTTGCTGATCCTTCTGACGCTGATCGGGTGGGGACGGCCAGGAGCGCCCCGACCGCTTTTCGAGGTCCGCGCTGCATGGGCGCTGACCGCCACCTTCCTGGCTAACCCGGGGACATGGTATCATCACGGCACTGTGCTCAGCGTGGGTCTCGCTGTGCTCCTGCATCGTGCCAGTAGGCACTCCAGAATATGGTGGGCTGCTCTGGCCACCAGCGCCGGTGCCATCGCCCTGTGGGGATGGGCCTGGCATGCCTTTGTCGGCTGGACCCCGCTGCTGGATCTGGCCACCCTGGGAGCGCTGGGATTATGGATCCTGCTGGCTCGGGAAAGGGGAAATGAGCGAGCGACGTGATCAGGTGGCGTTGCTAACGCTCTGGATCGGAGTGTTGCTCCTCCTCTTCCGACCCCATCTGCACGGGATGG
>JANXBD010000164.1 GCA_025057635.1 Thermoflexus sp. | reverse complement strand
CGTCAGGCCCTGAGCGTCCTGGCTCGGATTTGGGAACAAAACGAAGAACAGGCAGAAAAATGGATGAAAGAAGTGGCAGATCATGTAGTGGCCTGGCCATTGATAGCCTGGAGCGAGCTGGAAACACTCCTGCCAAACCCGGTCTACACCCTGGCGCTGCGCGAATTCCTGGCCGCATTCTATCGTGGCCGCCTGGATCAGGTGTTTCTTGACGAAGAAAGAGCGAGGATATGGAACAACCTTGCGGCCGCCCTCTATGCACTGGGTTGCCGTGAGGAGACCCTCCAGGCCGCGCAGGAAGCCGTCGCGCTCTACCGCCGGCTTGCTGAGCGGGATCCCAACGCGTTCCTCCCCAACCTTGCGAAGAGCCTAAACAACCTAGGGTTGGTGCTTGCCGACCTGGGCCGCCGTGAGGAGGCCCTCCAGGCCGCGCAGGAAGCCGTCGCGCTCTACCGCCGGCTCGCTCAGCAGCACCCCGATGCCTTCCTCCCCCACCTGGCCGCAAGCCTCAACAACCTGGGCGCAGCGCTTGCCGAGCTGGGCCGCCGCGAGGAGGCCCTCCAGGCCACACAGGAGGCTGTCCAGATCCGCC
>JANXBD010000163.1 GCA_025057635.1 Thermoflexus sp. | reverse complement strand
CAATTTCAATCCTATTTCCATCCTCTAAAAGCACTACCTCAATCGAACCAGCGTGGGATAGAAACTGTGGGGGGGCGGCGCTTTTTTGTCATGGGAGGCGAGCCTCAATCGAACCAGCGTGGGATAGAAACTCGCCTGGTAGACGCCATTCTCGAGTTTCTCTTCTACCCTCAATCGAACCAGCGTGGGATAGAAACGGTCGTGCAAGGCGGAGACGAAGAGGAGGAGTGAAAACCTCAATCGAACCAGCGTGGGATAGAAACCAGCAGAACGCAACTCGCGAGCGATAAAGCGAAAGCGCCTCAATCGAACCAGCGTGGGATAGAAACACGGCATGGTTCTGGGACGGGGGTTCTTTCTACGTCCTCAATCGAACCAGCGTGGGATAGAAACCGCCGCGCGCGCGCGTGCGCGGGCGTATAAACCACGCCCTCAATCGAACCAGCGTGGGATAGAAACCCGGGGCGGCGCGGAAGGGCTGCCCGTCGCCTGCTCGCCTCAATCGAACCAGCGTGGGATAGAAACCTGCTTCTGCTGCAGCGGATGGCGCGTAATGCGGAGGCCTCAATCGAACCAGCGTGGGATAGAAACGC
>JANXBD010000162.1 GCA_025057635.1 Thermoflexus sp. | reverse complement strand
GCCTTACCTCCGTGTGTGGAAGAAGTTACTGAGGGAATGACCACCACGTTGAGAATCAGGGCGAGGTGGCCTTGTGGAACCTAGGGCGCCAAGTTGGGCCGATGGTCCAGGAATTCGGCGATCGCCCAGATTCAAGCCTGAATCTCCGGGATGATCTCCCCGCTATCGCGCAACGCCCGGGAGACCGTAGTATGGCTCACCCTCGCCGCCCGTGCAAGGCCCTTGGTTATCACACAAATGGCGCACGCATGCGCATCCATTTAGCCTGAATAGTAGTGCTCGTTTCTCCCGCGGGATTTTCTTGGGGTGCGGCCCGCCGAGGGCGGACCGCACCCCAAGAAAAAAATCGATTTCCTCTCTCTCCGTGCGGGAGCGAGGGGAAAGGGGATGAGAGCGGGGAGCCATGAGCTCTCCCAAAGCCCTGGCTTCACCGCCACGATTCAGAGAGACCACCCAGCCAGCTGGCAGTGGGGTCTCCTGTCCATCCAGGAGCAGAGCGAACGCCATCCTTCCGACAAGCTTGGCGTCTCATCGACGTCGAACCCATTCGATGGCCCAGATGGCGCCGGGGCGCAGATACATGCTGGCCCGGAAGTCGCCGCGCTCATCCCACG
>JANXBD010000161.1 GCA_025057635.1 Thermoflexus sp. | reverse complement strand
GAACCAGCGTGGGATTGAAACATAGCAAAAGCAAACCCACCCCCCTCTTAAACACACGCCTCAAACGAACCAGCGTGGGAGTGAAACTCGGTCACGACGGCATTGTGTGCCGCGTGATCGATGCCTCAATCGAACCAGCGTGGGATTGAAACTCGGGCAGGCCCTGGGTGCTCTGGTTCCTTCGTGGCAGCCTCAATCGAACCAGCGTGGGATTGAAACTCTAGAGGAGTTCGCGATGGGCCTAGGGGAGGTGCATCGCCTCAATCGAACCAGCGTGGGATTGAAACCGAAGGCCTCCCGGCGCACGGCGGAGATCGCCACGGCCTCAATCGAACCAGCGTGGGATTGAAACTGCGGGCGCTGCTCCAGGGCCAGGATCCGGAGGAGGTGCCTCAATCGAACCAGCGTGGGATTGAAACAGTTGGAGAGAGCGATGTGGATCGCTGCATCATCTTTGCCTCAATCGAACCAGCGTGGGATTGAAACGAGGGATAGGAAGAGATTGTGGCTCCTTCCGGATCAAGCCTCAATCGAACCAGCGTGGGATTGAAACGAGCGAACGTCGCAACAAACGACACCGTCCGGCAACTGCCTCACACGAACCAGCGTGGGATGG
>JANXBD010000160.1 GCA_025057635.1 Thermoflexus sp. | reverse complement strand
ATCCCTGATTCGAACTTACGAATGGTATCTAGCCCACAAGATGGAGCTTGAGGGTAAGGTGGGGGTCACCCATCGGGTGGCATGGGATCAAGGGATCCTGCGGGTGATCCGGGATCTGCTCCCATAGAAAGGGGAAGGGGTCATCGCCTCTCCGGACGGGCTTCCATTCTGAATCTGAAAACCGCAAAGGGCACAAGGGGAACGGGGCGTTAACGGATTTCAAAATACCCCTTGGTGTCCTTTATGTCTCCTTCGCGGCCTTGGTGGCGAAATTATGCTTCGAGGCCCTGGAGCGGGGCGGCCGGGGATAGCCCTGTCTTTCATTCCCTGAAATCCGGGATGGGGCGCGAGCTGGAAACCCTCTAAGATCCGCGGTCGGGCCGCGAAGCGGGATGGACAGGAGGCGACTATGCAAAAGCCATGGGAGGAGCGGGATGGGGTGTTGCGCTACCGCACGAGGAATGGGGTGGAGCTTTACCGCCTCCCGACGCGCCTTTTCCCTGAGCTGGATGGGTATGTCTATCTGATCCTGACCGACAGCCATCGCCTGCTGGTGGATGCGGGCTCCGGATTGCCGGAAAGCTGGGAGGATCTTCAGCGAGGCCTTGAGATCGTG
>JANXBD010000015.1 GCA_025057635.1 Thermoflexus sp. | reverse complement strand
CTATCCGGGCAAGCCCCACCAGGCCGATCATGAGCCCAGCAAACGCCAGAAGCTGGGGAACCCGGAATCCCATCCACGTGAGGCTTTCCGCGCGGAACCCCTCGGCGATCAGCCGCGCCGCGCTGTAAAGGGTCAGGGCCAGAAGAAAGGAGCTTCCGGGGGCCTGCAGGCGTTTCCGAACCGGATGCCAGACCACGAACGCCAGGAATCCCAGCCCCGCTTCATACAGTTGGACGGGATGGCGGCTTCCGCCCCCCAGGGCAGCCAGGAGCGGAATCGCCGTGGGTTCTCCATACCGGCGGCCCTCCGCCCAATCCCCCAGCGCCCATGCCACGGCCATCACTAGGAGCAGGGGCGCCATCGCATCCAGGCCCACCCGCCACGGGATTCGGCGTCGATGCCAGCGCCAGGCGATCACGCCGGCGGCCGCTAGGAGGGCCGGAAGCGGGGCCAGGGCAGGATCGAGCGGGCGGATGAGCGCCAGCAGATCCAGGGGGGAGGAGAGCCCATAGGGGAGCAGGGCACCCATCCGGCCCGCCAGGTAACCGGCTGCCGCCCCCCACAGGGCGTCCACCGCCGGGCCCGATCCGGTTCCCCGTTGTCGTCCCTCTCGCTCCACGAGCGTCACCCCCAGCCACAAGCCCAGCAGCAGGAGGACCGGCCGCGTGGGCAGGGTCAACAGGCCCAGGGGAAGCGCTGGCAGCATCAGCGGTTCCTCGCGGGAAGAAGCGTGGAAAGACGGGCTTCGATAGCAGCCTCGCTCAGGGGGCCGCCGACCACCACATCGCGGACGATGCCCTGAGGATCGATGAAGAACGTGGTGGGGAGGGCCGTCACCCGATAGCTCCGGTTCACCTCACCGGTTTCATCCAGCAGGATCGGGAACGTCAGATGGTAATCCTGGCGGAATACCAACACTGCTGCCAGGTCATCGCCCAGCGTTGCGTTCACGCCGATGACCATCAACCCTTGGTCTGCGTAGCGAGCATAAAGACGTTGGAAGGCGGGCATCTCCGCTCGGCATGGTGGGCACCAGGTGGCCCAGAAGTTCAGCACCACTGCCTGGCCCTGTAGATCGGAGAGGGAGAGCGTCTTCCCCTCTAGGTTGCGTAGCGAAAAGCGGGGCGCGCGGTATCCCGGCTGAGGGGCCTCTTGCACCACCTGCTTTGCCTGATCCATTCGGCTTCCGATCACCCATATCCCGCCGATCAACGCAACCAGGGCAATTCCCATCTTCCACAACTTGGACATCCAGGTCCCCCTCGATGGGGTAGATGAAGCCTTTGGGAACGAAAGCCCCAGAACACTCAAGCACTAGCGAGCCAACCCCTTTTATCTCTCAAGGATGAAAGGCTCAGGACAATCAGGAACCCACATCATCTCCCAGCTGTCCCCGATGTAGCGAATGTTCTGTATGCTATTTTAGTAAAAAGGCGTTTTCCATAACACCACAGGATAACACCACAGGTTTTCTCGATGTCAGGCGATCACAACGCAGGGGCGGATCCTAAGAGAAATCGGTCGGCGCCTCGGATTCGACCTTAGCCCCCTGTAGGCGAAGGGCGGCAAGGCTTCCCTTGCGCTAAGAGTCTTCGACCTGATGAAAAAGCTGAAAGGGTGCCCTCTCCGGGCGAACACGGGCGCATACAGGAACCCTACCGTTCATCGGAGCGGATGGGTTTGTTAAAAACGTGGAATCCTGTTGGGGGATGAAGCGGTGAGCTTTATTGTTGTGGACGTCTCTGCTGCTGCCCATCATCGGGCCGGGCTAGGCCGCTATGCGGGGGAACTGGTGAAAGCGATGATCCCCCTGCTGCCTGGCCGTCTGGCCATCTTCTATCACGATGCAAAGCGCGCGAATCTCTTCCCACCCCTAGATACTCTTCCAGCTCGTCCGTGTCCACTTCCTGCTAAGGCCTGGCGACTCCAGGTCATGCTAGCCCATCTCCTCCGTTGGCATATGGATACCCTGATTCGCCCAGCGGGTCTGTTCCATGCCACAGATCATCTGCTTCCCCCGTTTCGTGCTCTCCCCTCTGTGTTCACCCTGCACGATCTGATCTTCCGGCTGTATCCAGAAACCCATATGCCTCTGAATCGCTGGTTCCTCTCGCTGATGATGCCCCGTTTCCTTCGATGCGCCGATGCGGTGATCGCTGTCTCAGAATGCACACGCCGGGATGTCCTCCGTTGGTATCGCGTTCCGGAGGAACGGATTTATGTGATCTACGAAGGGGTGGACGTCCGCTTTCGCCCGGCCTCCCCGGAGGCCATTGCCGCCCTCCGTGCTCGCTACTCCCTACCAGACCGCTTCATTCTCTACGTTGGGACGATCGAGCCTCGAAAGAACCTCCCAACGCTGTTCGCAGCTTATCGGTATCTCCTAGAGCGCTACCCAGACGTGGGGTTGGTAATAGCTGGGAAGGCAGGGTGGTTAACGCAGGGAACCTTCCGAGCTCTGCGGGAGATGGGGCTGCGAGATCGAGTTCGCTTCTTAGGATATGTGCCAGATGATGATCTCCCGATACTATACTCTGCGGCTTCAGTTTTCGCATTACCCTCTTTGTATGAGGGCTTCGGGCTTCCACCCCTAGAGGCGATGGCCTGTGGCACGCCGGTGATCGTCTCAGACACTTCTTCGCTCCCAGAGATAGTGGGAGAGGCAGGCCTTCGCGTGCCGCCTGATCGCCCGGCGGATTGGACGGCTGCGCTAGCGGTCACACTCGCCGATGAGTCATTGCGAGCCCGTCTTCGGGAGGCGGGCCTTAGGCAAGCCGCCCGATTCAAGTGGGCGGAAACGGCCAGGCAAACTGCAGAAGTTTATGAGCGGGTGCTGCAGCTTTGGAATGAAAGGGCGGTTGGATAGAAGCAGATTATGAGGCATCGGCTTATAGCGCCTTTCACTCGTTATTTTTAGATACAAGATACGGAGAGATCATCGATGACATGGCTACAGGCGCTGGTTTTAGGGATCGTTCAGGGATTGAGTGAGTATCTGCCGATCAGCAGCTCTGCCCACCTAGTGCTGGTGCCATGGCTGCTCGGTTGGCGAAACGACGAGCGGATCGTTTTTCCCTTCGATGTGTTGGTGCAATGGGGCACGCTGATCCCGGTGTTAATCTACTTCCGCCACGACTTATGGAGGATTGTGGTTAAATGGTGGGAGGGCATCCGCGGGGGATCTCCCTTCGCGACGCCTGAGGGGCGACTGGGCGGATGGATCCTGCTAGCTACGCTTCCAGCCGTGGTGACAGGAGTATTCCTGAAGGAGCCGATTGAGGCCGTTTTTCTTCAACCGCTCCTAACTGGGATTTTGCTGTTCGGGACGGCAGGGTTGTTATGGCTGGGGGAACATTTCGGACGAGGGCAACGAGATCTGAGGCAGATGAAGGCATGGGATGCGCTCGTGATCGGGCTCGCCCAAGCTCTTAGCCTGCTGCCAGGGATCTCCCGATCGGGAGCCACTATCGCCGCTGGTCTGGGATGCGGCTTTCTCCGTCCGGAGGCCACACGGTTCAGCTTTCTGCTGGGTATACCGGCCCTCTTAGGAGCGGGCCTAGTGGCCTTATGGGATCTATTCATGATGGGATTTCCATACGACGCTCTCGTCCCTATCCTTATCGGCGTTCTCAGCGCCGCGTTTTCCGGCTACTTCGCCATCTGGGGGCTGATGCGGATGGTCCGACAACGCTCCCTTCGGCCATTCGCATTCTATTGTGTCGGCATAGGCATCTTGGTGCTTGCTCTCGCGCTCCTTGGAGCTCGTTCAAGCTTTTCATGAGGCTGAGGGCTGACCCGAACAACCCGTTCAATCATACACACTTCTCTCAAGACCCGTGGTTGTCCAAAGACACATCAAATGCTTAATAGAACTCCGCAGAAGTAGACCATCATGATCAGGATGAGATATGAATTTCCTCTCCACGGACACTCGAACGTGGTTTGACAAATCCATCTCTTTATGATAAGTTGCGTAATTGCTTTCATCATCCGTTGCCAAGTTGGGGGTCTGCAATGGCTCGGACACGCACCGAGCGGATGATTGAGCGTTTAAAGGAATTACAAGCCAGCACGCCAGATGTTGAAGCCTCGGCCGTAGTCAGCCTAGATGGATTGATCATGGCCTCTGCTCTCCCCGCTGATGTGGAGGAAGATCGAGTATCTGCAATGTCCGCTGCAATGCTCTCCTTGGGCGAGCGCATTGCCAGTGAGCTGCGCCGGGGGCTGCTGGATCAGGTTTACATCCGAGGCGAGCGAGGCTATGTAGTGCTGATGGCAGTCGGCGAGGAGGCAGTGCTCACCGTATTGGCTAGGCCTCAAGCGAAGCTCGGCCTGCTGTTTTTGGACATGCGGCGGGCCGTGGAAGACCTCGCCCGCATCCTCGCTGGTTGATCATCGAGGTAGAACTTACGATCATCGTTGAGGCTTGGATCGAAGCCAGTTCCGCTTATAACTTCCGCAAATAACATGCCAACCCATAATTAAACCGACGGAAAGGCCGTCATGCCATAGATATACGCGATCTAGAACGCCCGAAGAGATTTGGGCTTCTTTGAAATATAATAAAGAGTGAAGAGAAAATACGATCGGCTCTTAAACGCTCAACGCTTCGTAACCCGTCTGACCGTCGGTCTGAGGTCTGATATCATGTCCGCGCCTCACGTCCCGTAGCCTAAGCGACATGGCCTAAGTCTTACACTCTGCCTGGAGCCTAATGTTAGGAGGCGGCGCCTTGAGCCAGCAGAAGAGCGGCCTCTATTATCCCAACAAGATTGCTCGGATCTTCTTAGAGGCGCTGGAAGAGGTGATGGGGAAGAACGGCCTAAACGCCGTTCTCCACTTAGCCCATCTCTCGCATTTAATTGATAACTATCCTCCAGATAATTTGGAGCGGGGGTTCGATTTTGCAGATTTCACCGCCATCAACCAGGCATTAGAGGAAATGTATGGGCCCCGCGGGGGAAGAGGCCTGGCCCTGCGAGGGGGGCGTGCATCCTTTGCCCGAGGCCTGCAAGGCTTTGGCGCTCTAGCCGGTGTTAGCGATCTCGCCTTCCGAGTGTTGCCCCTCCAGGCCAAGCTCAAGATCGGCCTTCCGGCGATGGCAGGGATTTTCACTCAATTCAGCGATCAAAAGAGCTATGTTTATGAAGAGGAGGATCGCTTCATCTATGTGATCGAGCGATGCCCCGTGTGCTGGGGACGCAAGACCGATCGCCCAGTTTGTTACGCCGCCATCGGCCTGCTGCAGGAGGGACTGCGCTGGGTCAGTGGAGGAAAGGAATTCCGGGTGGAGGAAATCTCTTGCATCGCGGTAGGGGATGCTACATGCTCCTTCGCGATTCACAAGGAGCCGATGGGATAGCTAAAGAGCTATTCACGCAACCCTGGAGGCACCCACACCCCATACCAATGCGGTTCTTCTTGACCTTCAGATCGCCCGAAGTTAGCGGGGGACATAACATAAAGGCGCTACTTCCTCCCCACGGCATCACGCTCCGTCAAGATGGAACTCAGGCTGCACGCCGCTTTCCAGCCAGTCTGCTCCCGCCCCTCCTAAGTGGATGGAATTGCGCCGCCAACTAGCTTCCGACGGAGGTGGCCATGAACAAATTAGCAACCCTGTTGCTTGTCGAAGATGAGCTGGAGACTGCAAATCTATTAGAGACCTACTTCCGGGCCCATGGCTATCAGGTGCTCACCGCATTCTCGGGGGAGGAGGCACTCTCATTAGCTCAATCGCATGCAGTTGATCTGATTGTGCTGGACATCCGGCTACCGGACATCGATGGATTTGAGGTGTTCAGGCAGTTGCGAGCTCATCGGCGCACCCGGGATACTCCAGTGATCTTTCTGACTGAGAAGCGGGAGCGAGAAAGCCGGCTGACTGGTCTGGAGATGGGAGCATATGACTATATCGCAAAGCCTTTCAGCCTTCAGGAATTGCGAGCGCGCATCCAGAACATCTTGCACCGCTCTCGAGCGGAACCTGCTTTCGATAGCCTCACTGGGCTCCCAGGCCGCCCGCTGATTCTGGAGCATCTACGGGCACACCTAGAACGATCGGACTGGGGAGCTTTGATGATTGGCCTGCAGGGGTTGGACGTCTTTGGAGAGCGGTATGGGTTTATCGCCCGGGATGACGCAATTCGCGCTGTCGGACTTCTGCTGGCAGGGGTCAATCACGAGAATGGAGACTCGTTCTTCCTCGGCCATGTTGGGGAAGGTTGGTTTATCCTTGTTGGAAATCGCCATCAGGTCAACATTATCCTTCCACAGGTGGTCGCCCGCTTGAAGAATGCTCTGCCCTACTTTTATCCCCTCCAGGACGTAGAGGAACGCCCCCCCGACCTCCCTGTGTTGCAAGTAGCTCTCAGCCAAGTATATGGCACAGAAGGGCCTTTTCCGGATCCTGAGACAATAATCTGGCGCCTCATGGAACGGCGAAAGGCTTCTGAGTTGTGAAATTACGATCGAAGGGACAAGCGTGGTTGGAATGAATTTTCTTCTCTTCCTAATCTTAGGCCACTTTGTTGGTCGCCCCGGCCGTCGATACCCCTCTGATTGGGGATCGGCATCCGTTGCGCCTCTTTTCTGACACGCTTAGGAATCCAGAGTGTGAGTTCCGGCCGTGGCAAAGACTACACCGTGTGCTTTTCCTTTCATCAAGCCATTAGCGCGGATTCGCGTCCTATCGCCCCATCTAGACGATGCGGTGCTTTCTTGCGGAGGAGCCCTTCATCGCGGACGCCGGGAAGGCCATCCCGTGGAAGTGATCACCGTCTTCGCAGGGGATCCGCTCCTCCCGCTATCCCCTTTCGCCCAGGAGCTGCATGATGTCTGGGGCAACCGAGAGAACGCAATGGCAATGCGGCGGGCGGAAGATCGCCAAGCCCTGGCCCTCCTCGCAGTGACGCCGATCCACTGGGGGTTCCCAGACGCCATCTACCGGCGAGATGCCCAGGGCCAACCTCTCTGCCTAAATTCGGGAAATTTGTTCCGTCCTCCCCATCCTGATGAAGAGGCCTGGATCGAGAGGATTCAGGAAGCACTGGCTGGTCTCCCGTGGGAGGAGGGGGATCTGTTGCTGGCCCCCTTGGCCTTGGGTGGTCACGTAGATCACCGTATCGTCCGCATCGCCGCAGAGGGATGGCGGCGCTCCGGGATTCTCCGGGGCTTCTACGAGGACTTCCCTTATGCAGAGTGGGAAGAGTTTCCGAGCCTTCCTGAGGGAATACCCCACCTCGTAGAATTAAGCGAAGAGGATCTACAGATCAAGGCACAAGCGATCCGCGCTTATCGCTCCCAATGGCCGATTCTCTTTACCACAGAGGAGGAAATCCTGAGACGCATTCGTGCCTATGCGTTCCAGGTGGGTGAGGGCGTCCTTGCAGAGCGCTTCTGGTTCCTTCGTTCGGAGCTCGGAGGCCACCTATGACATCTCGGCGGCTTACCGCCCTCCCGCAAAGCGATGCTGGAATATGCCTCTTTCCCAGAAGACACTTTCGACGCCTGATGGCCTCTAAGACTACAAGTTGGGGAAGCAAATATGCGTACTCGAAGCCCTGAGATTGTCCTGCAGGAATTGATAGAAGGGAATCAGCGCTATGTAGCCGGGCAGTTGCTTCACCCCCGCCAGACCCCCGAGTATCGTCGAGCGCTCCGCGATCATCAGTCCCCGATTGCATGTGTTCTGGGGTGCGCTGATTCACGAGTGCCGCCCGAGATCCTCTTCGATCAAGGGTTGGGTGATCTGTTCGTAGTACGGGTGGCTGGGAACGTTGTAGACGATGTTGTCATCGGAAGCCTGGAATATGCCGTGCTCCACTTGCAAACGCCACTCTTGATGGTTCTGGGGCACACAGGGTGCGGAGCGGTGCGCGCTGCCATGGAAGCGATGGCGATGGGCAAGGAGGGAGAAGGGCATCTGAAGCGGATCGTGGAAGCCATCCGGCCGGCCATCATAGAATCGCAACCAGAGCTGAATGATAGGCTCGAGCGCGCGATCCATATGAACATTCGCCGATCCGTTCGAGAGCTACTGAGCCGAGGGCTGGCTTTCTCGTCGCTAGTCCAAGAGGGCCAATTAAAGATTGTTGGGGCATGGTATGATCTCGAGAGCGGCCGGGTGGAGGTGCTGGAGGAGATCGCTTGAGGCTTAATACGGCCAAAAACAAAGAGCCGATGCGCCTCGGCTATCGGAATTAGCGATCCTCTTGGGCTGGTAAGGCGGGCAAGGGGGTGCGAGGGAGGCCATAGTAAGCCTCAAAGATCTGGCGAGCCAAGGGAGCGGCAATGGCAGATCCTTGTCCGCCGTGCTCCACGATGACCACGACGACCAGCTCTGGCTGATCCGCTGGCGCGTAGGCTGCGAACCAGGCATGGGGTGGCCGCCCCGGGACGGTTTCGGCTGTCCCAGTCTTCCCGGCAACCAGGAAAGGCATCCCTTGAAAGGCCCGGGCAGCTGTCCCTCGAGGATGGGTAGTGACCCCAAGCAAGCCCTGGCGGATTGCCCTCAGGGCTTCCTCAGAAATCGGTAGATGACCATCGGCCTCTGAAGGGAATGTCTCCTCCGGTTGACCGGGAGCTGGGCCGATCCGCCAGACCAGCCGGGGCCGGTAGAGAACCCCGCCGTTCGCTATCGCCGCCAGCATCCGGGCGATCTGCAGGGGCGTGACCAGGAGATCGCTCTGACCAATCGCCATGTTCACTACGTCCCCGACCGACCAAGGACGGTCGCCCTGCTGCGCGCGCCATGCCGTATCAGGCACCAGCCCGGCCTCCTCTGGAATCCCCCGGACGCCGGTTGGAGCTCCCAGCCCAAAAGCCCGCGCCACCCTCGAAAGGAGATCGGGATCCTGCTGATATAGTGCGAACCCGATTTGGTAGAAGGCCACATTGCAGGAGAAGGTGAGCGCGGTGGGAAGATCTATTAGGCCGTGCCCACTCTTCAACCAACACCATTTTCGGTAGCCGGGCCCTAAGCCGTCCCAATATCCAGGATCCTGAAAGAGGCTGCTAGCCGTGAATCCGTAGGTGAGGGCTGCGGCCATCACCACGATCTTAAAGATCGAGCCCGGAGGATACAAGCCCTGGGTCGCCCGATTCAAAAAGGCACCTGGTGGGGGAGGTGGACTGTGAGGCCAGATCAGGGTATTCGGATCGAAAGCGGGCTTGCTAACGAGGGCTAAAAGGTCCCCATTCCGGGGATCCATTACCACCACCGCGCCAGTGCGATCTCCAAAGATCTCTTCCGCATGAGCTTGTAGATCCCGTTGCAGCGTGGTAGTGATGGAACGGCCAGGGGCAAAGGGACGCTCCGCGATGAGCCGCGGCGAGGCATTCGCCGCTTTCGGCTGGATGAACAGACGAGCCCCATGAGTCCCTGCGAGATACGGCTCCCCCCACGCTTCCAATCCCATGCGCCCCACCCACTCATCGCCCCGATAGCCTCGACGTCGCCACTGATCTAACGCTTCCGCGGGGATCTTCCCTACCACCCCGATGGTTTGTGGTGCAACGCCAACGTAAATCCGACCACTCCGGGGACGCAGAGTCACCCCCGGTGTGGCCGTCAGATCCGCTGCAAAGGGCGTGAGACGCTCCGAGGGCAAGGCTAAGATCGGCATGTACCAGTCTGGACGGCCGAAGGCATACCGGGATCGGATAGCTTCCGGTGAAAGCCCCGTGGCACGGGCAAGCCGCTGAAGCAGGATTCTTTCATCGGTGATCTGCCCAGGCACCACACCGATCTCTACCCACTCCCCTTGCACGGCTAGGCTCTGTCCTTCGCGATCGTAGAGATTAGCTCGCTCTGGGATGATGTATTCCACCTGAAGACGTTCTCCTTCACCCAGCGCTGGCCAGAGCAGCGCATCCCGCCATACAACCCGCCACCCCTCTGGCAGCAGCCGGAGCATCATTACTCCTTCTGCCTCCAGATCGCCAAATAGAACCGTCTTCCAGCGGATCCGATACCGCGCCTGAACAGTTTCTCCCTCTTGGATCAGCGCCAGCGGCTCGATGTCGACCGCTTGGACACTGACAGTGCTCATCGTATTCCGCCATAGTGCGCGAAGTTCGTCTAGCGACAACACCGCTTGCGAAGCGGGGGTCAGGATCGCCCACAGGGCCGCTGGATCTTCGCGCCGCAGCGCTTCCAGCGCAGCGGTGATAACCTCGACAGGTGAGGGCAAGGAAGTAGGAGTGAAAGGCCGTGGGGTGGGAGAGAGTTCCAGAACAGTCCGGCATGCGCTCAGCCATCCGCTCAACATCGCCGGAACAAACCGCGTGAGAAAGAAGCGACGAGTCCATCCTGTCATGGCAAGAAGCTTAAGATGCCGCGTCTACAGGCCCCTGGTGGCTTATGAAGCCAAGCATGAGGAACGGAAGATCCCAGGAATGCCTCAGACGTTCGGGCGAAATTGAAGCGGGATTTTCTCGGATGACCCTCTCTGTCTGCAGGAAGCGAAAAAAACGATCGCAAGGCAGCGACCTTTTGGTTCCAGATGCTCGGAGACCATCCTCGTCAAGTCGCGCTATCCTGTTAAGAAAGCTCCCAAAATCGAGGATGCACCTCCGCCCAGCAACCGATCCCACGGCGTTTTCAAAAACGGACGAATGGACAACGCGCGTGACGATACGCCTTTAAGGTGAAAGCAGAGATCATCTCGGCCACCGTATAGGCGTCCAGGAAGTGGCGGATCCAGAACTCCAGCTCGTCAGACAAGCAGTCCGTTCTTGCAATCCTGCGATATGCCAATCCCTGGAAGCAAGCAGGCACTTATAGAAGACATCCCAACGATGCCGCGGATGATCTCAGAGCATGATCCTTATGCCTACCTGCTGGATGCCATCAGGCGGGACGACAACGGGTCCTCCATTCCGGGCCTGAGGGACGATCCATCGGTTCCGAGCCTAGATCCCAGGCCCGTTCGCTTTTGCCCCTAGGACCGATCAAAGGAATCAGTTGCATCATGAACTCTTCGTCGTACTCCCGGTTTCCACACACATCGCAGATATAGGCAAGCACATTCGGCATCACGATGAAGAGATCCCCATGATAGCCTGCGTAAGTAATCCGATGTGGTCGTATATAACCGATCCGGCAATTCGGGCATGGCCCCATAGGAGCCTCCATAAATCCGGAGATCAATCGATTCGGGGTGTCACTCCATGATTGTGGGGGAGACAGGCGGCAAGGCTTCTAAGATAGCGACCGTAGCGCTGGTCCCGAGGCGATCGGCTCCCGCTTCGAGCATGGCGATAGCTTGCTCCACCGTCCGGATTCCCCCCGCGGCCTTCACGCCGGCCGAGGTTCCTACAATCTGACGAAGAAAGGCGACATCCTCCACCGTGGCTCCTCCCGGGCCAAAGCCGGTGGAGGTCTTCACGAAATCCGCGCCTGCCTCGACTGCGAGGCGAGCAGCCAAGGCCTTTTCTTCTGCTGTTAATAACGCGGTCTCTAGGATCACTTTGCAGAGAGCACCAGCCGCATGGCACACTGCAACCACTGCTCCGAGATCGGCCCGGACGACATCGATTTCTCCGGCCTTGAGCAGACCGACCGGCAGGACCATATCAATCTCCTGAGCGCCTTGACTAAGGGCGATTGCTGCCTCAGCTACCTTGATAGCGGTCGGGCTGGCACCCAGGGGGAATGCTACCACGGTCGCTACCTTCACGGGGGTTCCAGCCAACCAGGAAGCAGCCCGTGCCACATAAATTGAGTTCACGCACACGGCAGCACAACCATACCGTACCGCTTCCTCACATAGCTGATCGATGTCCCTCGGCATTGCCTCCGGTCGGAGCAGGGTATGATCGATCCGCGCTGCCAGCATCTCCCGCGTCCAACCAGTCCGGAAGCTCACGGTGTATCCCCCTCAAAGGGATTGCGAATCAGCCTCCATCGGGAGGGGGGCCAATAGACCAGCCAGGCTTCACCAATGATGGCGGAATAAGGAAGCGTTCCCCAATTGTGAGAATCATTCGAGGCGTTCCGGTTATCGCCTAAGACGAAATATTCATCTGGCCCAAGGGTCACAGGACCGTATGTATAGATGATCGGACTCCGGATATACGTTTCTTCCAGAGGGCGGCCATCAATGAACACCTTGCCATCTCGGATTGCCACCGTCTCACCCGGGAGGCCGATGATCCGCTTAATGAAGTCCCGATGAGGATCGTGGGGGAAGCGGAAAACCACCACATCCCCCCGCTGAGGCGAGCCAAACCAATAACTGATCTTGCTGATCAACACATATTCACCATCGCGCAGATTCGGCTCCATGCTGGAGCCCTCAATCTGGAAGCGGGCAGTGACAGTGTTCACAAGCACCATCACCACTATCACGATCAGCACAGTCTCGACCAACTCCCTCAGAAAGCTCAACCAGCGATGGGCAACCCGCTCCCGAGCCTGTCCCGAGGGGAGCTCCACTTGTTCGATCGGAAACCCAACGGGATGTTCATCCATGCGCCTTCCTCCCTCCCAGAGGATTATACGATGTCTTTCCCATGCCACGCAATTCGATGTATAACAGTCCCCATGGTGAGCTTAGGATGCTACCTGCGAGCGCTTGGAAAACGCTCCTATCATTCGACCGCGCGTGCTCCAGAATGCTCCATAAAGAAGGCTAAGGCCTTTCTTTGATTCGAAGCGCAGCTCTTCAGGAAGAGGAGAAAGGATCCGGTGGGCCCACTCGCAGGGGAGAACCTAGCGCCGCGATTCCCAGAGCGCTTCCTAGCGCGGATGCAAGCCTGGCTAGGGTCGGAGGTCGAGGCCTTCCTGCAGGCACTCGCAAGTCCCTATCGAACCGGCCTTCGGGTCAACACTCTGAAGATTTCCCCCGAAGCCTTTCAGATCCGTTCTCCGTTTCCACTTTCGCCGGTCCCCTGGTGTCCGGAGGGATTCGTGGTTGAGGACTTAGAGGCCCGGCCCGGTCTCCATCCCTACCACGCGGTCGGGCTCTACTACCTTCAGGATCCTTCGGCGATGGCAGCGGCGATTCTATTGGATCCTCAACCTGGGGAATGGGTGCTGGATCTGGCGGCTGCACCGGGCGGGAAGGCCACGCATCTGGCCGCGCGAATGCAAGACACCGGGGTTCTGGTAGCCAACGAGATCCAGCCCCAACGCGCTACAGTCCTAGCGCTAAACATCGAGCGTCTTGGAATTACCCATGCCATCCTCACGAATGAATCCCCTCCGCGCCTGGCGAATCAATGGGAAGGGCTATTCGATCGGGTGCTGGTGGATGCGCCGTGCTCTGGAGAGGGGATGTTCGCCCGAAATCCGGAGGCGATCCGGACTTGGAGCTTAAACCGAGTGCGCCGTTCTGCCGCCCTCCAGAAAGCGATCCTCTTAGAGGCGGCCCGGATGGTGCGCCCGGGGGGCCGGTTGCTGTATGCGACCTGCACGTTTGCTCCCGAAGAAAACGAGGAGGTGGTAGAGGCGTTTCTGCGGGCACGACCGGACTTCGACCTGGTAGATCCGATGCGGCATCCGGCCTTCGACCGCGGGCACCCGGAGTGGATCGCGGATGGGGATCCCCGGCTGATCCGGACAGTGCGGCTGTGGCCCCATCGCGGGCCGGGCCATGGGCATTTTTACGCCCTCCTCCAACGGGCCGGGGAGTCACGTCCCCATCGGCCGAAGCCGGAGGCGGATCTCCCCGGCCGTGCTCAGCGAGCCCTAGAGGCCTTCTGGACGGAAACGATCACTCAACCGCTGCCGGAAGGCGGCCTCATATTGCAGGGCGACCAGATTTACTGGACCCCTATGGCCCCCATCCTCTGGCGGGGGCTTCGGGTGCTGCGACCTGGATGGTGGCTCGGTCGATTGTGCCAAGTTCGGTTCGAGCCAGCCCACGCCCTGGCCATAGCTTTATCTGCAAAAGCAGTCCATCGGGTTCTGGATTTGTCCCTCGATGATCCCCGGGTTACTGCCTACTTACAGGGCTATCCTCTAGAGGGATCATGGGAAAGTGGGTGGGCCTTGATTGCCCTAGAGGGATTCCCGCTGGGCTGGGTTCGCGCAGAGCGAGGACGCCTAAAAAACATGTATCCCCGACATCTGCGGGCAATTGGATGGTGGAAGACGCAGGCCTCGAAGGACCTCCAGTAAGCCCGATCGCCAGTTCGTCTCAACCCGGCCTCACCAAGGGACGCGTGGACAAAGTAACTTCCCACTGGGCCCCTCCTCTCTAGGTGCTCTGAATGTTAAAAAAAAGTATCTCCAAGCCGATCGCTGGAATCCGAATCATGGGAAGAGAGCCTCATTCTTTTTCTGCTTCTGCTACTCTTTCTTCTTCTGCTACAGAGATCCCAACAGACTCCAGCCAAGCCTTCAGTGCCGAGGCGTGATCCACTGGAACCATCAAGGTGTAAGCGTCAAGAGGACGAATCCACGGGGAGAGCTCCGGCTCGTTCCAGAGAGCGTGCAGGATTTCCGGGCGATCCATTCGCAGCAGGATCACATGCTCCCAGCGCGCACGAGGGGGCTGATCGCTCCAAGCGAGTAGACGGGCTAGCAGCCAGGCAGGTAAAGGTCCGCGATGAACGTGCTGGAGCCGTAGCAGGAGCTGGGCAAGCGTCAGACCAGACGCCCTCACCGAAGCCTCCGTAATCTGGAATCCGTCCGGGATCCGCGTGGTGAAAGGTTCCAGCAGGCGCTCCACTCCCGGATGTGGGAACGGACCAGTCCAGCGAAGGACTCCAGGCGGCTCAGCGATCACCTGATGACGCAGGTCTTCCGTCTGAAACCCAGTCGTCCAAAGGTGGATTCCTTGAGCTTTTAAATGGGCTAGCGGGGCCTCTGTCCATCCGATGCAATCCCCCAGCAAATGAAGGCCATCGGCTTTCGGAAGCGGTTCCCCCGAAGTCCGGATTAAGGTCACCCGCCGATAAATCCGGATCTGGTGGAACCGCCGTTGCCAGTCCTCCAGAGATCGCCGAACGTTGGGGGGCAAGGGCTCGCCGCTGATTCCTTCCAAAAAGCGAAGGATTCGCGGGACATCCCAACCTTGCTGAAGCCCCCGGTACACTGTGTCTTGGGAGAGCTGGTATACCGAAACGGGATCTCCAGGATAGGGATCGCAGAAGGCTTCTAGGGCCACTAGAATTGACTCAGAGACCGGCTCGAAGACCAGAATTCGAAAATCCGGCTGAACGATCAAGCGCCCGCCCTCCTCAGGAAGCAAAACCGGCCTGCCGAGGCCTAAGATCCAGGCGCCGAAGGGTGTCAAGCGCACGGATACCCATCGGCCTTCGCATTCACCCCGATCTAAAAGGCCTAGCCAATGCAGTGGCTCCAGAATCTCTGCGACCAGCCAGGTTTTCAGATCGGCCATCCTCTCTCGACTGACTGGCAAGAGAGGATCGGGCAGGCGCTCCGGCTGCTCGCGGAAAACAGCGGCCAGCAGACACGGAAAGGGGATCCAGGTCTCGGGTTCCCACTGACGCAGGGCCTGTTCTACCCGAGCTCGGAGAAGATCTAAAGAGAGAGACATGTCAATGTCATGGCAGAGACCACCCCCCCCTTCACTTTTCCATGCATGGAAGGCAGCTAGGGCGCGATCGATCGCCGCCTGCTCCCAGAAGGGATGCCGCAGATCCAGGATGAGAGCAGTGCCGTGCGTTCGGAGCACCCCCATTCGTTCCAACAATCGCTGAAGAAAGGTGATGTAGTCGGATTCTTGAGGAGACCGTGTCCTTCCCAGCCAGCGTTGTAAGCGTCGTATCCAGCGGATCGGAAGACGTCCCTCTCGGGTCAGAGCGATCTCCGGAAATCGCCGTAGGAAGCGCCCAAAACGTCCTAAGTCTCGCGCCAGCCGCAGGGGGGAGGCAGGAATGACGGCGGAGGGGGTGAAGGCCTCTATGGAGGGAAGCGCGGCGGCCACCTCTGTGGGCAGGATGGCTTGTCCTTGAGGGAGCAAGGAGCGAACGGGACGGCCAGCGGAATGCCAATAGATCAACCCTGAAGCGGCCAAACGAATCGCCAACGTTTCAGAAGGAAGCTCGGGCACACCATTTGATGTTATCTCGCATAAAATTAAAAATGAGAAAGCTGGCATGGCACCGCCGGCCTGGCGTAATCCTTCGATCGCCAACTGGCCCTCGAGCGGGAGTTGCCTCCACAGAGCCATCAGGCGTTCCGGATCACTCAGCTGCCGCAGAGCGCTCTCGAGGTTATCAGGGAGGATCAGCGCTGACCCACCTTGATGGCGGAGGATATTAGCGAGCAAGGAGGGCTCGTAGTGCTGAACGACTTCTGCCAATTCCATTGAATAATCCCCTCTTCCTCCCAGGTAGCTTCTCGGAGCCGATGACCAGAGTGATCCTGCACATTACAGGTATTATGATTAGGCTATAATAATTATAGGACACATGCCATATAAAACCCGGGATGATAGGCTCCTGCGGGGGACAAGCAGGGATGGAGACCCAGCGATTAGATTCCCAACAGACTCCCACCCTTCTAAAAGAAAATGATGTCCTACAGGGACGATACCGCATCGAACGGGTGCTTGGCACGGGAGGAATGAGCACGGTTTACCTCGCTTTAGACCTTCGCTTCTCCCCAGTTCGACGTCTTTGTGCGATCAAAGAGATGATCAGCCACATCCCGGATCCCCAGATGCGAGCCCTGGCTCGACAAAGCTTTGAACGGGAAGCTGCCCTCCTCGCTACCCTGAGCCATCCATCCATCCCCAAGATTTACGACTACTTCGTGGAGGGTGAGCGTAGCTACCTCGTCATGGAGTACATCCCAGGCCAGGACCTAGAGACGCTCTTGCGATGCACGGACGGGATGCTGCCGGTGGAGGAGGTGGTGAACTGGGCTGTGCAAATCTGCGATGTGCTCCATCATCTTCACTCCCAGCAGCCGCCGATTATCTTCCGGGATTTGAAACCCTCCAACATCATTCTCGATCCGCATGGGCGGATATTTCTAGTCGATTTCGGAATTGCTAAGGTGTTTCAGGCTGGGCAACGTGGGACAATGATCGGAACCGAGGGTTACAGCCCGCCTGAGCAATACCGAGGTATAGTGGATCCTCGAACGGATCTTTACGCTCTAGGGGCCACATTGCACCACCTATTGACCCGCCAGGATCCACGCTTAGAGCCGCCGTTCTCCTTCCACGAGCGTCCGATCCGACGAGCCAACCCAACCGTCCCGGAGCCTCTTGTCCAGGTGATCATGCGAGCCCTGGAGTATGACCCCGAGCGCCGGTTCCAGTCAGCGCTGGAGATGAAGCAGGCGCTGCTGGCCGCAATGGGCAAGCGAATGCTCAACGTTTCCGTTTCCATGACTCAGCCCGATGTCCTGCCTGGGAGCGCTCCATATCGAGCGAAGTGGGTGTTCACCTGTGAGGACGAGATCCGCTCTCGCCCGGTGGTCGCCGACGGGATAGTCTTCGTGACTTCTTATGACCACAACGTTTACGCCCTATCGGCAAAGGATGGGAAGCTGCTCTGGAAATTTGCGACGGGAGGCGGGATCGGCGGCGCAGTAGCGGTCGCCCAGAATCGGGTGGTAGTCGGCTCGATGGATCACCGAGTATACGCGCTGCGTGTAGAAAGTGGGGAGCTCCTGTGGACACGAGAACTAGGCGGGCCCATCTATACGACGCCACGAATTGCGTCTGGCATGGTCTTCTTAGGAGCTGATGATGGGATGTTCTATGGATTGGATTTGAGCAGCGGCCGGATAGTCTGGAAAATCTCCTTTGGAGCTCCGATTCGCTCCTCAGCGGGGCTCCATAAAGAGACGATTGTGGTGGGCTGTGAGGATGGGGGTGTATATGCCTTGGATTTCCAAGGCCGCCTCCGTTGGCAGTTCGCGGCCCGGCGGGGGGTAACTGCCTCCCCCTGGGTGGATGAAGAGCTGGCCGTGATCGGCTCTTGGGATTGGCACGTTTACGCGCTAGATAGTCGAACTGGATGGGCAATTTGGCGCTTCCGAACCGGGAAGCCCGTTCTTTCCTCTCCGGTTGTCTCCGATGGCGTGATCTACGTGGGATCCGCTGACGGTTTCCTGTATGCACTTAACGCGCGTACGGGAAATCCGATTTGGCGGTTCCAGGCAGACGGACAGGTGAACGCCCCACCGTTGGTGTTGGAGGGACGAGTTCTGGTAGGGGTGACCGATGGTCGCCTATGTGCATTGGATGCACGCAATGGAAAGCTCCTCTGGTCTTTCCAGACCGGTGGATCCATCGTGTCCGCTCCGGACTGGCGGGACGGAGTTCTTTACGTCACCTCTATGGACTGTCATGTTTACGCGTTGAGCATGGAATAGCATCTGCCCATTCATTAGTGATCATGGAAGGATGCACAGAGCTATAGAGAAGGAGAATACGGCACCCATGAAATGGCTGAAGCGCCTTTTCCGGCGAACAGAAGCTGAGAAGAATGCGTCGTCGGTGCCTGTGGTTGCTCAACCAGCCCCACCCGCCTCCGAGCCAGCAGCACCCACTTCCCCCTCCCCGTCAACAGAGCGGGGACTGGTGAAGATAGAGGCAGGCACATCGCAAGGGGCAACCATGCCCCTCCCTCCAATACCAGTTCAGCTATCCGCGGGGCTACGCTTTGGCTGGGCGACCGATCCGGGTTTAGTTCGACCCAGCAATGAGGATGCGATCCTGATCTTAGATATCGTTTATCAAGGCTCCCGGGAGTTAGTCCCTGTCGGATTGTTCCTTGTCGCGGATGGGATGGGAGGACATCAGGGAGGAGAGCAAGCCAGTGATCTGGCCGTTCGGGAGATCGCTCGATATCTGACGACCCATCTTCTGATCCCTCACCTCGCCCATCGAGGTCCGGAGCATCCGATCAAAGAGGTGCTCGAGAAATCCCTCCAGGCTGCCAACGCCCAGATCCTCCAAGCCGTGCCAGGGGGCGGAACGACCGTGGTGGGGGCACTGGTGATGGGGGATAGCGCGCATCTGATCCATGTGGGGGATAGCCGGGCATACTTGGTATGGCCGGATCGGCTAGAGCAGCTCACAGAGGATCACTCCCTTGTTCAGCGGATGATCTCACTGAAGGGACTCAGCGAGGAGGATGCCGCAGGGGTTCCACGGAATGTGCTCTACCAGGCCTTGGGGTATCCCAGTCGGTTAAATCCGGGCTATCGGCGGGTTTCCCTTCCACGAGACGCATGGCTAATGCTCTGCACGGATGGATTGTGGGGAGAGCTGTCAGAGGCTCAAATTCTCCGGATCGTCTGGGAAAGCAACTCTCCCCAGGAAGCATGTCAGCGGCTGGTGCAGGAAGCGAAAGCCGCGGGTGGCCATGATAACATTTCCGTGATTATGGTCGGGCGATGAGCGCGCACGATGAGTTCGTAGATTACTATTCGATCTTGGGCGTTTCCCCCTCGGCGGATGTGGAGGAAATCAAGAAGGCCTACCGGGCGCTGGTACGGAAAGTTCATCCCGATGTGATGCCCGGGGCTGGAACCTCCGTGCTGTTTCGCTTGGTCCATGAGGCCTACTCCGTGCTCTCAGATCCAGAGCGACGGGCCGAATATGACCGGCGATGGCAGGCCCGGTGGGAGAGCCGGGGGGCTTGCCTGCGGCTCCACCTGATTCCCAGCCGTGCTTCCCTGCCCGTTATGTCAGCGCCACAAATCCTCTACGTGCTGGTCAAGATAGAGCCCGCCCGCCCTCATGTGGCCCCTCGTCTGCCCTTGCATCTCTGCCTGGTCATTGATCGCAGCAACTCGATGAAAGGAAGGCGATTGGAGCACGTGAAAGCTGCAGCACTGGAGCTCACAAACCATTTGGAGTCCAGTGATCGCTTAGCGCTGGTGGCCTTTCATAATCGAGCAGAGGTCATCTGGCCCCTGGGCCCAGTACGAGAACGTTACCGGCTTTCGATCGAATTAGAGAAGCTGACAGCAGAAGGGGGAACCGAGATCTACCAGGGTTTGCTTTTAGGTTTCCAGGAGCTCTTCCGCACCCGCCAGGCTGGCGTTCATTCCCACCTTATCCTCCTCACTGACGGTCGGACATACGGAGATGAGGATCAGTGCCAGATGCTGGCCGATCAGGCCCGAGAGGTAGGAATCAGGATCAGCGCTTTCGGGATTGGGGAGGACTGGAATG
The DNA here is from genome assembly GCA_025057635.1 of Thermoflexus sp. Lineage (GTDB taxonomy): Bacteria > Chloroflexota > Anaerolineae > Thermoflexales > Thermoflexaceae > Thermoflexus. The sequence continues at coordinate 11,354 of JANXBD010000015.1, read as the reverse complement.
ATATGTTGCTGGATGAGATCGCCGCCCGAAGCGGTGGGGTCTCCGGTTATATCGCCTCGCCGGAGGAGATCCGCCGGCGCTTCCTGGAGCACCTCTCCATGTTACAAGATCGGTATGCAGAGGATGTACGGCTGATCGTGGAACCTGCGCAGGGCACCATGGTGAACGCGGTCTGGCAAATCGCACCAGAGCTCCGGATCCCGACGCGAGGGGACTCGGGATGGTACTTAGGCCCTCTGCAAGCCTCTCGTCCAATCCAGATGCTGATCGAGTTTGCCTTGCCACCGCTGGAACCTGGCTTCCTGGAGGTGGCCCGGCTAAGAACATGGGCTCATATCTTAGGTAATCCACCGCAAGTCGAGGAAGCCGAGTTGCCCATTCAGGTTCATGTGCTTCCTGAGGCACCGCTGACGACCGCGCCGCCGGAGCCGGTTTTAGAGGCGTTGTCTCGGATAGTGATCTATCGGATGCAAGAGCGAGCCTGGGAGGATATTCGCGCTGGAAGGTGGACAGAGGGGGCCCGAAAGCTTCAGGAAGTGGGAACTCGCTTGCTGGAGTTAGGAGCAAAGGATCTGGCCCAGCAAGCGCTCACGATCGCTACTCAATTGTTGCAGGGGCATTCTGCTTCCCGAAGCCAGGAATTGGCCTTAAAATATGGAACCCGAATGCTGATGCTCCCGCCGCCTCGGTCATGAAGGGAGGGGGTCATGATCGAGTGTCCACTATGTGGTCGCAAATATCCCGTTGGAGCACTGTTCTGTCCGGAGTGTGGAGTCTACTTGCTTACCGGCGGGCCATTGCGCACTGAGCCGCTACCGGCGGATAGTTCTGCTCCGTCAGATCTGTCCATCGGATCTGTGGTTGCCGAGAAAGCAGGGCCACAGAGCTTGGTGCTTCAGGTGCTAACCTCCGGCCGCCGCTTAGTCATCCGGTCAGATCAGGAAATTATGGTGGGACGGTTGGATGTAGGCCGGGGAATCTTCCCCCAGGTAGATCTGACCCCCGATGGCGGGCTGGAAGGCGGAGTCTCCAGACGCCATGCACGGATTTTCTTCCAGAATAATCAGTTCTATATTGAGGATCTCGGTAGCACGAATGGGACTTACTTAAATGGCACCCGGCTGGATCCATATTCGCCCCGCCCGCTCGGGGATGGCGATGAGCTTCGAATGGGCCAGATTTGCATACGGGTGGGATTTCTGTAGGGATCCATCTGCTTCGGAAGCTATTATTCGCTTTAGAGGCAAGCGACCGCGCTCCATTTGAATTTTTTAGAATTGCTGCATGAGGAAAACTAGATGGGATACACTATCTTAATCCATCTGATAAATGCAGATCCAATCTTGGCTGAAGTCGAACGGCTGCCTGAGCCGCAGGATCAGGTTTTGGTTTGCGCGAATGTTCGCCTCCGGGACGGCAAGGAAGTGCATTATATCGATCCGGAGGCCATGCAAGTGATCATTCCGTGGCATCGGATCTCCTTCGTGGAAGTCCTCAGCTCGCGTGAAGCCCCCGAAATCATCAGCTTCGTGCGGGAGCGATAAGATGACTCATTCCCCTCCTCGATCGGAGACGCCGGAGCGCCGGCGGATCCTGATCGTCGACGATGAAGCACGAGTGCGGCAGTTCATCCGTCTGAACCTGGAGTTGGAGGGGTTTGAGGTCTTCGAGGCCTCGAATGGTCTGGAGGCTTTGGATAAGATCAAGGAGCTGCTACCAGATCTGGTCCTGCTGGACGTTATGATGCCGAAGATGGATGGCTTTGAGACCCTAGAGTTGATTCGGGAGACGAGCGGTGTGCCAGTGATCATGCTCACGGTGCGGGCGGACGAGACAGACAAGGTGCGGGGGCTTGAGCTAGGAGCGGACGATTATGTGACCAAACCCTTCTCTCCGCGCGAGCTGGTCAGCCGGATCCGTGCTGTCTTGCGACGGGTAGATACCCCAGCCACCGCAGGCGGAGGGATTCAGATCGATGAGTACCTGACCATCGATTTCAACCGGCGGGTGATCGTCGCCGGGGGAAAGGAGATCAAGCTGCGGCCCACTGAGTGGCGGTTGTTGTATCATCTGGTGAACAATGCGGGTCGGACGATGACCCACGAGAACCTGCTGGCCAAGGTGTGGGGCTATGAATATCGGGATGAGACCCACTACCTCCGGCTCTACATCAATTACCTCCGTCAGAAGATCGAGCCGGATCCAGCGCACCCCCGTTACATCCTAACCGAACGGGGAGTGGGGTATCGGTTCGTGGATTTCCGAGGCGGAGAGCTGGAACAGCTCAAACGCCGAGCGGCCGAGCAATCTAGGGTTCAAGAGGCGTGACTCCCTCGCCTCTCCGGATTCCTCGCGAGTTTCATCCTTTTCATACCCTGGTTAGGTTGCAGCTCGTTCTCCTTTGAAGCCTCCTCAGGATATCGCCTCCTACTCGTAAGAGAAGCCCAACGTAGGTGAGAGAGGGCTACGCCCAGACGTGGAGATATACCCCGGATCTATAAGGGAGATCCGACGTTTAGTGTTAGCGTTTATTCCCCATATACCTCTTGACGAAACGAAGAATTTATGCTACAATTTGTTTGCCTCCACAACAAACAAAACGCTGAGATAGAGAGAGGGTCAATCTGGCGAGGACGAGCCGCTATTGTGTTAAGCTAACCTTCTCCGGCCAGAGGAAGAGCCATGGATAGCCCCTGGAACGGGATAATCCGGGAAGCGGCCAGAATAATTGACCCGATTGTCCAATATGGTTATGTCCTTAGTCTGTATCCCAGTGAAAGCCATGAAAGTGTTTCCCCACGCAGGTGCGGAGAGCGATTGATCCTCTGCGATCGAATGCGCCAGGCCTATGTCCCCCTCGCCCTGAATCGGATCCAGGATAAGGAGTATCCCCAACTCTCAGGATCCCCTATCTGCCGACTGGCCCCTCATCTCTCTCGAGAGCTCCATGTATTGCGAATCCATCTAATGATCTGTTCCACATGATCTGTTCCACAGACACAGGATAGGAGGGAGAACAGCATTCCCGGCTGAGCTTTCCCACGTTAGCGTAGATGGGCCGCTTAAGGTGATAAAAGGGCAAGTCTTCGCTTGCAAGCTCCAGAGGAGACCTGCCCTTCGTTGCGAAAAGAGGATCCCCCAAATACCCGAAAAAGGAGGACATCATGCGTGGCAAGGTTCTCCCTGTCATGAGTCTGCTGGCAGCCTTAAGCCTTTTAGTTTCGTGCGGCCGCGGGCCTACCGTGACTCCCGCCGCCGGGGTCACCCCGCCCGGAACCCCACTCGTCTCGCCCGCCACACCAGCCCCGGATGTCCTGGGGGTGCTTCCCCGTGAGGAGACTCTCATCGTGGCTCAATTGACGGGCCGTGTGGGAACCCCTGATGACTTCAATGAGTGGGTTGGTTGGAAGTGGCGAGATCGGGGGATGCAGCAATTGATGAACGAGCCGCTGTGGTCTGTTGACTTCGCTACAGGCAAGATCATCAACGGCCTAGCTGCTGGAGATCCGATCTACAGCGAGGACTTCAAGAAGGTCACCATCCCTCTCCGCAAGGGGGTTGCCTGGAGCGATGGCGTTCCCTTCACGGCTGCGGATGTGGTCTTCACAGTGGAGACGCTCATCAAGCACGAGGGCTTCAACGCCCATGCGTTTTTCGCTGAGAATGTGGAGCGGGTTTACGCCCCCGATGACTACACGGTTGTCTTTGAGCTAAAGCAGCCTAACTCTCGGTTCCATACCACCTTCCTGGATCGCTGGGGCAGCACCTGGATTATGCCCAAGCATATCTTCGAGAAGGTAGAGGATCCAGTGAAGTTTAAGTTTAACCCACCGGTGGGGACTGGGCCCTACAAGCTGCATAGTTACGATCCGGCGGGTTACTGGACCGTGTGGGAGAGGCGGGAGGACTGGGATAAGAGCCCGACGGGCATTCTCTTCGGTGAGCCGAAGCCTAAGTATATCGTCTTCCAGGCCTTCGCCAATGAGGGGGCTAAGATCCTAGCCCAGTTGACCCATCAGCTGGATGCCGTGGATCTCTCTGCAGAGGGCCTCAAGGCGGCTTTAGCCCAGGGCAGGACCAATCGCGCCTACCAGAAGACCTTCCCTTGGGTCGTGAATAACGATCCTTGCATCACGGGGATCACGTTTAACACGGCCAAGCCTCCATATGATAACCCGGAGGTGCGCTGGGCGCTGCTCCTGGCTATCGACATCGTGGAGTACGAAGCTCAGGCCGTGGATGGGATGGCAACCCTGAGCCCGATCCATGTTCCCTCTCTGGGTCCCTACATCGATTACTACATCAAGCCAATGCAGGAGTGGCTGAAAGAGTTCACCCTGGATCTGGGGAATGGTGAGACCTTCAAGCCGTATGACCCCGAGGCGCCGCGCCGATTGGCGGAATACGCCAAGTCCCGAGGATACGCCATCCCCGATGACCCGGCCTTTATCTCCCGAGCCTTCGGTTTTGGCTGGTATAAGTATGCCCCCGACGTGGCGGAGAAACTGCTCATCAAGAACGGTTTCTCCCGGGACGCAGAGGGAAAGTGGCGGTTGCCTGATGGCAAGCCATGGCGGATCGAGGTCATCAGCCGCTCCGATATGTCCCACCTGGAGTTCAAGAACGCGGCGGCCGCGGTCCAGCAGTGGAAGAAGTTCGGCATCGATGCTGTGCATGTCCCGTCCGACAACGTCTCGGCCCTTACGCAGAATGGCGAATACGACGTCTCAGGCAACTGGCCTGCCTTTGAGCCGTGGGGCGCCGGTCCTGACCTCTACCGGGTGCTGGATCCCTTCAATTCCGCTTACGTCCGGCCGATCGGCCAACTGACCCAGGGTCACACCTCCCGCTGGTCCTCCCCGGAGATGGACGACGTGATCAAGCGCTTGCGGGAGACCGACCCCACCAAGACGGAGCAGGTTGTCGCCATCGGCCTCGAGGGGTTGAAGATCCTGGTCCGGGAGATGCCGGGTATTCCAACCTTCGGCTACATCGGCTTTATTTCCTGGGACGAGCACTATTGGACCAACTGGCCAGGAGCGGAGAATCCCTATACTCAGCCCTACACCCACTGGGGGCCCTTTAAGTATATGACTCCGTTCCTGCAACCGACAGGACGATAGGCTTTAAGTGTGTGCTTCCCCAGGCGGGCAATGTATGCCCGCCTGGGGAGATGTTCTGAAACCCCATCGCGAGGGTTTTTCAGATGGTGTTTCTCCGACGGTATTTGATCCCTCGTCTGATCCAGTATGTGCTGGTGATTGTCTTTGGGGTCACAGTGGTGTTTCTGATACCCCGGCTGGCGCCTACAGATCCCATCGCTTCCACGATTGCCCAGATTCGATCTCAAGGCTCCTACCTCGACCCTGCTACGGTGGATCAATTCATTGAGGACCTGACCGAGCTATATGGCCTGAGGGGGTCTCTGTGGGAGCAATACATCGCCCTCTGGATGCGGCTGTTGCGTGGGGATCTGGGGGTTTCTTTCTTCCAGTTCCCGACACCAGTGATTGTGCTGATCGGTCGAGCGCTTCCCTGGACAGTGGGCTTGCTCCTCACAACCACTGTCCTAGGCTGGCTCATCGGGAACATCCTAGGAGGGCTTGCCGGCTACTTTTCCCGCCACAAATGGTCTCAGGCTTTGGATATCCTGGCAATGCTCATCCGTCCGTTGCCTTATTACATTCTCGCTCTGGCCCTTCTCCTTTTGCTGGGATACGTGGTTCGTTGGTTTCCAATCGCAGGAGGCACCTCAATCGGGATGCGGCCCTCATGGACATGGACGTTCATCTGGGATGTGCTCCGGCACTCCTTTCTGCCCGCCCTCTCCCTTGTGATTCTGGGTGGAACCCTCTGGTTCCAGACGATGAAATTGGTTGTGCAGAATGTGAACGCTGAGGATTTCGTCCAATACGCAAAACTAGGAGGAGTAGAAGAGGGGAAAATCGTCTTCCGTTATGTGATCCGGAACGCATTGCTTCCTCAGGTCACAGGCCTAGGGCTGGCCTTGGGCCAGATTTTTAGCGGCGCGCTGATCACGGAGATCGTTTTCTCCTATCCCGGTTTGGGCATGTTGCTATACAACGCTGTGATCACCGGAGATTATAACCTGATTATGGGAATCACCCTGTTTTCTATCGTGGCGATTACAACGGCGATTCTGATCATCGACCTGGTATATCCGCTCTTTGACCCCCGAGTCCGATATCGATAGGTGAGCAAACGATGAAGGTGATCCAGGATCTCTTCCGGGATTATCGATTCACGGTGAGTTTTTGCGTGCTTTGCCTGCTGTTCTCGCTGGCCTTTCTGACGATTTTCTCCCCTTATGATCCGACCCGTTGGGGTGTGGTGCCTCGGGACCTGAAACCGTCCTGGGAGTATCCGTTGGGGACGAACTCCAAAGGCCAGGATGTGTTCTGGCAAGGAGCGTTTGCCATCCGGAACTCACTGATCATCTCGGTCATCGCAGGGGTTGTCTCTCGCATCATTGCCATTCTGGTGGGTATGGTAGCAGGATACCGGGGCCGTCTTACCGATCGTGTTCTGATGTTTGTGAGCGACAGTTTCTTGGTCATCCCACTGTTTCTGATCGTCGTCATGCTGGCAATGCTCATCCGGCAAATGATGAATCTGGTAACCCTCGGGCTGTTGCTGGCGATCTTCGGCTGGGCCTGGGACGCCCGGTTGATTCGCTCGCAGATTTTGAGTTTGCGGGAACGGGAATTCACCCAGACGGCTGTACTTTCCGGATCAGGCACGCTACGGCTGGTGCTGAAAGAGTATATGCCCTTTGCCACACCGCTGGTTTTTTCCACGTTGATCAACAATATGTCCTGGGCGATCGGAATGGAGATGACCCTGGCAGTTTTGGGATTGGTGGATATGGATACTCCAACGCTGGGAACAATGCTCCAGTGGGCTATCAGCTACCAGGCGATGCTCCTCGGCTACTGGTGGTGGATTATGACCCCGGTCGTGCTGGCCATTCTCTTGTTCGTGGCCCTGTATTGGCTCTCAGTCAGTATCAGTGAATATCTGGATCCACGCACACGGCTTCAGCGGATTGGAGCCCAGTGAGTCGAGGTCGCTTATGAGCGATACGGTGCTGCGTGCAGAGCGACTCAAGGCCTTTTATGTTTTAGATGTCTATGGCACGCGTCGGGTGATCCAAGCAGTGAATGGGGTGGATCTGGAGGTCCGGGAGAACGAGGTATATGGGATCGCTGGGGAAAGCGGTTGCGGAAAGACGACATTGCTGAAAGTTCTGTATGCTGCAGTGGAGCCTCCTCTAAGGCTGATGGAAGGAACAATATATTATCGAATCAACGGTAAGGATGTGGATATCTTCTCCATAAGCCCGCGGGAGAGGCGACGGCTAAGGTGGGAATATATCTCTTATGTTCCCCAGGGCTCCATGAGCGTTCTAAACCCCGTGATCAAAATCAAGGAGACCTTTCGGGACTTTCTGGGAAGCCATGTAGGGAGGCGATCGCGGAAAGAGCTGTTTGAGTTGGCTAAGCAGCATATTGCTGCCTTGGGGCTTCCCACCTCGGTTTTGGAGGCCTATCCTCATCAATTGTCCGGTGGAATGCGGCAGCGGGTGACCATTGCCCTGGCCACGCTCCTGAAGCCTCGCATCATCATTGCTGATGAACCTACAACCGCGCTGGATGTTGTGGTCCAGCGGGGGGTCGTGCAGCTTCTGAAAGACATCCAGGCGAGCCTACATAATACCCTTATCCTAGTGACCCACGATATGGGAGTTCATGCGAACATCGCCAATCGCATTGGGATTATGTATGCCGGGAAAATCGTTGAAGAGGCTTCCACGGAAGAGATCTTTGGTAATCCCCTTCATCCATACACTCGGTATCTGATTCGTTCCCTGCCCCGCTTTGGAGACAAGGGATCTAGGGAAAGTGTGCCCGGTAGCCCTCCCTCTTTAATTCATCCGCCTTCTGGATGCCCCTTCCATCCGCGATGTCCTTATGCCTTTGATCTCTGTCGAGAGCAAATGCCGATCTTTTTTGAACCCGTTCCAGACCATAAGGTCGCGTGCTGGCTCATCCAACAATGAGGTCAGTTACGGGCATGGAGAACCTGCTGGAAGTTGTCCATCTTACCAAGATCTTCACGCTGGGGAGTCTGCTTTCCCGAATCCGGGTTCGAGCTGTGGACGATGTATCTTTTCACATCAAGCCGGCAGAGATTTTCACCCTAGCCGGAGAAAGCGGATGCGGAAAGACCACTCTTGCTCGCATGATCCTGGGCTTTGAGGAGCCGACCTCTGGTCAGATCCTTTATCAGGGCAAAGAAATTAAGAAGAGGAGCAGGGTTTGGTTCTCGCATGCCATTCAGGCGATTTTCCAGGATCCATTCGGCACCTTTAACCCATTAAGGACGGTTGATCAATATTTCTTTGAGACGATCCGGAATTATCGTCTTGCCGCCAGCCGGGAGGAGGCAGTGCGCTTGATAGCTGAGAAACTCCACGTGGTGGGAATCTCCATAGAGGAGTTCATGGGCAAATACCCTAATGAGTTCTCAGGAGGGCAATTACAGCGGATTTCCATCGCTCGAGCTTTGCTGACCCATCCGCAATTGCTGATCGCCGATGAGCCTGTCTCTATGGTGGATGCCTCCCTGCGGATGTCGATCGTGAATCTGTTCAAGGATTTGAGGGAACGGATGGGCATGAGCATTCTGTATATTACCCACGACTTGGCGACAGCCTACTACGTGGGGGATCGGATTGCGGTGATGTTCCGTGGCAACATTGTGGAAATGGGCCCGGTGGAAAAGGTGTTAATGGAGCCTAAACATCCATATACACAGCTTTTGCGCGAGTCCATTCCGGAGGCGGATCCACGCAAACGCTGGTCGAGCCGGATTTCGCTTATGGAAACAGAGCATCAGGAATACCTGAGGGTGGGATGCAAATTCGCTGGTCGATGCCCCTATGTGATGGAGATCTGCCGGAAGCAGATGCCGGAGCTTGTAGAGATAGAGGGTGTGCAGGTCCGTTGCTATAAATACGTTGACTCGCGAGGATAGTCCCCTGCGGAGGATAAAAGGAGGGCTCATGGGAAGGGGACACGAGGTAGGATCCATCCTTTGCCGGGGGTGATCAACTGTGCCGAAGAATCCTGAGATAGAGAAGAGGGTGGAGGAACTGATCGCCCATATGACTCTGGAGGAGAAGGTCTCGCAGATGGTCTTCGATGCACCTGCGATAGAGCGGCTCGGCATTCCACCTTATAACTGGTGGAACGAGTGTCTCCACGGGGTTGGGCGGGCAGGATTGGCGACGGTCTTTCCCCAAGCCATCGGGCTCGCTGCCACTTGGAATCCCGACCTGCTGTGCCAAGTCGCAGAGGCCATCTCCGACGAGGCGCGCGCCAAGCATCATCAGGCCATCCGCAAGGGAATCCGGGGGATATACACCGGGCTGACCTTCTGGTCCCCTACGATCAATATTTTCCGGGATCCCCGTTGGGGCCGAGGACAGGAGACCTACGGAGAGGATCCCTATCTGACCGCCCGGATGGGGGTGGCCTTTGTTCAAGGATTGCAGGGAGACGATCCCTACTATCTGAAGGTGATTGCTACGCCTAAGCATTTTGCCGTTCATAGCGGCCCGGAGCTCTTGCGCCATCGTTTTGATGCCCGTGTCAGCATGCGAGACCTGAGGGAGACTTATCTGTTTGCATTTGAGGCGTGTGTTAAGGAGGGGAAGGCTGCATCGGTGATGGGAGCATATAACCGGGTGAACGGCGAGCCATGCTGTGCCAGCCCTTTTCTGCTGGAACAGATCCTCCGCCAGGAGTGGGGCTTTGAAGGGTATGTGGTATCGGATTGCGGGGCTATCCATGACATCTATGCGCAACATCAGGTGGTCGCTACACCGGAGGAGGCTGCTGCCCGTGCGGTGCAAGCGGGATGCGACTTGGAATGTGGCGGCGTTTATTCCTCCCTGGTGGAAGCAGTTCGAAATGGGCTGATCCTCGAAGAGACAATCGACCAGGCTGTTCGACGGCTTTTCATAGCCCGCTTTCGCTTAGGGATGTTTGACCCTCCGGACAAGGTCTCTTATGCGCAGATTCCTTACGAGGTTGTCTCTTCAGCACGCCATCGGGAACTGGCCCTCCGGGCTGCGCGGGAGTCTATCGTCCTGCTGAAGAATGAGGGAGATCTTCTGCCGCTTTCCAGGGATCTGAAGGCCATCGCTGTGGTCGGCCCTAACGCCAACGACGTTCGGGTGCTGTTGGGAAACTACAACGGGACTCCAGCGCGGGTGGTCACGCCCCTGGAGGGTATCCGGAAGAAGATTGCTCCTTCCACTCGCCTTTATTTTGCCCCTGGCTGTGAGATCGCCCCTGGGATCCCTCCGATGGAAGTGATCCCCTCGAATTGTCTCTACCCGAATGGGGGAGATGGATACGGCCAGGGGTTATGGGGAGAATACTACACCAATGGCGATTTTGCGGGAGAACCTGCTATGTGCCGGGTGGACCCCTGCGTCGATTTCGTGTGGGCCGGCACAACTCCCTTAACGGGCGAGTGGGGAGATGCTTTCTCTGTCCGCTGGAGCGGATACCTCGTACCTCCCGTCGGTGGTTCATATCGAATCGGAGTCCATGGGCTCAACGAATACCGCTTATACCTCGACGAGAAGCTTATCGTTTCCTATACGGGTGTTCACCATCCTGTTCTGCACACAGCGGAGATCAATCTGGAGGCGGGTCGCTTCTACTCCCTACGGCTGGAATACGTGAGCCACGGGTTAGACCCTCAGGTCCAATTGCTTTGGTCACCGCCGGGTTTCGTAGATCCAGAAAAGGCCATCGATGCAGCAAGGAAGGCTGATGTGGTAATCGCGGTGATGGGGCTTTCCCCTATACTGGAGGGAGAAGAGATGCCCGTGGAAGCGGAGGGCTTCTTGGGCGGAGACCGCACAGACATCGGCCTGCCTGCCCCCCAGGAAGCGCTTCTCCGGCAGCTCCACGCTCTGGGGAAGCCGGTAGTGCTGGTTCTGTTGAACGGCGGCCCGCTGGCAGTGAACTGGGCGGCGGAGCACATTCCCGCTATCCTGGAGGCTTGGTATCCAGGGGAGGCGGGTGGGGAGGCGATTGCTGATGTCCTCTTCGGCGATTACAACCCGGGAGGACGATTGCCGGTCACGTTTTACCAATCCGTAGCGGATTTACCCCCCTTTGAAGACTATCGGATGGAAGGACGAACGTATCGGTATTTCCGGGGTGATCCGTTGTTTCCTTTTGGACATGGTCTGAGTTATACCACGTTTGCGCTTGAGAATCTGCGAATCGCTCCCGACAGTGTGGAAATTGGAG
>JANXBD010000159.1 GCA_025057635.1 Thermoflexus sp. | reverse complement strand
TTCTATCCCACGCTGGTTCGATTGAGGCCTTCACCGCCGCCCGCATCCGCTCCTCGGCAGCGCGCGTTTCTATCCCACGCTGGTTCGATTGAGGCCTGAGCTCCCCGCCAGCCCCAGGTAGCCGGCAACCTCGTTTCTATCCCACGCTGGTTCGATTGAGGCCGGTGGTGGGGATGCCTGGCTGATTCGCCGAGCCCCGTTTCTATCCCACGCTGGTTCGATTGAGGCCGCCTCGCTGACCGAGGCGCGGACGGCGGCGATGAAGTTTCTATCCCACGCTGGTTCGATTGAGGCGTGGAGGTGGACGGCGTCCCGGTCGAGGTGGAATAGTTTCTATCCCACGCTGGTTCGATTGAGGCCGGAAATGCGGGAGCAGGCCTCGCAGATCGAAGATGGTTTCTATCCCACGCTGGTTCGATTGAGGCTTCGATGGCCCAATCCGGGTGGGTCTTGTTGTTCGCCGGTTTCTATCCCACGCTGGTTCGATTGAGGCACGGGTGGTGGCGGGCCGACGAGCTGGAGGCTCTCGTTTCTATCCCACGCTGGTTCGATTGAGGCGTAATGCCCCGATAGCATCCAGGCCGCTTTCCCGCGGTTTCTATCCCACGCTGGTTCGATTGAGGCAT
>JANXBD010000158.1 GCA_025057635.1 Thermoflexus sp. | reverse complement strand
CCCACGCTGGTTCGATTGAGGCACAGCCACTCCCGGGCTGACCACATGGAATTAGTCCGTTTCAATCCCACGCTGGTTCGATTGAGGCTGATTCTGAGATTGTGCTTGAGCGATTTCGTGATCTCAGTTTCAATCCCACGCTGGTTCGATTGAGGCTACTGCGCAAATTGATCAATGCGCGACGCAATATGTTGGTTTCAATCCCACGCTGGTTCGATTGAGGCCGGGCCCATGGCGGGCAGCTCCTCCGCGAAATCCAGGTTTCAATCCCACGCTGGTTCGATTGAGGCCCACTTGTGCTGAAAGATCCCGTGCGCACATCATCCGTTTCAATCCCACGCTGGTTCGATTGAGGCCTGACGGGAATCTGAACGTAAAACCGATCCCCGTCCGTTTCAATCCCACGCTGGTTCGATTGAGGCAAGAAGCAGATCGCCCAGGTTATCCAGAAATACACCGTTTCAATCCCACGCTGGTTCGATTGAGGCGCGTCACGTCAGCACAAACAATCCGACAGCCAGAGCCGTTTCAATCCCACGCTGGTTCGATTGAGGCGGGAGCACGATCGGGACAACAGGGTCAAAGACACAGGTTTCAATCCCACGCTGGGTCGATTGAGGCGCTGGGGGGGGTG
>JANXBD010000157.1 GCA_025057635.1 Thermoflexus sp. | reverse complement strand
AGGTCGGGATGCCCCTGGAATTTCCGCAAAAGCGCCTCGCGCGCCTCTCCCTCCAGCAGGCGGCTCTGGCGGATCGGGGGCAGGCCGGGGGCAGCCGGTGGAGGGGGAGCCGCTGCCGCTGCCGCAGGCTGCCCCACGCTCCGGAGGGCGATCCACCCGGCCAGGGCCCCTAGGGCGCGGCGGAGGAAATCGCGCCGTCCCACGTCCACCCCCAGCACCGGCCCCCCGAAGCGGGCGACGATTTGCGCCACCCGCAGCGCCCGCACCGGCCCCAAGATCCCCACCAGCCGCAGGCGCATCGGCAGCCCCGTGTAGACCCGCGCCTGCTCCCCGTCCACCTCTAACGACATCGGCTCCCAGCGCCAGCCCGGCCGCGCCCGGTCCAGCAGGGCCTGGACCTCCGCCTCACGCGACGAGCGCGCCCGCAGCCGCCCATCGCTCCGGGATTCCACCTCCCGCGTCCAGGATTCGGTTCCCATCCTATGCCCTTCGGCCCCGGCTCGCTTCCCCATCAACGAGGGAATGTCTGGCTCCTCCTTCCCTGTTTTTGGAGGAAGCCCCAGGATCAACCGGGCGGGCCATCCCCAGGGCCACCGCCCGCTGGCGCGGGGAGAGGCTCGCCCACGGACTCCCG
>JANXBD010000156.1 GCA_025057635.1 Thermoflexus sp. | reverse complement strand
GAAGAAGCCCTCAATCGAACCAGCGTGGGATTGAAACAGTTCTTTGGTTATCTACAGGCCTTCTTAGAGTCATTCCCTCAATCGAACCAGCGTGGGATTGAAACTCAGATTTTTTAGCACCCTGATTGCGTATGTAGCCAGCCCTCAATCGAACCAGCGTGGGATTGAAACTTCGCGTCGGCGCAACGGTCACTGTGGGCGTCGGTCCCTCAATCGAACCAGCGTGGGATTGAAACGCTCGAGCATGTAGACATATATGGTTAGAACCCCGTTCCCTCAATCGAACCAGCGTGGGATTGAAACCTTACTCACCCCCTCACGCCGCGGGGGAGAGAGCGGCCCTCAATCGAACCAGCGTGGGATTGAAACGCTTACTGCGGGCCGGTTCAGGAAATGTTCGAATCCCCCTCAATCGAACCAGCGTGGGATTGAAACGTGGAGCGACGGCTATGGATCACTCTGCGGCCTCCCCTCAATCGAACCAGCGTGGGATTGAAACTTTCGGTTATCGCATCGGTACAGTGGGCAAGGACGCGCCCTCAATCGAACCAGCGTGGGATTGAAACGGCCCTTGGGGCGCTGGTCCCGTCTTGGCAGACCATTCCCTCAATCGAACCAGCGTGGGATTGAAACGGCAATTTTTATCTTGG
>JANXBD010000155.1 GCA_025057635.1 Thermoflexus sp. | reverse complement strand
GGAGGCCCTCGCGGTGGAATCCGAAGCCCCTAGGGAAGAGGCCCCGGAGACCTAACCGAGGATGAGGCTCTCGCTGAGCTTTCCTCCCGTCTCGAAACGCCCGACAGGATCGCCAGAAAGCTCCTTTGTCCTCTGGTAGTCCTGACTTGGGGACTGGCGGCCTCGCCCACCCACAAACACCTGGGAATAGAAAGGGTGATCCGTTACAAGAAAGCGCCACTCTATGCACTGCGCGTAGCATCCTCTGGGCGAAAGCGTTCCTGAAGGGTGACATGAGCTCGGGAGCCGCAGGCGTGATCCTTGCCGTCCGTTCCTTTTTTCGATATAATCTTTTATGGGATGGGCGGTTAGCTCAGGTGGTGAGAGCGCCGTGTTGACAACGCGGAGGTCAGAGGTTCGAGTCCTCTACCGCCCATCAGGAAAGCCCGCCCCACCAGGGCGGGCTATTGTATATCTATAGGGGTTGCGCCGGTCGGAAGCCCGTAGGGCTGGGTGGGACAGCCTTATCGTTCTTTAGATCTCCTATCGCTATAGCCCTTTAAGCCACGGACGATGGACAAAAGGGAAAGGGAGATCAAAGCTCCCAGGAGGAAACGAACCGCGTAACTCATCCATCTCGCATATCTGGAAACCCGAAGAAGGGGACACGGCCT
>JANXBD010000154.1 GCA_025057635.1 Thermoflexus sp. | reverse complement strand
GCTCCGGCTCGAGCGGCTCCACCGGCTTCCGCTCTGGCCGCGGGCGGGCCATCAGCCGAAAGAAGACTCTTTCGAGATCCAGGGGCGCCCCGCTGTCCGAGAGGGCGCTCCAGTCCTTTAGATACGCCCAGTCCTTCTCCACGGCGCTCCGGTATCTTTGGATCAAATTCTCGCGTTCCTTCGGGTCCATCTCTGTGCTACCCTATAGGGACATTCGGGAAGGCGTTCGAGTCGCCAGGAAGGCCCTGCGCCGAGGCGGGTAGAGAGATGCGCTCTTATATTGTATCATCCTAAGGAGCGGACTCGAAGAGCGGGATGGGCGGGCTTGCGGACGGCGCGGGCCCGCGCCCGCTTTCACGCCTCTAAGGAGGAGCGATGTTCCCTTTCCAAGCACGCGGCCGTGGGAGAGTGCGGACGCTGGGATGGATGATCCTGGCCCTGGGCCTCGGGGGGGCGCCGCCGACCGGCGCCCTCGCCCCCATCGACGTGGAGAACGCCCTCTGGTATCAGCGGAGCGGATACGTCCCGCCCGCGCCGGCGGCCCGCACGCCGCTCCCTCAGATCCTCCCCACGCCACCCAGTCCGCCGGGCCCTTATCGGGCCTACCTCCCGCTGATCCTTCGCGCCCCTGTCCCCGAGTTCCGCGCCCTCTGGG
>JANXBD010000153.1 GCA_025057635.1 Thermoflexus sp. | reverse complement strand
ATTACTACGTGTTGCGCAGTGAACAACCACTTGTCGTCTCCTTCACCGGCTCCACGGTGGTCAACCTCTTGCCGATGGCTGCAGCAGATGGATTCTTCTGGTGGTCGGGACGCGCGGATGAGAGCAACCCACGGCTTACGCGATCAGTGGACTTGCGCGGGCTCACGCGCGCAACGCTGCGCTACCGCGCATGGTACCGGCTAGAGCGGGATTACGACTACGCCTTTGTCAGCATCAGCACCGACGAAGGCAACACATGGACAACCCTTGATACGCCTCACTGCACGCGTGAGGACCCGCAGCATGCCAACCTTGGCTGTGGCTACACTGGCGCTTCGGGTGGCGCCGAGCCGCGCTGGATCACCGAGACCGTGGATCTAACACCCTTCGTGGGGAAGCGTGTGTGGTTGCGTTTTGAAGTTGTCACCGACGCAGGCATCAATCGCGAAGGCTTCGCACTGGACAACATCACGATTCCAGAGCTTGGTTGGCAAGACGATGCCGAAAAACCCGATCCCGGCTGGCAAGCGGAAGGTTGGGTGCGTTTGCGCAACGTCTTACCGCAGCACTGGATGGTGCAGGCGATCGGCTTGCGTAAAGATGGCGCTGTGAGCGTGGATCGGTTGCGCTTCGGAGAGGAGGCGCGCGGCACATTCACGCTCGACTTCA
>JANXBD010000152.1 GCA_025057635.1 Thermoflexus sp. | reverse complement strand
CGCCAGCGTTCACCCTGAGCCAGGATCAAACTCTCCGTCGGCTCTTATATCCCCAGGAGGTTGACCTCCCGGGGTGTAAGGTCCGACCGCAAGACTTCTGCCAGACGCCCCCGGACTTCCTGCCACAATTCAGTTGTTAAGGTGCGGAAGACAACATAAACCGCTATAGGGATCAGCCCCTATAACGGTGGAGCGGGCCTGCTTCGATGTTCATCGGCCGTGCGCCCCGCCACCGATCGCTTGTCCAGGATCTAAACGCACTTTATTTTATAACACAACCCCGGGCGTTTGTCAAGATGCCTCCTGGGGGACGGGCACCATCCCGTCGACCCCAAGCCCGCTGCACTTTTAATATACCGGATTCCCCGCCTGCTGTCAACACCAGGCCAGAACCCCGGGCGGGCCTTCCGATCATCGGCGTTCCTTATCCCCCTCCCCACAAAACCAGGTTGTCCGGTTGCACCCTTAACGATCCCTCCCCAGGATTCGGCCCCGCTTCTCCCCCCATTTCCTTCCCCATGCCGCCTCGCTGGCATGGGGAAGGAAGTGGGAGGAAAAACACCCCAAGCTTGCAACAGGGTAAAGCCGGGTTGTCATCAACCGCTCACGAACCCGTTATGCCTGGGCAAGGCTCGGGCGGGCCTCGGGAGCTGAGACATAGCGCAGGATGAGC
>JANXBD010000151.1 GCA_025057635.1 Thermoflexus sp. | reverse complement strand
CGCTCTCGCGCGAGGAAGCCGCGCTCCTGGCCGAGGCGCTGCGCCGGCACGAGCCCTGGCTGGAATGGGCCGGCAAGCGGGAGCTGCCGGGCTTCGCGGTGGACCCGGTGGCGCTGCACATCCATGAGCGCGTCAGCACCCAGGCCATCCTGCGCGCCGCCGCGCGGCAGGACGTCACGCGCGACCTGTTCGCCGACCCGCAGCTCGACTACGCGCAGGCGGTGCGCTTCTACCAGCACGATGTGGATTGGGCGAACCGGCTGATCCTGGGCGACAGCCTGCAGGTGATGGCGAGCCTCGCGCAGCGCGAGGGCCTTGCCGGCAAGGTGCAGATGATCTACATTGATCCGCCCTACGGCATCCGCTTCGGCAGCAACTTCCAGCCGGAGACGGGGCGGCGCACGGTGTCGGACAAGGAGGCCGACCTGACGCGCGAGCCCGAGATGGTGCGCGCCTATCGCGACACCTGGCGCCTCGGGGTTCACTCCTACCTCACTTACTTGCGCGACCGGCTGATCGTCGCCCGCACGCTGCTGGCCGACACCGGCAGCATCTTCGTGCAGATCGGGGACGAGAACGCCCACCGCGTGCGCGCGCTGATGGACGAGGTGTTTGGCGATAGCAACCACGTAGCGTCGATTGTATTGCAGAAAAAAGGTAGCCAGAAAGGCGAGTTCCTAC
>JANXBD010000150.1 GCA_025057635.1 Thermoflexus sp. | reverse complement strand
GGAAACACGGGAGTAGCTCAACGGGCAATCGGGTGCGTGCGACCGACCCCCCACCACGCGCCGGGCAGGGCCACGGTTGCGAGAACGATCTTGAGCGCATCGCCCGGGAGGAACGGTACCAACCCGAGCAACGGTGCCCGCTCCAATCCGACGAACACCGCCAGCCACGACACTCCGAAGAGGTAGATGACCACGTTCCCGAGCGCCATCGCGAACGCGGTCGTCAACGGTCGGCGATCCCACCCGCGTTCCGCCAGCCATCCGGTTACGAACGCCGCTGCGATGAACCCGAGCAGATAGCCACCGGTCGGTCCCAACAGGACGGCCAGTCCGGCCTTACCGCCGGCGAAGACCGGAAGGCCGACCAGTCCCTCGGCCACGTAGAGCGCCATGCTGACGGCGCCACGGCGGCTGCCCAGGACCGCGCCGACCAGGAGCACGGCGAAGGTCTGTCCCGTGATGGGTACCGGTGTGAACGGGAGCGGAATGCTCACCTGGGCAGCCAGTGCGGTCAACACGCTCCCAGCCACCACCAGCACCACGCTGGCGAGCAACCGCGAGGACGCGCGCTCCCGCCACGAGCGAGGCACGGCCAAGTCAGCAAGCACGAGCGAACTCATGGAACGTCCTTCCCTTCCCGTTGCACCTCAGCGCATCGCCTCTCTCAGCTCGAAGTACCGGCGCCGACCC
>JANXBD010000014.1 GCA_025057635.1 Thermoflexus sp. | reverse complement strand
GATCCGCTTCCTCGCGGATCGCATGCTCCACCACGCGATCGAAGGCCTGCAGGAAATCAACCACCCGCCGGTTCAGGCCGGTCTGGGGATCGATCTGGCCGTAGGCCTCGATGCCGATATGCAGATCCGCAAAGTGAAGCACCCGAATCGGTTCGCTAGCCATCAACCTTCTCCGGGAGAACAATCGGATTAGACGACCCACCTTTCAGCGACGCCACTGACGCCACCCCCAGCGGAGCACCAGGAGGCTTCCCCAGACCCCAAAGAGAACGAATGTCCATTGGACTCCCATAAAGAAAGCCTCCAGCAGCGCCTCCAAACCGAGGCCATCCCTTATCCCAGCCGGCCTGACTCCGGGAATAGGCGTCGAGGTGGGGCCAGGGGTGGATGTAGGCGGAAGCTCAATCTGAACCGTTGGGGTTACGATAAACGGGCCCGTGGGCTCTGGCTCAATGGTCGGCTCCATCACTTCCGTCGGGGTGGGCGTCGGCTGGGCATTGGCGACCCGATATCCTGGAAAAAGGAAATCGCGATGACCCCCTCCCTGATCCCACACGCGAACCAGGATCACATACTCTCCGTCCGGGAAGAGCCGGGTATCCCATGTGGCCAGCACGGTGGGGGTGTCGGCGCGGACCGGACGGCCCTGAACCAGCCAGCGCCACTCTTTTGTAAAATCCTGGGCGTCTAAAATGGCCACCTCATATTTGGCGAAATTCGGATGAGTCGCGATCCCGACGATATCCACGGTGCCCCAGACCGGCTGATCTCGGGAAGGGGAAATCACCTGGGCTCGGAAATCGCCCTGGGCTCTCGCCAGGTTGGGCAGGCCCAACCCGATAAGGCCAATCATGGCAAGCCCAATCCCCAGGACGCTCTGCGCCAGACGGGATCGGCCTACCCCTCTGGTTCCTTGCGGTCCGCCCTGCGGATCCCTAGACTCCTCCGTTCCATTCTGATTTCGTTTATCCATGAAGCCCGCATCCAGCACAGGTATGGGACGAACATGTCGTGCAGCCTGTAGGGCCAGCGACGATTTTCCCATCGCTGACGGCAGCGAAGAGAGAGATCAACCGGCCGGTTCGATGACTGCCGCACTGTGTGCACGGGGCCGGCTCATCGGCCTGGTTGATCCCACGCAGGAGCTCGAATTTCATTCCGCAATCTCGGCAAAGATATTCGTAGAGCGGCATTCCGAAAACCTCCCGAAGACGCTTTGGGGATCAAGAGGGGGCAGAAGGCTTATGGCCCCGCACCCCAGGTTCCCTTCTTGATTTCTTTATGGCTTAGGAGCCCACAGTGGGCGCTGGCTCCTCCACATGGGCAGTCGATGGATGAATCAGCCCCATCATCCGCCCGACATGTTCGAAGATCTCCAGACCACGCTCCAGCTGCTCATCGGTGTGAGTGGCCATGTAGGATGTGCGCAGAAGCTGCTTTCCGGGGGGAACGGCCGGTCCCACCACACAGTTTACATAGACACCCTCCTCGAACAGGGCTTTCCATGTTAAGGCGGTCCGGATGTCATCGCCGATGATGATCGGCACGATCGGGGTTTGACTGGGCCCGATGTCGAAGCCCAGACGTTTGAGCTCATAGCGCATCTTGGCCCCAATCTCATTCACCCGCCGGATCCGCTCGGGCTCCTCCAGCATGATCTTGAGGGCTGCTAACACAGCGGCCACGTTCGGCGCAGGCAGGCTGGCGCTGAAGATCAGGGAGCGCGCATGGTGCTGGATGTAGTGGATCACCGGCTCATCCCCTGCGATGAAGCCGCCGATGGAGGCGAAAGACTTGCTGAACGTGCCCATAATGAGATCCACCTGTTCCGTGAGTCCGAAATGGGCCGCCGTCCCCTGACCGTTCGGCCCGAGCACCCCGAGGGAATGGGCGTCGTCGACCATCAACCGCGCTCCATATTTGCGACAGACTTCCACCAATTCCGGCAAGGGCGCGATGTCGCCGCCCATCGAGTAAACGCCGTCCACCACCACCAGTTTGCCAGCCTCCGGCGGAAGGGCGGCCAGCTGTCGCTCCAGGGCAGCAATATCATTGTGCGAAAACCGCTTAGCGATCCCCATAGACATGCGAGCGCCGTCCACGATGCTGGCGTGATCCTCCTTGTCCAGGATCACATAATCCCCTCGCCCGACCAGCGCAGAGATCGTCCCCAGGTTGGTCTGGTAGCCGGTCGAGAACACCAGCGCCGCTTCCTTGCCGACGAAGGCCGCCAGGCGCTCCTCCAGCTCCCGGTGCAAACGCAGGGTCCCATTTAGGAAGCGAGAGCCCGTGCACGAGGTTCCGTATCGCCTGATCGCGTCGATAGCTGCTTCTTTGACCTTGGGATGTGTAGTCAGTCCCAGGTAATTATTGGATCCGAACATCAGAATGCGGCGCCCCTGATAGATCACCTCTGTTCCCTCGGTGTCATCGAGGGGGATAAAATACGGATAGAAGCCGGCCGCCATCGCCTCCTTTGCCGTGGTGAACCCGTTGCATTTCGCAAAGATGTCCATCGCTCCCTCCAATTCGATTCAATTCCGCCAGCTTCCTAAGCACTTGCGCCTATGTTCGCATCCGAGCTTCCGAAAGCTGATCTGTCACCTACGATGGCCTGGCCACTCGGATAGGGAGAAAGTGAATTCCATACTCAGCGAGCTTCGACAACTCCCACTCTATCCATTGTAGGGAGAGTGTCCTTGAAGTCAATCCATATCCCAAGTGACTTCACGTGATGAGTCCGCCCTCGATCCCTCATAGAAGGACCTGGTAGAGCTTCCGCCTATTACGAATTAGGAGCTCCAGGGTGGAGTTGTGCGCTTCTAATAGATCTGCTCGCTGCTTGATCCCGAATCTCCCTTCGACGACGCTGACTGAGCGAAAAAGGGAAGGCTTGGCCCGCTTCAGACTTGCCCTCCAGCTGATCTTTCGATTAGGATGAACTTGCACATTCCGCATATCGGAATCGAATCTAAAGAATTTGGAATTGACGACAAGCGGATGGAACGGGATGACGGGATGCGGGGGCTTCTAAATCTGTCCTTGGAAGAGCTCAGCGAGATCCTGAATCGCTGGGGGGAGCCGCCTTATCGGGCCCGCCAGATCTGGAGCTGGGTCTATTCGCGTCACGCAGTCACTTTCGAAGCGATGACGGATTTGCCCAAGGCCCTGCGGGCTCGGCTCGCGGAGACCTTCGCGCTATCGACCCTTCGACCGCTGGCCGAACGGGTCTCTCAGGATGGGTGGACCCGGAAGTGGCTCTTCGCCCTGCCGGACGGGATGGAGGTGGAGGCGGTGCTGATGGAATATATCGATCGGCGCACCGCCTGTGTCTCGACCCAGGCAGGTTGCGCCATGGGTTGCCCCTTCTGCGCCACCGGGCAAATGGGCCTGTTGCGCAACCTCACCGCCGGCGAGATCGTGGAACAGGTCCTCTGGATCGCCCGCTGGCTGGCCGCCCATGGCGAACGGTTGACCCATGTGGTGTTCATGGGGATGGGCGAGCCTTTCGCGAATTACGCCAACACCGCCAAAGCGCTGCGCCTTCTCATCCATCCGGATGGCCTTCATCTGGGCCAGCGTCGCATCACCGTTTCCACTGTGGGGATCGTCCCGGGCATCCGGCGGTTCGCCCAGGAGGGATGGCAGATCAACCTGGCCGTCTCCCTGCATGCGGCTACCGATGAGCTGCGCGATCGGCTGGTTCCGATCAACCGCGTCTATCCCCTCCGCATATTGATGGGAGCGATCCGCGATTACATCGAACAGACCCGCCGGCGGATCACGTTCGAATGGGTGATGATCCGGGGCGTCAACGACACTCCGGAACAGGCCGAAGCCCTGGTGGGGTGGATCCGGGGGATGCTGGCCCATGTCAACCTGATCCCCTTGAACCCCACTCCAGGGTTTTCGGGGCAAGCCTCTCCACCGGAGCGCGTGGAGGCTTTCCGACGTGTTCTGGAAAGGGCTGGGATCTCCTGCACGGTCCGAGTACGGCGAGGGATCGATGTGGCGGCAGGCTGCGGTCAGCTGCGGGCGGAGACGATGGGGCGTCGTCCGCGGATCGCTGTCGCTCCGATCCGGGAGGTGCTGGCATGACGAGGATTCGGATCGCGCCCTCCATCCTCTCCGCGGATTTCACCTGCCTGGCCCGGGCAGTGACAGAGGTCGCCGAGGCCGGAGCGGACTGGATCCACGTGGACGTCATGGATGGCCATTTCGTCCCGAACCTGACCTTCGGGATGCCGATCGTGGCGGCACTGCGCCGGATTACCCCTCTCCCTCTGGATGTTCATTTAATGATAGAGGCCCCGGAGCGCTACTTAGAGGCATTCGCTCGCGCGGGCGCGGATGGTCTGATCGTCCACGTGGAGGCCTGCCCTCATCTCCACCGAGTGATCCAGCAGATCCGGGAGCTGGGGTTGCGGGCCGGCGTGGCCCTGAACCCAGCCACGCCTCTGAGCGCCCTCGAGGAGATCCTGCCCGACGTCGACCAAGTGTTGATCATGACCGTTAACCCGGGATTCGGGGGCCAGGCGTTTATCGAGCGGATGCTGGAAAAAGTGCGTCGGGCGCGGAAGATGATTGATGCTCTCGGTCGGCCCATCGAGCTGGAGGTAGACGGTGGGGTGGGGCCGGAAAACGCGCTGGCGTTGGTGGAAGCAGGTGCCACCGTATTGGTCGCCGGTGCTTACATCTTCGAGGCGCCCCAAGGCCAGCCGGCGGAAGCTGTTCAACGTCTGCGAAAGGCCATCCAGCCCCAATAATACATGGGAGGGCGCGGGCCGGGAACAGAGGGCAAGCTTGCATAGAGAGAATTCCTTTCGCTTTCCTCATCCTCACCACGGGATGGCGCCCACTAGGCCCTTATCCTCTCTTACGCCTTGATGAATTCACAGAGAGAAACGCCTCGTTATCCCTAAAACCGGAGCGATAGTCATATGGGACTCTACGGTGCGATCGAAGCAGGCGGCACTAAATTCCTTTGCGCGGTAGGAACCGGGCCAGAGGATCTACGAGCGATCATTCGCATTCCCACCACGACTCCCGAAGAGACGATCGGACGTGTCATCACGTTTTTTCAGGACTTTCGTTCTAAGCTGCAAGCGATCGGAGTGGGCGCCTTTGGCCCTCTCGATCTGAATCCAAAATCTCCTACTTTTGGAACCATTCTTACCACTCCCAAGCCAGGATGGTCTGGCGCTAATCTTCTGAAACCTCTTCGGGAAGCCTTCAACGTGCCGGTTTATCTGGAAACCGATGTGAACGCTGCTGCCGCTGGAGAGGGACGATGGGGTGCGGCGCGAGACCTAAGCACTTTTGTATATTTGACCGTTGGCACTGGGATCGGAGGCGGCGCAGTGGTTCATAAGCAACTGCTCCACGGCGCGCTCCATCCTGAAATGGGACATATCCGCATTCCCCATGACTGGAAACGAGATCCGTTCCCTGGGGTCTGCCCGTTCCATGGGGACTGCTTAGAAGGGCTAGCCTCGGGGCCAGCCCTAAAGGCTCGATGGGGGCAACCCCCAGAGTCCTTGCCTTGGGATCATCCCGCGTGGGATCTAGAGGCAGAATATTTAGCTCTCGGCTTACAGACCATCCTCTGCATCCTGGCCCCGGAGCGGATCATCATGGGGGGCGGTGTGATGGAGAACCGAAGCCTGTTCCCTCGCATCCGACAACGGGTAAGGGAGGTTCTCAGTCGCTATCTTCCAATCCCTGCATTGCAGGGAGATTTAGAAGATTACATCGTGCCCCCGGCGCTGGGAGATCGAGCAGGGCTGCTGGGAGCGCTTGCCCTCGCGATCGGCGAAACGGGCTGACGCAATCGAGGCCCGCGACACATCACCGCATCCGATCTTTGTGATCTTGGAGAACGCTGGCTTCCCCCTTCAATGAGCAACCCCAGACAGAGATCTCGTGGCCTGTGGGGCGAAATCCGAAGCGACGATAGAGAGCCTGGGAGGCCTGATTTTCGATCTGGGTGTTCAGAGTAATCGGGTAAGCTCCCAAATCGATCAGATACCGCAGGCTCTCTGCCAGTAGATGTGCGCCAACGGCCCGCCCCTGATATGCCGGATGAACCGCTAGACGCACAATATGGCCATGCATGCCATACAGATCCACGAACGCATATCCGATGATCTTGTCCTCCTCCGCCACAATGAAATAAGGCACCTGATGCCAGGCTCGGGTCAGGATGGTTGGGCCATACCACCATATCGGCTCAAAAGCCAGTCGATCCACCTCCGCGATGCGCGGGATATCTGCTAGCACAGCCCGTCGAATGCGAACGGAGGCGCTGGGAATCTCCGGGATACGCCAGTCGTCCTTCTGCATCGTGATCACCACAGTTCGCTGGACAAACCCGGCCGCCCGATAAACTGGCTCCAACCATTCTCCATAGGCCATCCCGACCACCTGCTCTGCCCCCTGACGGGCCACCGCCTGAGCCAGCCGAGGCCAGAGTTGCTGGAACAGCGCGACCGCATCTTCATGATCCGCCACCGCTGCCCCCCGCAACCAGACTATCGGGCTATCTACCTGGACGCCTAACCAGAACGCTATGATCTGCCCCATTCGCTCCACAACCCACGCAGCTGGCGCATCTAGCCACTCTTCCAACGACCACCAGTCTAAAGCCAATTGCGCACGCCGATGCCCGCGGATCAGCTGAAAGATCGCTACTCGATCCGCCCGAGTAGCCAGGCGGGTATGCACGAGCAAAGCTCACCTCCACTTTTCTTAGACCTTTTAGACCTTAAAGATACCAAACAGCTAGGCGGAACGCTATCCTTTCCTTAACATTCCCTGGTATACTTAATTTCGCAACGGCGTGGCAAATCTGCTCGCCTCTCAAGAACGGATTCGCATGAGATTGCTATATCGAGAGGCGAACGCTGCGAAGGTTTCGAACTTCTATCACTGAAAACGGGAGACCCTAAAGAATTACTTAAGCAGGCGGATTACAGATCAGCAAGAACGGTGTTCTCATTTATGAACGCCCGACGTTCTTCTGCTGATTCTCGAGAAGATGAACGAAGGCTTGTGGAACGAGCCCGTAGGGATCCAGAGGCCTTTGGAGAGCTGTATCTTCGATATGTTCGTTCGATCTACAACTATATCTTTTATCGAACCGGTGATCCCGAGGAGGCTGAGGATCTGACCAGCCGGGTCTTTCTGCAGGCGCTTCAACATTTGCCGAGATTCCAAGAAAGAGGTCTACCGTTCGCCGCATGGCTGTTCCGGATTGCACATAACTTGGTGGCCAACTGGCATCGGGATCGCCGGCGGCATCCCACCATTGGCCTCTCGGAGAATGGGCACGATCGGGACTCCGCACACATAGAGGCCACATTAGAGCACCGGGAGAAGCAGGAACAGCTACTGAAAGCGATTCGACGCCTGCCGCCAGACCGCCAACAGTTGCTGATCTTGAAATTTGTCGAGGGGCTTCCCAACGCAGAGATCGCCCGAATCATGGGTCGAACTGAAGGAGCGATCCGGGTGTTGTACCATCGCACCTTAGAGGCCCTCCGTAGGGAATTGATGGAGGAGATTTCCGGCTCAGATGATCTAGGCTCGCTCAGAAGGGATCAAACACGATAAAGCGAACGAAACACCTTGCATAGCCTTCTCTTCTCAAGAATGTTTGAGATTATGCTATACCCCTCCATCTGGAGGACTTTATGCCAGATCTGGCGCACTGGCTAGATCTCCATGCCATTCGGTTACGCGAGGGATTCCGAGGAAATGCTGCCTTCCCGCTTCCCCCAGTGGCCTTCTCTCCCGAAGAGCGTGCGCTGTTTCAGATTGCCGAACGGGTGGCGGAGGCACTACGTCCAGTCGAACCTCGCTCCGTCTGGGTGTCCTCTCTATACGAGCGCCTCATAGGAAAAGCGCATCAGCAACGCTGTATGCGAGCTTCCTTACCTCGGCCTTCGCGGTGGTGGCTCCCAGTGATCTTAGGAACAGCCGCCCTAGGGGTATGGACATATCGCCGATTACATGCTCTACGGCATTAAGGTTTATTAGGGTGTGAACAGCGTGGGAAGGTCGCCTATCCCACTCCCGTAAGAAGGAGCCATCTTGAGCCGATGAGGGAACTTGCTGAACGAGGCCCGCAGAAGGGAGAGCAAGCCAAGGGGGATGGAATGCCATGGCGCAGCCGAATTGCCGGATGAGGGATGGCAGTTCCCCAGCGGGTGCTAACCCGCCGGGAACTGGCTCAGCTTGATCACTGTGGCGACCTCCACGCCGGATTACATAATCCCTCCGGTCTCATCGATCATTTAGCATAAACTGCGCGCCCGCTGCGGTGCCTTCACCCTAGGCTCGGGTTGCACTGGCTTCATGTATGGTATGGCCACGGCCGTCGCCCACGCCTTCATCTCCGCTGGCCCGATGTGAAATGTCCTGGTGATCAGTGCTTGTATCATCAGCCGCAACATTGACCAGACTGATCGCAATATTGCCGTGCTGTTCGGCGACGGAGCCGGAGTCATTGGTTCTGCAGGCCAGCGAACTTCCCATAGGTCTCCTCTCGTTCGTGCTAGGCTCCGATAGATCAGAGGCAGAGCACCTCATCGGTCCCAGTATCTCCCGCAACGCCTACATCACCGAGGAGCCTATCCATCAGAAAGGCCACCTGCTGCGCATGAACGGGCGGGCGGTGTTTAAGCGCGCCATGCGGGTGCCGGGCAGAGTAGCCATCGAGGCCAACGCCTGCAGCGGCCTGACGCCGGACGAGACCGATCTAATGATCCCCCATCAAGGCCAAGGAACGGATCATCGAGGCCGCCTGCCATGAATTGGGATTATGCATAGATAAAGGCCTTTCTAAACCTGGATCGTTACAGGAATACGTCAGCGGCCTCAATCCCCATCGCCTTTGCCGAAGCAATGGCCAAGGGCCGGATCCGGGAGGGCGACTACCTGCTCCTGATCAGCTTCGAGGCTGGTTTGACCTGGGCAGGGGCTGTGGTCCGCCATGGCGCGCGGCTAAGCGATCAGCGGATTGCGATGGAGAACTGGCCAGTGCAGCTGCCGATATCGCTTCCGAACCTCAACCGCCTAGAACCGGTGCAGCGGGCTAAACTGGTAGCCCTGCAGGCTCGCTGCCAGATCATCCAGACAGCGATGAGCCTCCCGCTCCCCTTCTATGCCCGCACCCGACAGCAGCGATAGGCGGTCGGATCAACTGAGGTCGACCATAATTCAGGATGGCCTTGATGATTGCCCTTATGGCACAATCAGAGGACGGCCCCGATCTTCGGCCCAAAGAGGCTATAGGGTTTTGGCGATCCGTTCATAGGCCGCCCCCGGGGATTGTCCTCCGAAGAGAGGCACTTGCCTGGCGGAAAAGCGGAATGGGGATCGGGCGAGTGTCGAGTGGATGGCGTTCTGCCGCGCTTCGCTCGTATTGCGCCGTCATGTGGGCACCCTCCTTCGGAGGATCAGAGAATTGCGGTTCAGCTGTTCGTCCCAAGCAGTGGATGGGCTGAGGAAGAAGACAAGGAGGAAACGCGGGCAGGCCACAGGGAGTCGTAGAAGAGGCAAGCCGAAGGAGTAGCAAGAGGCGGGCCGCGTGGATATGGAAGAGTGTGGGCAAAGACATTTAGGCGCTTGACAGCGCTTTCAGATCGTGATATCGTATATACGGTTCCTTGAATGGTTCTGTCCACCGACTGATTTTGCGATTAGGTGTTCCCGATGATCGGTTTGGAATGCTCCTCATCAGCCTTCCTTTCAAGGCGCCTGGACTCCGCCTCGGGTTCGGGCGCATGTTCTCCTCTCTCTCTTGTTCTCGTGAGATCCCTCTGACTTGGAAGATTGGCATCTGGCCCACTTGTCGGGCCCTTTTTCTCCATAAGACTTTTTCCAAGCATTCGTTCCGACTATTCTGTCTATTGTTAAATTTCATTTTTCACTCGATGTGGAAGTATGCCCCCTTAGCTCAAAGGGAAAGAGCGGCCGCCTTCTAAGCGGCATGATCCGGGTTCGAATCCCGGAGGGGGCGTCCGAGGTCAGTGCACGACTCGCCCTGTTGATCTCTCAACCCGCTGATTTGAAAACGCGGGGACAGCATCGAGCGCGTCGGGCGTCCGGGATTATCGCTTCCGCCGCGCGGTTCAGCGTGCACATCGGTCAAAAGCGAATAAGTCTCAGATCAGCTGATCGCCTTGTGACCCATCAGCCACACCCGAAAGCGGGATAGATCTCGGTATTCTTGGGCTCGTAAGCTGGCTTCTTCAATTAGCTCTCGGATCTGCTGCGCGTTTAGGAACCGGCTACGCAGCCCGATCAGCTGCTCAAGCCATGCGATCCCTTTGACGGGCCAGCGGTGGATGTCGGGCTCTTCAATCACCAGCCGGCCTCCAGGCTGAAGCACGCGAGCCGCCTCTTGAATAGCAGCCCTTGCATCTACGAAGTGATGAAGCGCATCAACGATAACGATCCGAGCAAAGGTAGCATCGGCGAAGGGAAGCCGCTCAGCAAGAGCCTGAACAGGGAGCAGATTCGGCCGCCTACGAGCGACGCGAAGCATGCCCCAAGCCGCATCCGCCACAATTGCTAAACCGACCATCTCCCGAAGGGCGAAGGCCACCCGTCCAGTCCCTCCCCCAAGATCCAGCAGCCGTCCCTGTGTCGGAAGATCGAGATAAATTTGCAGTTGTCGAGTCCCTAGAAATCGGACGGCCAGATTGTAGAAAGGGGCAATCCACTCGAAAAGCCAGTTAGAGCCCATGGCCTCCTTGCCTTTGCTTCCCTAAAATTACGAAGAGGACAAGGGTCACCTAGGTGAGTCTCCCTCGCCCATGCAACCCAGCGTATCATAGAAACACACTGTTCGTTTCCTGAAGGGAGAGCGAATGGAACATCTCGACAGGTGGGAGCCCTTGCGGGCCTACCGAGAGGACCGTACTTCCGGGGCCATGGCACTCGCCTTCCGAGCCACCCAGATCCTGGAGGAGTGGGCTCAGAATGCCCCGATTGATCGAATGAAGGATTTTTGCTCCGAGCTGGAAGCGCTACTGCATGCACTCACCCAAGCGCATCCAGACATGGCGCCTCCATGGCATCTCGCAGAATCCGCTCGTCAGGCCCTCCAGAAGGGGATGGATCCAGCGGCCGCCCGCGCGGCCTTGATCTCCACCGCTCGGAAGTTCCGAGACCAATTAGAGGCGCATGCAGAGGCAGCTGCCTGGCATGCGGCTTCGCTGATTCGCACAGCTAGGACTATTGTGACTCACTCCCGAAGCGGCCTAGTCGCTCGGTCTCTGGCCTTCGCCGCGGAAAAAGGCCACAGGCTTCGCGTGATCTGCCCCGTAGCGGAGCCCGGCGGGGAAGGACGGCATATGGCCGAAGAGATTGCAGCGATGGGCCATATCTCCCTCCTTCTCCCGGATCTGGTCGCGATGAGCTGGATTTCTCATGCCGATCTCATCCTGATTGGAGCGGACGCATGGGACGAGGAGGGGATTGTGAACAAAGTTGGCACCCTTGTCCTGGCGGTTCTGGCCCAGTTATTCCAGCGCCCTTTCTTTGCCATAGCTATTTCCGAGAAGCGATGGCCCCTCCACGTTGGCCCCCATCCCACCCGCGCCGTCCCTCCCTCGCCACCTTGCACCGAAAGCATCCCCTGGTTTGAATTCGTTCCGCGATCCTATCTGACCGGCCTGATTCTGGAGGACGGAGTACGCCTCGCGAAATAACTATACCCTCTCGCCGCCCGAGCTGAACGAATCTTGCTCAGGAAGATTTCCCCCTCCCATGACCAAAGTCCCATCAGAGGCGCCTTCGCCCTAATGTATAATTTGGCTAAACCTACAGACTTCGAGCCCTAGGCGATGTGCATGCTACATTTCAGGCGCGAAGTGGGTCAAGGACTGGTTGAATATGCCCTGATCGCCTTGTTGATTGCATTAGTTGTCCTCGTCGCTCTGACTATATTCGGGCAGACAGTGTCAGGCCTTTATTCGCGGATCCTGTCCGCTTGGCCTTAGTCCTTTGTGCATTCTCCGTCGAGGGGGTCGAGGGCGGTGTGGGCGTGGGAGCCAAGCGCCCCTTAGAATGTCCAAAGGGCTGTGAGAAGGAGGAAGAATAATCTGAGCTGGCGTCAGTCCCCCAAATCCCTAGCTCATCGGCGAACCGACAACAGGCGCAAGGCACCTTTCGGTAGCAGCAATCCACAGATATCCTCAGACCTCGTGTTCTTAATTCCTCATATCAAAAAAGGATTCCCCATTCGCTCCTGGCCGACAGTAGTCCACGATCCATGTCCAGGATAAACCCGCGTCTCATCTGGCAGGTCGAGCAGTTTCTCTCGAATGCTACGCATCAGGGTCTCATAATCACCTCCCGGCAGATCCGTCCGGCCGATCCCCTGAGCGAAGAGGACGTCACCGTCGAACACCACACCGGCTTCTGGCTCGTATAAGGAGATATGTCCGGGGGTATGCCCTGGTGTGAACAGCACCTGAAACCGCAGGGTGCCCACTTTCAGTACGTCGCCATCCTGGAGCTCCAGATCCGGAGGAGGGCTGGGGGGGATAGGGATCGCCCACCAATCCGCGCCTCCCCTGGCCTGCAAGAGCGGAAGATCCGCGGGATGAAGCGCCAGTGGGGCGCCAGTAGCGGAAACCACCTCCCTATTCGCGCCGATGTGATCCCAGTGCGCATGGGTATTTACCACATACCGCACCTTCAGGTCTGCAGCTCGGACTACCATGAGGATCTGCTCGGGATCCCAGCCCGGATCGATGATCACGGCTTCCCGGGTCTCCGGACATGCGGCGATATAGCAATTCGTGGCCAGAGGACCGACCGTCAAGACCCATAGGCGCATGCGAGCCAAAGGAATTTCTTGAAACATTCAGCGCCTCCCCGAAACCGTTTTGGACTCCATTTCGAGCAGCGTCTGGAGAGAGAAGCCCAAGCTCTTGCTAGCTACCGAACTCTTCTTAGTGGTATAAGGTGGATGAGCTTGGAGTTACAGGCCTTCAATCCCTCAGGACGGCCCGAGTGGCTATCTCAACATAGGGCAGCGTTAGGCCTCCCAGCCCAATCCCGAAGAGCGCGCCAGTAATCCACCGCATCCACGAATTGAAGGAACCCAGAGCATCTCCGACGTAGAACCACGAGGGTAGGCGTCCCCCTGTCAACATCACAAGCCAGGCATTATCGTAGCGAAAGCCACGCTCTCCAATCCCATAAAGGAGATCGTTGATGAAGTGGGTGATGCCATCCAAGGCCATCGGAAAGGCTAATAGGAGGAAGATTCCTATGGGCATAGGCCGCCAGCAGCGGCCGCTTACAGCATAGAGAAGAGCCACTGCCCAGAGGCTGGTATACATTGAGATCATGCGGTCTGACCATGCAACCTTATATCCGAAGACCGGATCGCCGATGAACGTCCTCAGCAAAAAGACATTCTCATACGGCCAGGCCTGTTGGATTTCATTCAGCGAATACATCGGCTTGAGCCCGAAGAGGAACAGAGAGCGATGGGGCAGCTGATGACAGAAGAGGCTGTAGAGATCATAAAGCCAACGGGCAGGTCTCTCCCACCCCAGGTGCATGAACACCGGCGCGAGCCAAGGGAGGCCAATGAAAAACCCATATCCGATCAGGAAGATCCAGATCCACCTGCGCAAAAGCCATTCACTCATCCGCCCTGGGATCAATGGCATGCCCTCTGAAGGCCCTTTCGCCCGGCCGTGAAACACATCCGGAAGGTCTTTCCCCATATCCTCACCCGCTATTCCGATGTTTTAGATGATATTATGATAGCGCGACCGTCCACCAAGGGCCTGTTCTCACAGAGGGCCTGCGACCGAAGGAGGATATCCCAGTCCGGCCCTTGACTGGGAACGGTAGAACCGGCACCGATGGCATCCCTTGGTGGATTTCACCTGGGCAAGGAAGAGAATGGAGGAGCCAGATGTTCCCCTGAATCCAAATTGATGGCAATCCAAGCAAATCCGCATCCCCGCAGACCGAATCGGATATGGTGCGAGGCCAGCGGTCGTTGATTGAGCGGCGGCACTATCAGACTGTCAGCAAGCAGCTCTGAAAAGATATCGAGTCCCTCTTAGCCAGTCAGGTGCTCTCCCCATCTGTGGATGTCCGCGAGGAGACAAACCAACCTCCTAAAATTTAGGGGAGGCATCTTGCGCCGTCCTCTTTTGGAAAATCTTTGGGAAGATTTTCACGCTGGTTTAACATAAATCGGGTATCCATTCTGCATGGACTGTTGAATTCCTTTTTTCTGATCTGCTTGCATATGCTTGCTTGCAAGCGCAGGTGAAAGATCCGAGGCCCGGTGATTTTTTAAGATGCTCAGGTCAGCCTGCTGCAGGGTCAGTGAACGCAGAACCCTTAAGGAACAAAAGGAGGGATAGCTCCGCATGGCTTCACGCCTCACAGTCGAGATGAGGGGAGAAATCCCCTCGTGCTCACCTAAGAAGGTCTTAGGCTCAGGGCAACCCGCGATGGAGGCGATGGAGGCGTCGGTTGCTGCCTTCTTCGACGTGGATTACACGGTGCTCTCAGTAAGCTCCGGAAAGCAGTGGATGCGGTATCTGCGTCAAAACGGTCGCATCAACCGGCGGCTATGGGCGACATTTCTCTGGCTGGCCCTGCGCTACTATCTGGGATTGCTGGAATTCCCCCGGGCCAGCGCGAAGCTGACCGCGATCATCGCTGGCACAGATGAGCAAGCATTCCGAGAGGAAACCCGTCGATGGTTTGAAGAGTGGGTGCGGCCTTATGTCGCCCCCCGAGCCGTCGAGCGGATCGGCTGGCATCGTGCTCAAGGACATCAAGTTGTCCTGGTTTCGGCGGCCACCGAATACGTGGTGCGTCCCCTAGCGGAGATCTTGGACATCCCGGATTATATGTGCACCTATTTGGAGGTGGTGGATGGACGCCTCACCGGGCGGGTGATGGAGCCTCCGTGCTATGGCCCGGGCAAGGTCTACTGGGCGGAACGGTATGCGGCCGAGAGGGGAGTCGACCTCGCTCGAAGCTATTTTTATTCCGACAGCTACACGGATCGCTATCTTTTGCTACGGGTGGGCCATCCCGTTGCGGTAAACCCGGATCCTCGTTTGCGCCGGCTGGCCCGACAGCGGGGGTGGCCGATTGAGCGCTTTTATTAATTAAAGGTTGCGCCTCGGACCTGGTGGCATCCCAT
Organism: Thermoflexus sp.; assembly: GCA_025057635.1. GTDB lineage: Bacteria > Chloroflexota > Anaerolineae > Thermoflexales > Thermoflexaceae > Thermoflexus. The sequence goes on along the minus strand of JANXBD010000014.1, from coordinate 17,789 downwards.
TCCATTCTTTGTCTCACACTGGACTCCATCCGGGGAAGCCTGCCTCTGACCATCCACGGATGTGATCCTTCCGAGATTATGGCTTGGCCCTAGGCAATCGATGAACCAGCAATGGGCCAACGATGGCGCTGAGCAACACATAACCAGCTGTCATGGGAACGAAAGGGGCCGATGGCATCGCCTGGAGGACCAGGCCCGCGATCACTCCGGAAAATTCACCCCGCGCGATCATCAGAGCGCCTGTCCGCCATCGGGCCCATCGATCGAGTCCCTGTCGTCGGGCAGCCCACCATCCGGTGAGCCCCTTGGTGAACCCGGTGATCAGCGTTAAGCCCACTGCGAGGGGCAGCACCGGCGGCAGGAGCCCCGGGTCCAGACGCAGGCCCAGGGTGAGGAAGAAAACCGTTGCGGAGAGATCTCGAACCGGCCCGATCAGGCGCCGCGCACGCTCTTTCACCGGATCGGAGACGGCGATGCCCAGCAGGAATCCGCTGATCGCCGCTGGGATTTGCAGCAGGGTGGCAAGCCCCCCGGCCAGCAGCGTTAGCCCGAACAGAGAGAGCAGCAGCACCCCGTCGCTTTCGTGATCCACCGCATGGCTGAGGGCCTGCCCGAAACGGATCGCCACCCACAGAGCGCCGACGGAGAGCAGTGCGGTCAGCAGCATCGGGCCAACGGAAGGCGATTCGACGCGGAAGAGCAGCAGGGCAGCGGGTGGAAGAAGCAGCGCGACCAGCATGTCTTCAAGGATCGATAGCGAAATCGCAATGCGGGCTTCGGGGCGTTCTTCCCACTTCAGCTCGGCGATCAGATGAGCCAGGATCCCGGAGGAGGTAATCAGAGTGGCCCCGCCCATGAGTAGGGCCAAAGGCAGGCTCCAGCCTAACCCTAATGCCAGCAGGAAACCAGGTAGGAAGTTCAGCAGGAGATCCACAAGGCTGTCCGGGAGATGAGTCTCCAGAGCTTCCCGGAGCTCCTGTCCGCTATATTCCAGTCCCAGCATAAAAAGCAGAAGCAGAGACCCGATCTCAGCGGTGATCTGAACAAAGGATTCGCTAAAGCGCAGGGGGGCGATGCCGCCTTCACCGAAGGCCAGCCCGGCCAGCAGGATGAAAGGGATAGGGGAAAATCCCAGATGATAGGCCGTGCGATGGAGCAAAGCAAGCCCGACAAAGATCAACCCGAGCTCGACAAGGGCCATTCGGGCCTCCGGAGATCGCCGGTTGAGCCAGGGAGGTTCATCGACGGGATCCTAGACGGGAAATCAGGGCTAGTCCCTTCCCCTTCCTTCCTCGCTGTATTGTGGAGCGGCAGAGGGAGGGGGCCGAAAAAAAGGGTGAAGGCGGAGCCTCCTACCCTTCCACGGCCCTCCGGGTCGTGGGATGCGCAGATCTCCGACATACGGTGAAGAAACGGGGGCGAACCCTCAAGCCAGCCCGCCCCTGTTTCGGAACCGAATCGAGCGAAAGGGAAGCCATGATCTGCCGCTTACTCGGGATAAGCCGGCCCTGCGGTGAGGGGCCCCACGAGGTTGCGAAACTCCATCCGACCCCATCCACAGTGGGTGCAGACCACCCGGACTTCCTCCACATAGGGATCGTGATCGTCAGGCTGGATGATAGACCATCGAAGCTGGCCTCGGCACTGAGGGCAAGTAGGAGTGATCAGCCAAGAGTAAACCCCCGGCGGATTGATCCATGACAGAGCGGTGATCACCAGAGCTAAGATCACACCGATCAAGGCAGGCCCCTGGGGCCGGAGCCCGACCCAGATCCCTAGCCAGATCAGAATTAGCAGAGCCATCCACCAGCGCACATACGGATAAGGGATAAACAACATTGCTTCCTCCGCAGGACAACGTCTCCCGCTACAATCACGCGCTCAAAAGTGGTGCTCTATCCGAGAATGGATCGGAGATCGTAAACCAATCCTGACGGTGATGGTTCCCCTCTCCTTCCTGTGCCTACCATCCCCAAACGGTTAGAAAGAGAAAGATCACTTAACCCGGCGCGGAAGACCCTTCGCTTCCCGGCGCTCTTGCGAGAAACCCATTGAGGGGTGGAGAGATTTCTCTCGCTCAACTCTTCATGGGGAAGTCCAGATTGAACACGGACGCCTAAAGCGATCTTCGGCGCTTGCTACGGATGGAAGCGAGGCTCTGCCCATACTCTCGTAAATTAGTTATTCCTTCCTTGCGTTGCTGGTGAAGATCGGGAGGTGTCCCAAGGCGATGATATGGCGCCACTTTGCTCGTTCTCCCTCGGTAAACACGGCCGCTTCCGCGATCACGATCGCACCGGCCTTGCTCATAAGCAAGCGCATCGCCTGCAAGGTTGAACCAGTGGAGATCACATCATCCGCCAGCACTACTTTTCGACCACGGACCAGATTAAGATCCTTCTCATCCAGATACAAGGTCTGGGGTTGCCCCGTAGTGATCGAAAGGGTTTCAGCGCTGAGCGCATTCCCCATGTAAGGCTTATAGCTCTTGCGCAGGATCACGTAGGGCAGGCCCATTTCGACAGAAAGCTGATAGGCTAGAGGGATCGCTTTAGCCTCCGGGGTGATGATGACCTCCGCCTCCTTAGGGATCCGCTTAGCCAGTTCTTTAGATGCCGCCAGAACTACCTCAGTATCCCCGAGCATGTTGAAGATGGCAATACGGACGCCAGGCGCGATTTCGAATAACGGAAGATGCCGGATCAGCCCCGCGATTTCCACCGTGTAGGTCTCGCGCTTGGGATGCATCGGTTCACCTCCTATAGTAGGAATGCCGGAGCTATTATAGCTCAACTTGCCCTTATCTCCCCTCGGGCATCTCAAGGGTGAGGCAGGAACAGCTCATCGCTAGCGAGCGCCCAGGTTATAATCTTCCCAAGGAACGTATCGAGATCCTAAGAGCCTATCTTGGAGGGGGGAGGATGAAAGCGGTGATCCCGGTAGCTGGGTTCGGAACTCGGTTACGTCCGCATACCTATAGCAAGCCGAAGCCGCTGATCAACGTCGCCGGCAAACCCTTCCTGGGGTATATCGTGGAGAAGCTAGCTGTCATGAACCCAGAGGAATACATTTTTATTGTTGGCTATTTGGGCGAGCAGATCCAGCATTATGTGGAAAGCATCTATCGACTGCCTGCCCGGTATGTCGAGCAAAAAGAATTGCTCGGCCAGGCCCATGCCCTTTGGCTGGCCCGCGACCACATCGACGGTTCAATTGTCATCCTTTTCGCGGATACCCTTTTTGAGGCAGATCTACAGGATCTGGATTCCGTGGATGCAGATGGGATTGCCTTCGTGAAAGAGGTTGAAGATCCTCGGCGCTTCGGCGTGGTGGAGCTGGATGCGCGGGGCTATGTGACCCGATTTGTGGAGAAGCCGGCTAGCCTGGAGAACCGCCTGGCGGTGATCGGAATGTACTACATCCGGAACGGCCCCCTTCTGGTCAAGGCCTGTGAAGAGCTAATGGCCCGCGGGATTCGAACCCGGGGCGAGTATTTCCTGACCGACGCACTAAACATCTTTCTGGAGTATGGCCAGCGGCTGCGGGTTCGAGAAGTAAATATGTGGGTGGATTGCGGGACACCAGAGGCAGTGCTGGAAACGAACCGGTATCTCCTTTCCCACGGCCATGACAATTCCCGGGAGGCCCAGCGGGAAGGGGTGGTGATCATCCCTCCCGTCTTCATCTCTCCCAGCGCTCATGTGCGGCACGCGGTAATCGGCCCTTATGCCACGATCGCCGATGGCTGCTTCATCGAAAACGCGATCATCCGCGACTCGATCGTCGACAGCGGAGCGCGGATCGTAAATGCAGTCCTGGAGGATTCCCTAATTGGCCGGGATGCATATGTGGGTGGGCGATTTCGGCGGTTTAATGTGGGGGATTCTTCCAGCATTGACTTCACATGAAGAGGCCTTGGGACGAGTCGAGAATCCGTGAGCATGGCTGATGGCCTTGCTCCCTATTCCACTGCCTCTGACTTTCTCCGGCCCACGATGATCGGTGAGGAGGCCTGGAGATTTGGGAAGGCTTCCGCCCCGAGGACTGCCACGAAGGGGAGATTACGGAACTTCTCATCCAGGTCTAAACCGTAGCCGAAGACGAAAACGTTCGGGATCTCAAACCCCACATAATCGAGGGGCACATAGATCTCCCGACGCCCCTTCTTATCCAACAATGCGCAGACTCTGAGGGTGGCCGGGTTGCGAGTCCAGAGCAGCCGCAGAATATGATCCAGCGTTCGACCGCTATCAACAATGTCCTCTACGATCAGAACATGGCGCCCCTCGATATTCGTTTGTAGATCCATCAGGATACGCACGATCCCGGTGGACTGACGGACGCCTGCTCCATAGCTGGTGATGGCCATAAAGTCGATCTCGTGGGGAACGTGGATGTGCCGCATCAAGTCGGTGAGGAACATTACCCCACCCTTCAGCACACAAACCAGCAGCAGATCTTTGCCTGCATAATCCCGGGAGATTTGTTCTCCTAGCTCGGCGATTCGGCGCTGCAACACATCTGCCGGGATCAGAATTCGTTCGATCAGATGCTCGCATCCCCATTCCGTGAGAGGTTCCCCAAGATTCCCATTCATCCAGGCCTCCAGCCGTGTCTTCCCTTAGAACTAACTACCAGAAATGGGTCGATTAGAAGAAGGCGGGCGAGGCTCTTTTTCGGTAATCCCGCATATGGCCGAGGTAGGGACATATAGATCATCTTTACCGTTTTCATTTGCGACCAGAAATCGATCGGAGGACACACTCCGGCCCTCAAGCACGGGGAACCAAATGGCAGCATCGACAGCGGGCCTCGTAGGTTTCGCTTCCTCCTACTAAGATCACGGGATCGTCATAGCGGGCAGGACGTCCATTGATGAGGCGCTGGGTCCGGGTGGCGGGCGATCCGCATACCACGCAGATCGCGTGGAGCTTATCAATCTGTTCCGCTTGGGCCATAAGGAGGGGCATTGGGCCGAACGGCTCGCCTCGGAAGTCCATATCTAGGCCAGCCACGATCACACGGATCCCCCGATCCGCCAGTTCCTGAACCACATCTGCGATCTCCCAATCGAAGAACTGGGCCTCATCAATCCCCACTACGGTGGTCTCGGGACGGAGGTGCTCTAGAATCGCTCGAGCGTTAGGAACAGGAATAGCCTCGATGTCCATCCCGTTATGAGATCGGACTCTCTCAACCCCATAACGAGTGTCGATCACCGGCTTAAACACTTGAATCGGCTGGCGAGCGATCTGGGCACGGCGGAGCCGGCGGATAAGCTCCTCAGTTTTGCCACTGAACATGCAGCCGCAGATCACTTCCACCCAGCCCATACGCTCCGAATCCATATCACCTCCCTTCAGAACGATAGCTTCGGATGGTTCGAGTCAGAGCAGCAGATCCTTCCCCTCTTCGCATAAGGAGTCGTAAGCCCGATCCGGGGGATTTCAGGGCTATCCGGGTTGGAGGGATTGGCCATGAAATGCGCTGGCGCAGATGAATCGCCTCTAAGGATATTAAACAACGCGAGCGGGCCTTTCCAGACCCGCCCGCATCGCTTTACTTGCTTTCCCCCTCCTCCAGAGTTCCAAGGATCTCCTCTGGCTCCTCGACAATCTCGATCATCGTCTCCTTCCGCCTGCGACGCCGAGCTCGCTCCGCTCGTGTCTTCAGGTAGGCTTCATCGCGAGCGCTCAGACGCCGCATGAAGCGATCCACTTGGCCTTCCTTATCCACGATCCGTTGCTCGCCCGTAAAGAAAGGATGGCACTTCGAACACACATCCGTTCGGATCACCGGCACTGTCGCGCCGGTGGTCCAGGTGTTGCCGCAGGCGCAGATCACCTGAGCGTTGGGATACCATGCGGGATGAATCCCTGGCTTCATGCATCACCTCCGTTTTGCGATGCGCCGTTCGGGCGGACTGGCTCTGGATACACACTCACCCGTTTGCGGCCGCCGCGCATGAACTCAAAACGCACATACCCATCGATCAGGGCGAAGAGGGTGTAATCGCGACCCATCCCCACATTCTGGCCAGGGTAGATCCGAGTGCCACATTGCCGAACCAGAATGTTCCCGGCCCGCACGAACTGGCCATCGAACCGCTTTACCCCGCGACGTTTGGACTCGCTATCTCGTCCATTTCGGCTGGAGCCGCCACCTTTCTTGTGGGCCATGGTCACCTCCTTTCATGCAGATCATGCAGATGACAGAGCACCACTTTCAATAGCGTCAATTCGCAGGACTGTATACACCTGGCGATGGCCCTGCTTACGCCGATAGCGTTTGGCGCCCGGTCGGTATTTGAAAACAACGATTTTCTCTCCCTTCGTATGCCCCAGCACAGTCGCCCGCACCCGTGCCTCTGGAAGGACTGGCTGACCGATCCGAACCTGCTCTTCTTCCCCGACCATGAGGACTCGGTCGATCTCCAGCGAAGCGCCGGGCTGGAGAGGCAACTTCTCGACCTGGACCTGATCACCCACTTTCACGCGATATTGATGGCCACCGATTTCGATCACTGCAAACACGATAAGACCTCCTGCGGATTAAGGTCATTCCGAGCGACCGCCCCAACCTTCGGTGGAGGGAAGGTCACGGGCTAGGTTATGCTTACGTAAAGAAAGGGCCGCTCGGGGCGGCCCTTTCCGCTGGCTGCGGGGGGAGGACTCGAACCTCCATACCCGGATCCAGAGTCCGGTGTGTTGCCCCTTACACCACCCCGCAAGGGCTGTTCTTGATTTTACACAGGGCCCGCTCTTTCGGTCAAGCCCGCTCCCTGTTGCGGGCGCGGCCTGCTTTCGAAGCACTGTTCACCTCAAAGAGCGTGGAGCGTGGCTCTAGGAAAGATCAGCCTTGCCTTATCCTCGGAGAGCCTTTCCACCCTATCCCGCAAATGTAGGAATGCGAAGGCATTACTTGTGGGGATCTCCCTCGTTCGAGGAACCTTCCCGCCTTATGGTTCAAAAGGCCCATGGTCTGAAAGATCTCTCCAGGCAGGGATTCCAGCAACGCTTTCCGCTGCCCGAATCGCACAGATAACCGCCTCGGCTACGGCCTCCGCGGCGAAGGCGCCCACGATGCTGACATCGGCCTCCTTTTCGCCTGTCGCCAGCGCAAAAATCGTGTCGCCGTCCAGCATAGTGTGGGCCGGGCGGATGGTGCGGGCAAGGCCATCGTGGGCCATCTGCGCCACCTTATTTGCTTCCTCCTTGGTCAACGCAGCGTTCGTGACCACCACGCCGATCACCGTGTTCTCAGGGATCCGCCGCCGAAAGCTCAACGAGATCTGGCCGGCTAGGATCCGCAGAACGGTCATTGTGTCGGCGAACCCCTGGCCGTCCGGACGCCGGGCGCCGGCTAGGATCGCCCCCGTGTGGGGATCCACCACGTCGCCGAGGGCGTTCACAGCCACTAGCGCGCCGACCAAGATCCCATCCCCGATCTCCAGACAGGCAGTGCCGATCCCCCCCTTCATCGCGTATTGCATTCCGAGGATTTTGCCGACCGTTGCCCCGGTCCCTGCTCCCACGTTCCCTTCGGGCACCGGCCCGTCGGTCGCAGCCAGGCACGCGGCATAACCCATTGCCGCGTCCGGACGAACATGAGGATCCCCGATCCCGAGGTCATAGAGGATCGCAGCGGGGACGATCGGCACCCGTCCATCCGGGGTCTCGAATCCCACCCCACGCTCCTCCAAATAGCGCATCACCCCCGAGGCGGCGTCCAGGCCGAAGGCGCTGCCGCCAGCCAGCACCACCGCATGCACCTCCTGAACCAAGTGCATTGGACGCAACGCATCCGTCTCGCGAGTTCCCGGCGCGCCGCCGCGTTGATCCACCCCGGCAATGGCACCTTTCTCACAAAGCACCACGGTGACGCCGGTCAGAGCCTCTAGATTCTGAGCATGACCTACCCGGATACCCGGCACATCGGTGATCGCACGATGGCGGAGCGGCATCTTCCCTCCCGGATGATAGAATTTAGAATTCATGCATCAGACTACTCGCGGTCTGAGAGTCCCGACCCTGAAGATCCCGATGGCAAGAGAGGCAGAACGCTTTCGATCGAGCGCTCCTCTCATGTCACATGCTACGCGATTCTTTGGATTTGGGAACTTTCTAAATGCCTTCCTTCCGTGTAAAGCGTTTGCGGTTGCTGCTTGGAACACAAAGGTTCGCCAGGCTTCTTGCGAGCGGGGGAATGATTCTCCTCATCGCCTCGATCGCATGCGTTCGGCCGATGATCCAAGAGCCGCTTCTTCTGACCGAGACCCCTAAGCCATGGCCTTCGCCTCAGCCAGTGGTTCCTCCGACACCCACCCTAGATCCTCCCCGAAGTGGTGTGCGCCCGGATCGGGAGCTTTATCTAGTGCAGCCCGGGGATACTTTAACCAGCCTGGCGCAACAATTCCAGACAACCGTCGCGGCCATTCTGGCCACGAACCCCGGCGTCGATCCTCAGCGGTTGATGATCGGACAACCCCTGTGGATCCCGCTGGGGGTTCAGGAACAGGGCCCCGCCGGGAAACTGATCCCGGATTCAGAGCTCGTGTATGGCCCGGCGTATCTAGATTTCTCCATCTCGGAGACCATCCGTCGGTTCGGAGGCTATCTGAGCCGTTATCGGGAGACTGTTGGAGGGCGGACGTTGAGCGGAGCGGAGATCCTGGAGGAAGTGGCCCGGAATCACAGCGTGGGCCCTCGGGTGTTGCTGGCCTTGCTGGAGATGCAGAGCCGATGGGTGCGCGGGGAGCCTGCCGATGAGCGAACCCGGCTTTATCCAATGGGATGGGAAAGGCCAGGCTACGAAGGGCTCTACCGACAGCTGAACTGGGCCGCAAATCGCCTCAACGACGGGTATTACGGTTTCAAAGGACGCCATATGTGGACTGTGCGTTTCGCGGATGGACGACGGGTTCGAGTGGCCGATGGGCTGAATACCGGGACAGTAGCAGTGCAGGCCTTTCTGGCGGCGGTGCTTCCCCCGGAAGCCTGGATCAGGGCCGCAGGGCCAGAGGGATTCCCCGCCATCTACCGCGCGCTCTTTGGAGAACCGTTCCGCCCGGAACCGACTCCATTGCTTCCTCCCGAGCCGATCTGGCGGCTGCCCTGGGGCGATGGGGAGCTGTGGTATTTCACCGGTGGGCCGCATGGGGGGTGGGGGAACGGCGCAGCGTGGGGCGCCCTGGATTTCGCACCGCCGGATGTCAACGGATGCGCGCCTTCCCGTTACTGGGTGCGGGCAGTCGCCGACGGCGTGGTGGCCCGGACAGGAGAGGGCCTGGTGGTGCTAGATACGGACGGAGACGGAAGGGAGGAGACTGGATGGGTGATCATCTACCTTCATATCGCCGCTGAGGGGCGAATCCCATCCGGCGCTCGAGTCCGAGCAGGAGATCCTCTCGGATACCCGTCCTGCGAAGGAGGAGTTGCGGACGCAACCCATGTCCATTTGGCCCGTCGGTTGAACGGCGAGTGGGTGCCCATTGAAGCTGGGCACCCCTTCCGCCTTGGGGGATGGGAAGCCCTTCCCAGCTTCATGCTCTATGAGGGCACGCTGGTTCGAGGAGGGGATCAAAAGATCGCCTGCGCCTGCAAGGACGAGCTCCGGAATGGGATCCGAGCGCCCTGATTCGATGGAGCCTTGCCGATGCCAGAATGGGAAAGAGAACCTGCAGTCGTCCAGCTCGGAAAGTCTGTGGGGGATGGATGAGGAATCGCATAATATAATGGATGCGTGGACGTTCTTGTAGACGGGGAGTCTTCATGAAGGACGGTCTGCGCAAGCCTGGGGTATTGCAGGCGTTTTTGAGCGAGCCGAACCCTCAGGAGATCGCTGAAACGCTTGTGGCCTTCGCCAACACCGATGGCGGCGTCTTAGTGATCGGGATGGATGCAGAGGGCAGAGCGGTTGGGGTGGACCCAGCGGAGGTGGAGGATGCGCTTCGCCAGGCGTTACTTCGCTGTCGGCCCCCCGTGCCGTCTCGATGGGAGCAAGGTGAAGCAGATGGAAGAACGATCGTCTTGCTGTATGTATCTCGCAGCCCGGAGCTCCACAGCCTGGACGATGGTCGAGTTCTGATCCGACGAGGGGCGGAAAATCGCCCGCTGGAGGGACGGGAGATCCAGCAGCTGGCCGCAACCAAGTCGGTGGGCGAATACGAATTGGAGTTAGTCCCTGGGGCCACTCGCGCAGATCTGAATGAGGAAATCATTCGCGAATATCTGAGCAAGCGAGAGGCTCGACAGCGCCGGCCGGTGGCCGGGACGCTAGAAGAATTGCTGATCGAGATGGGGGCCCTCTCTCCAGATGGACAGCCAACCGTGGCAGGGATTCTCCTCTTCGGCAAACACCCCCAACGTTTTCTTCCCCACAGTGGGCTGGTTTTCGTGAAATATTCCGGAATTACGCCGCATGGGGAGGGTGGGTTGCCTGGATACGCACGCCGGGAGGAGATTAGCGGCCCACTGGCGCGAATCATCGAGCAGGCCTGGAAAGTCGTATGGGATGAGATGCAGATAGGTGCGGTCGTGCGAGGCCTGGAACGGGAGGAGCGGCCAGAGTATCCTCCCTTTGCGGTTCGAGAGGCGATCGTTAACGCGGTTTGTCATCGGGATTACCGATTGCGAGGCCGCCGGATTGAGATCCGCAAGTTCGCCGATCGCTTGGAGGTGAGCAGCCCCGGGGGCCTGCCAGGGCATATCACCCTCGACAATATTGTTGATGAGCACTACTCCCGCAACCCTCGGATTGTCTCTGGATTATTCTACTGGGGATACATCGAGGAGCTGGGCCTGGGGATCGATCGAATGATCGAGGAGATGATCCGAGCCGGCCATCCCCCTCCGAAGTTCATCGCCCAGCCCTATTCCTTCACCGTGATCCTCTACAACCGGCAGGAGCATGCGCCCCTCCGAACGGGAGCACCCCCTATGAACGAGCGCCAGCTCAAGGCGTTGCAGTACATCCGAGAGCATGGGCGCATCACCAACCGGGAATACCAGCAGCTGTGCCCAGGAGTCTCTCCAGAGACCCTCCGGTTAGACCTGGCTGATCTAGTCCATCGTGGGATCCTCCTCAAGATCGGGGAGAAGCGAGGAACTTACTACATCCTGAAGTAATGGCGCCAAGGCATATCCCTCAACTTAGAGAACACCGCGAATATCCCAAACATTTCCCAAATCCGATTTGGGATAACCGCATGGTGAGCTGGATGCCATCGTTTTCAATGATAGGGGGGAAGCCCGTGGGCGGAATCTTGGCCCTGGGGCTTTGTGGGATATACGCCCTGCTCCTCCGATGGCAGCATCGGGGGGCGTTCGAGAGCCTGAGGGGCCGGATCGTTTTATACGGAGGCCTGGGGCTGCTGTGGCAAGGCATATGGACGATCGCGGCTTGGGAAGGAGGCCCCCCTTCGGTGCGATTCCTCGCATGGAACCTCGCAGGTGTTCTCCTCTCGCTTCTCCCCTTCACTGCGTGGTTTTGGATCAGCGCCTTTTTGGGACATCCGCTTTCTCGGTATGCCATCGGCGGGATCGGGCTGGCGGGCGGCATCGCTCTGATTGCCTCTATATTGCCTTATCACCCTGCGACTGGAAAGGTGCTCATGGCTTGGTGGCAGGAGCTCCGATGGCCTGGCGATCCCACTCTGGCTTCATGGGGCATTCGAGAGGGACTGTGGGGAATAGGCATAGCTATCGGGTTAGGCCAGCTGGGAGGGACATATCTACGAACCGCTCGACCCCTACACCGAAATCGACTGGCATACGGACTCCTAGGTGCAGTCTTAACAGCTACGGGGGAGGGCCTATCGTGGACACATCGAGGGGAATGGATCATGCTGGGATGGGCCCTTCGGGCCGCTGGGATGGGCGTGATCGCCTCTCTTTCCCGTTTTTCTGAGCTGCCCTCGCTACAGCGGGCCGGACGATGGCTCCTGATCTTCACACTAAGCTGGATCCTAGAGGCAGGGTTGATCGGAGGTGTTCTGGCTGGGTTCTGGCTTGCCCGAGGAGGACGCTTAGAGTTGCCTATAGGGGCTGAGCTCGCGTTCGCTGCCGTAGGGATCGCATGGGTGACGATGCTGGTAGGCCGGCCGATCCACAAATGGCTCCAGCGTCACTTGATGCCCTCCGTGGAGGATCCCGCCGCGCTAGTCCGCCGGTATGCGCAATCCATCAGCAACTTGCTTGATATCCAGCAGGTCGCGCATGCCGCCTTCGCAGTTCTACAACAGACATTCGGGCTTCAGCAAGGAATGTTATTGTTGTTTGAAGATCAACCAGATGGATGGATAGAAGCTCGAGTGATCCCCGGCATGGGCAAGATGCCACTACAGCCCGGCCGATTCGCACCGAATAGCCCCATCCTCGGCGCTTGGCAGAAAGGCTGCCCGCTCACCCAGTATCAAATTGACTTCGGGGCGGCCTTCCAACACGGCGATCCAGAGGAGCGACGTTGGATACAAGGCCTAGGCGCGGAGCTCTTCATTCCTATTCGATCTCAGGCAGCATTATTAGGTTGCCTCGCGCTGGGAGCGCGAGGCGGCGTAGCCACTTACAGCCCAGCGGAAGTAGATCTCCTGGCCTCGATCGCGGAACAGACAGCCACAGTGCTCCAGAACATCCGCTTGGTGGAAGATCTTCGGCGGTTGAACATCCGGTTGGCTGAGCTGAATGAGGATCTTATGCGGACTGCCCGACGATTGCAGAAGCTAGACCGAGCCAAGACCCATTTTATTCAGATCGCCTCTCATGAGCTGCGCACACCCTTGACACACATCTGCGGGTACTTAGATTTGTTGGCAGAGACCCTAGAGGAACAATCCGAAGCCCGCGAAACCCAGGAGCGGATTCTCCAAGGGCTTCGCCGTTCCGCCAATCGCCTCGAAGAGATTGTCAGCGCCATGCTGGATATCTCCCAGATCAATGCGGAAGCATTTTCGATCTATCCAATCTCCTTTCAGATCCCTACCCTAGTTCGCATGGCCTTAGAACCCTTCCGAGAGGCGATCGCGGAACGGAATCAAAACCTGATCGTGGAGGTGCCAGAGGCCCTTCCAGTGATCTACGGGGATCTCACCCGCTTGGTGCAGGCCCTGCGGCACATCGTGCAGAATGCCATCAAGTTCACGCCGGATGGGGGGACTATCCAGATCCGTGCCCGATCTGTCCCCCCTGAGGAAGCAGGAGGGACAGCGCATGTGGAGATCGCCGTGCAGGATACCGGGATCGGTATCGACGTTGAGGATCAGGCGTTGATCTTTGAGAAATTTTACCGGGTAGGGCCGGTGGAGCTGCACTCCACAGGATCGGTAAAATTCAAAGGGGCAGGCCCGGGGCTCGGATTGCCAATCGCCCGGGGGATCATCGAGGCTCACGGCGGACGGATCTGGGTGGAGAGCCCCGGCTACGATGAGGCCCGGTGCCCTGGCAGCACATTCTACATCTGGATTCCGGTGATCCCCCGCTCTATACAGACCGGACAAGAGACCCATAACCAGCGGTTTTGAGCAGCGCCCTTTTTCGCTGGACATGGATGCCGAAACGAGATCTTCGTATGGCACCATCTCAAATCTCTGTTCCGCAAAATCGCGGTCGAAAGTGAAGGCGATCCGGATCCCTAACCGGCGCATCAACTCAAAGCTGGTGTAATCCAACAGACCGACGTTTAGACGACGACCGGCCAGGAAAGCGCTTACAGCCGCCCAGTGGATGGTGGGCCGAATTCCATTTCCTTTTCCTTTTGTGGTTCACCGCTTGACAATCCATCGCGTTTCTCCTACAGTTGATCCTGAATTCACGTTTGTGAACCACCGATGGACAACAACCGACCGGCCGAGCTGGCGTCCTGGTATTATAAGGACGGGCTGGATGAGGCGGCGATTGCCCGACATGCGGGATGCTCGCGTTCGATGGTCCCCCGCTACCTCAAAGAGGCTTGCGCCCGCAGCCTAATAGAATTTCGAATCCACCACCCCCTTAAAACGGATCTCCAGCTGGCGAAGGTTTTCCAAAGCGCCCTCCCCCTTCGAGAAGCCCACATCCTCGCTCATCCGGTATCGGACTCCCGATGGCTCCTGCGCCGCGTAGAGGAGCCGGGAGCTGGTGTGCTGCGAGAGCAGCTGTGCCCGGACGTCCGGCTCGGGATGGGCTGGGGCACAGCGGTCTATGAGATCGTTCAGGCGATGCCCAAGCTCCCGGTAAACGGAGCCCAGGTGATCCAGATCATCGGTGCTCGGGAATCTGGCGATCCGATGATCGATGGACTGAAGCTTGCGCGCTAGCTGGCGGAGGAGTTGGAGGCTTCAGTCTGACATCTGCATGCTCCATTGCGGGTGGAAAGTGAAACCGTGGCTAGGCATTCCAGCAAGAGCGCGCCATTGCGGTCGGGATCGGCTCAGTGCTTGTTGGATCTCTGGCCTGCAACCCTGCGGCGGGCGGGTTGCCTTACTGAGGCTGAGCTGGCGGCATTCCGAGCATCCGGGGCAGTGAGGGATGCGCTGGCCTGAGCGCTGGATGAGGAGGTAGAAATTTTCTCTGGATCTTCCACCTGAACTGGCGCGTCATAGGCCGCGCACCGGAGGCATCGCGCCGAATCCCTATGGTGATCGCAGTGGCGGGTGGTGTTGCCAAGGCGCTGGCTATCCGGGCGGCCCTGCGCGGTGGCTACGTCGATGTGCTGGTCACCGATGCCGAGGCGGCCGCCGCGTTGTTAACCCTAGAGGGAGCAATGGTTCATGCGTGAGGCATCCGTACGATCTGCCTCGGAAATCGAGATCGATCTTCCCCGGGAGCGGTTGCTCGACTGGCTTTATCAGATGTATCTCATCCGGGCCTTTGAAGAGACGGTGGAGCAACTCTACGCCGCGGGGAAGATGCACGGCACGATGCATCTTTCCATCGGCCAGGAGGCGGTGGCGGTGGGGGCGATCGCTGCGCTCCGGCCGGACGATTACATCACCTCGACCCATCGGGGCCATGGCCACGCCATCGCCAAGGGACAGGACCTCCGGGCGATGCTGGCGGAGCTGCTGGGGAAGGAAACCGGCGTGTGCCGGGGCCGGGGCGGGTCGATGCATCTGGCGGATCTGGAGCGGGGGAACATAGGCGCCAACGGGATCGTCGCCGGCGGGATCCCCATCGCGGTGGGCGCGGGCTTGAGCATCCGACTGCAGGGGCAGGATCGGGTGGTGCTGTGCTTCTTCGGAGACGGAGCGGCCAATCACGGGAATTTCCACGAGGGGCTGAATATGGCCGCCATCTGGCGGCTGCCGGTGGTCTTCCTCTGCGAGAACAATCAATACGCGATGTCCATGCCGATCCACAAGGCCATGGCCGTTCCCCGGGTGGCGGATCGGGCGGTCGCCTATGGGATCCCGGGGGAGGCCATGGACGGCATGGACGTGCGGGCTATCTATCGGGCGGTGCGAGGGGCGGTCGAACGGGCCCGGCGGGGGGAAGGCCCCACGCTGATCGAGGCCATCACGTATCGCTATAAGGGACACTCGAAAAGCGATCGGCAGGTCTATCGCACGAAGGAGGAAGTGCAGGCCTGGATGGCCCGCGACCCGATCGTCCGGTTCCGGAATGAATTGATCGCTCAGGGCTGGCTCTCCGAAGCGGAAGCGGCAGCGCTGGAGGCGCGAGCTCGGCAGGCGATCGAGGAGGCCCTGCGGGCCGCCGAAGGGGATCCGGAGCCGGCCGTGACGCAGCTTGCCGAAGGCGTCTATGCGGAGGCCCCCTCGATCCCGCCCTTCTGGATCCGGCGGACCTTCGGGCCGGAGACGGCAGTGGAGCCGCCCTCTGGAACGCGAGAGCTCTCCTATGCGGAGGCTCTGCGGGAGGCGATGGCCCAGGCCATGGCAGCCGACGAACGGGTCTTCCTAATGGGAGAGGATGTGGGCGTATACGGCGGAGCGTTCGGGGTCACCCAGGGGTTAATCGACCGGTTCGGGCCGGAACGGGTGCGGGATACGCCGATCTCGGAGAACACCATCGTCGGGGCGGGGTTGGGCGCGGCGCTGACCGGGATGCGGCCCATCGTGGAGATGCAATTTATGGATTTCGTGACCCTGGCGATGGAACAGACGGTCCTCCAGGCGGCCAAGGTGCGCTATATGTTCGGCGGGAAGGCCCGGGTGCCCCTGGTATTGCGGCTGCCGGGGGGATCTGGAACCGGCGCGGCGGCCCAGCATTCAGAGAGCCTGGAGGCGTGGTTCGTGCATGTGCCCGGGTTGAAAGTGGTGGCGCCGGCCACCCCTTATGACGCCAAGGGGCTGCTGCTGGCAGCAATGGCGGATGAGAACCCGGTGATCTTTGTGGAGCACAAGCTGCTCTACCGGACCCGAGGGGCGGTGCCGGAGGCGCCGTATGTCGTGCCTCTGGGACGCGCGGTCGTGCGGCGGGCCGGCCGGGACCTGACGATCGTAGCTTACTCGCTGATGGTGCTGCGCGCCCTAGAGGCAGCGGAACGGCTGGCCACGGAAGGGGTCGAGGCGGAGGTCATCGATCTGCGCACGCTGAAGCCGTATGACGCGGAAACCGTGATCGCCTCCGTGAAGAAAACGGGGAAGTTGCTGATCGTGCATGAGGCGCCGCTCCTGGGCGGTTTCGGCGGAGAGCTGGCGGCTCACATCGCTCAAAGCGAGGCTTTCGCCTATCTGGAAGCGCCGATCGTTCGGCTGGGCGGGGCGGATGTCCCCATTCCCTATCACCCCCGCTTGGAGCGCGCGGCGGTGCCCCAGGTGGAAGATATCGTCGAGGCGGCCCGACGGCTGGCGCGGCTGGAGCTCTAATGGAGGAGGATCGGTGGGCCCCTGAGGGGGGCCCAACCGCCTCGAAGCCGATATTCACCCTGGTGTTCACCTCCTCTTCTCCAGCAGAACCTGGGGAGGAGAGGTGAAAGGGGAGGGGATCTCATCGAACGGCTCTTGCCGCGGCGTTCTCCCTAGGGCAGGTAGTCCTGGTGGTGGATCGATAGGAGGGGGCTAGGATGCCGGTGCCGGTGATTATGCCGAAATTCGAGATGGCCCAGGAGAGCGGGAAAGTCCTCCGCTGGTTGAAGCAGGAAGGGGACGCCGTCGCGAAGGGCGAGGCGATCCTGGAGGTGGAGACCGATAAAGTGGCCATGGAGGTAGAGGCGCCGGCCAGCGGGACGCTGGTGGGGATCCGGGTTGGGCCGGGGGAGGTGGTGCCCATCGGGCAGCCTATCGCCTTCATCCTGTTGCCCGGCGAGGTCTGGACGGCGGCGCCGACCCCCTCCCCGGCGCCCTCGCCGGGCACGCCGCGGGCGACGCCGCTGGCGGAGCGGCTGGCTCAGGCCCACGGCGTGGACCTGGCTGCAGTGCTCGGCACCGGCCCGGGTGGGCGGGTGACGAAGGCCGATGTGGAGATGTATCTGGCCCGACAGAGGATGGAAGAAGCTCCCAAGGGGGCAGTGAGGGCTGTCCCGGCCGCCCGCCGGCTGGCCCGGGAGCTGGGAGTGGATCTGCGCGAGGTGAAGGGAACAGGCCCAGGAGGCCGGATCCAATCGGCAGACGTGTTGCGGGCCGCCGAAGCGATCCCTCGGGCTGCGGAAGCGGAGGCGCTTCCTCGCCCGGCCCTTCGCCGCCGGGTGCCGCTCACGGGGATGCGACGGGCCATCGCCGAACGGATGCTCCGCAGCGTCCGCGAGGCGCCCCAGTTCACCGTGAGCGTGGATGTGGAGATGGGCCGGGCCTTAGCGATGGTGGAGGATCTTTCCGCTTGGGCGGAGCGGGAGGAAGGGGTTCGGGTGACCCTAAC
>JANXBD010000149.1 GCA_025057635.1 Thermoflexus sp. | reverse complement strand
AAGTATCAATCCCACGCTGGTTCGATTGAGGCGGTGCTCGTTGGATATGCGTATCAAACAATCTGGATTTTTCAATCCCACGCTGGTTCGATTGAGGCATATCCCTGCTGAGGGGGCAATTCGAGTCCCGTCAGCGTTTCAATCCCACGCTGGTTCGATTGAGGCAGCACCGAGAGTGAACTACCGACCTGGTAATTCGTCCGTTTCAATCCCACGCTGGTTCGATTGAGGCGGAAACCATCCGCGATATCTCCACGCCCGGGTTGTTGGTTTCAATCCCACGCTGGTTCGATTGAGGCAGCGTATCTCATCTCTAGCCCATCACCCCCGCAAACGTTTCAATCCCACGCTGGTTCGATTGAGGCTCAATCCGAAGACTATGCTATCATGTAAGCAAACCTCAGTTTCAATCCCACGCTGGTTCGATTGAGGCCGGTCCGCATACCGCCAGGCCATCACTGCATTCCGAAGTTTCAATCCCACGCTGGTTCGATTGAGGCACCGGAAGACCTTCAGGAGTGGGTTCGCGGGAGCGATGTTTCAATCCCACGCTGGTTCGATTGAGGCCAACCAAGGCCTGGGCTCCGGATCCGGATCCGGCTCGTTTCAATCCCACGCTGGTTCGATTGAGGCCGTCGGGCGGGACGTGATGGAGAAATGCCCGAACGAAGTTTCAATCCCACGCTGGTTCGATTGAG
>JANXBD010000148.1 GCA_025057635.1 Thermoflexus sp. | reverse complement strand
AGGGGGAATCCTCGCCGATCCCCGGCTTCCACCCCGGCGTCCTCCGGACCCGCGAGGGTCGGGAGGTGAGCGGGTTCGGGGGTCACGAGCTGGCCTTCTACCCCGTCGCCCACCGGTTCCGGTGGGAGGCCGGGGATCCCGAGGCCCGGCGGCCCCTGCGGAGCTATCAGGAAGGGGCCCGGGGCCACATCCAGATCCTGGGGGTGCTGCCCAACGGGATCTGGGTGGTGATAACGGCCCGGGGGCTGGCCTCCCGGGACCTTCTGCGGGCCTTTGAGGCCCACCGCCGCCGGGTGGCCCGGAGTCTCCGGGCCGCCGACGGGCGGCCCTACGGGCCGTTCGCGGCCCTTCTGCGGCTGGCCGCTGGCCAGCCGTATCGGAAAGGCTCCTCCGTGGTGACCCCTTTCATGGCGGTCATCGGGGAGCTGGAGCGCGCCCCGACGGAGATCGGGCGGGCCGTCCGGGCGCGCTGGTCCGAGGTCCAGGCCTGGAAGATGGCCTGGGCCGGGGACGGGGACGGGGATGACAACGGGAACGGCAGGGAGGAGATTTCCTCCCTGTCGGAAGCGCCGGCCCCCCGGACGGAGATCTCGGAGCCGGTGCCAGCGCCGGCCCCGGCCCCCGCTCCGGCCCAGGGACCGGAGGAGGTGCCGGCGGAGGAGCCAGAACCCGCCCCCTCGGGTCCGGGCTCGAGCCCGGA
>JANXBD010000147.1 GCA_025057635.1 Thermoflexus sp. | reverse complement strand
CATCGCCGCGCATCACACCCGCCCACTGGTCTGCGCTCATCGCCGATGTGCCCGAATCGGTCAGCAGATCGATCAGTACCTCCTCGGAACGCACCAGAAAGAGGTTGTAGTGGGCACGCTGCAGGATTGCCTCCCGCTCCTCCGGCGTGGTCATCCGAATCGGCTCTACGACCTTGATCCGAAACGGCTCGATAATCGTGCGAAACGGCATCGCTGGCTCCCTCGCCCAGGAGGATTGTACCTCCTCTGAAGGGATCCCCACGCGCGCGTCGAAAATTCATTCTATGGCTGGAGTGCGCTGCTTGATCGAAGCGGAATTTCCCATTCAGAAAGTCTCGGCAGAGTCGGCACGCGAGAAAAACATCCGCCACGGGCACATCAGCACGCTGCACAGCTATTGGGCGCGACGCCCCTTAGCCGCCTCGCGCACCACCACCCTCGCCGCGCTGCTGCCCGACGACCCCGCCCACCGCGACGCCCTCCAACGCCTGCTGGAACACCTCGCCCCCTGGGAAGCCGTCGCCCACGACGACGCCGCCACACGCTACCTGCTCCACCAAGCCCGCACCCTCATCCGCCAAGCCTACCCCAACCAGCCCCCGCGCGTGTTAGACCCCTTCGCGGGCGGCGGCAGCATCCCGCTGGAGGCGATGCGTCTTGGTTGCGAAGTGCACACTTTGGAGTACAACCCTCTTGCGGTGCTGCTGAA
>JANXBD010000146.1 GCA_025057635.1 Thermoflexus sp. | reverse complement strand
GGAAATTCAACGACCCACGCCTGTGTAAGAGTCAGAACGTTTCAATCCCACGCTGGTTCGATTGAGGGTCCGATCTCGCCGCAGCTATCCAGGGTATATGTTGAAGTTTCAATCCCACGCTGGTTCGATTGAGGGACGGTGGAGGTGCGTCCGGAAGTGCGGGCGGCCTGGAGTTTCAATCCCACGCTGGTTCGATTGAGGGCCGGTCGGGCTCCCGCTCCCAGCGCCGGTAGATCACGTTTCAATCCCACGCTGGTTCGATTGAGGGCACGCCGACCCCGACTCCGACCCCGGCCCCGGTGTGGCGTTTCAATCCCACGCTGGTTCGATTGAGGGTGTAATTCTCCTGCCGTGCACCGATCCGGTGCATCGCGTTTCAATCCCACGCTGGTTCGATTGAGGGGGATTGATTTTCTGACTACAGTCAGCACGCCTCAATGTTTCAATCCCACGCTGGTTCGATTGAGGGATCGAGTGCCAGTGCGGTGCGTCTTGGTATTCATGCACGTTTCAATCCCACGCTGGTTCGATTGAGGGCAGCCAGATAAATCTGAGCGAATCCTTCAATGAGAGAGTTTCAATCCCACGCTGGTTCGATTGAGGGTCCTGTGGCTGCTCCGCAGGTAGGAGGACGCCATGGTTTCAATCCCACGCTGGTTCGATTGAGGGAGAGCCCGGGCGAACTGCCCGCCGTTCCGGAACTGCGTTTCAATCCC
>JANXBD010000145.1 GCA_025057635.1 Thermoflexus sp. | reverse complement strand
AACCAGCGTGGGATTGAAACGTCAGTGGAACAGAGACGGTTGGGGGCTGGTTCCGGGCCCTCAATCGAACAAGCGTGGGATTGAAACATAATCATTTTGATCGAGGGTAACAACAAAATCGCCAGCCCTCAATCGAACCAGCGTGGGATTGAAACACATGTCCTACCCCATAATGATACTAACTACTGTCCTCGCCCTCAATCGAACCAGCGTGGGATTGAAACGGGTGTGCCAATCTTCCCCCAGGGTGCCGCTGTGTCGCCCTCAATCGAACCAGCGTGGGATTGAAACCGGAAAGCGAACCGAAATCCTCTGCCACCGCCGACCGCCCTCAATCGAACCAGCGTGGGATTGAAATACGAAGATGATCACGGTTACGCTCTCATGGGTATTTGGCCTCAATCGAACCAGCGTGGGATTGAAATGACATCGACATAAACATCCCTCTGCCCGACCCCCCGGCCTCAATCGAACCAGCGTGGGATTGAAATGGGATACTTGAAATTCGAAGACTCCCATCGAAACCAGCCTCAATCGAACCAGCGTGGGATTGAAATTGCGGTCAGCCTGGTTCTGGCTGTCGTATTGTTTGTGCCTCAATCGAACCAGCGTGGGATTGAAATGCATAGATGGAGCCGGAGTCGGAGTCGGGATCCCAGCGCCTCAATCGAACCAGCGTGGGATTGAAATGCCTCTTCCGTCGGGACGCTGGCGTGG
>JANXBD010000144.1 GCA_025057635.1 Thermoflexus sp. | reverse complement strand
GGGCCGAGAAGGCCCCCGGGAGACCCGGGGGACAGGACGAGGGGAGGCTCAGGGCCTCCCCTCTTCCCGGGGGCCGAGAAGGCCCCCGGGAGACCCCAGGGCCAGGCGGTTGGGGGGTGAGAGCTGCACGCTCTCACCCCATAGCCTGGCCCTGAGGGGGAGGGGGACGGGACGAGGGGAAGGCAAGGCCCAGAACCATGCCTCCCCTCGCCCCGTCCCCCTTCCTCCCCAGGGCCAGGCGGTTTTCTACTTCCCTTTCCCCCCTTTCCCCCCTTTCCCCCCTTTCCGTCCTCCCCCTTCTCCCGTTTTTTTACTTTGAGATTTTGAGATTTACTTTGAGAAAGAACGGGAGAAAGGGGATGTATGATCATCCTTTCTCCCGTTCTTTTTCTCTCTGCCGCCCTCCGGTCTCAGGCCGGCGGGGCGTTCAAGGCGCCCGGGGCATTTCAGGTCCGAATCATTATCCTGGGAGGTTGAGATGAAAAAAGAGGTTAAAGAGGTTTTTGTTTCCCTGGCCGCCCTCGTTGGCGGCCTGGGAATAGCCATCCTGGGCCATGCCCAGATGCTGGCATGGCCCGCAGTGGTTCCCCAGGCAATCCTCGCCCAGGGGATTGCCTGGGGATTGTCCGGCCAGCACAGGGTGCTGGCCGGGATCTTCGTGGCGACGGGCCTCGTCCTGACCGTCGCCGCGAAGGGAGTGATCCCAGCCGCCCTGACCAT
>JANXBD010000143.1 GCA_025057635.1 Thermoflexus sp. | reverse complement strand
CACTGACTGAAAAAGAATGACAATTCCCTCCGACACTGAGCACCGTCCTAGAATCCCAAGACGATGCCGTAGCAACACCCGACCAACGCGCCCCACCCGCATCTATCCACCTGCTGAGCGTCTGACTCCAAGACATCTTCCCAACTCTTATATTCCATCTTGGATACTGGAAATTCGAAGACTGCCATTTAAACCAACCCCCCACCCGTTCTGTGCTGGAGACTGGAATCTGCACATAAAAGCGATCCTCACTCCAGAACCACGCCACCGGCCCAACCACCCCCGGAACAAAACCCCAATCGAGTATCGATGCCCTATTGCCAGAAATGAACTCGAATTCAAAGACCCACCCCAACGTCACCGTCACGAACGGGGTCGGGGTCGGGGTTGGGGTTGTCGTTCGCGTCGGCGCACGGTCACTGTGGGCGTCGGCGTGCGGCGCGGGGGGAGCGTGGCACGGGGAAGCGTCACGCGGAAGCGAGGAGTCATAGTGGGCTCGCGAACGCGGCACACGGGTAAGCGAAGATAAAACTCCTCCGGCACCGCCGTTGGGGGGACGGGTGTGCACGCGTTCCAGCCGGGTGGGGCGGGAACGCACTCATTACCAATGCAAATCTCGCCGCCGCTACCAGGCGGCGGCGCGGGGGTGGAAGCGAGGATAGCGATCACTATCCACAGCATACGCCGCTACATCCTATTCACGGCTACTCACGCGACAGCA
>JANXBD010000142.1:278-755 GCA_025057635.1 Thermoflexus sp. | reverse complement strand
ACCAGCTCGCCCGCGGCGACACAGCCCAGATTGCCGTCCACCCATTCCATCACGGCGTCGCCGTAGACCACCGAGCGCTTGGTCACGAGGTTATACACATCCTTTGACCAGTTCTGGATGGTGGTGTAGCGCACGCGCGCGCCTCGCTTCACAATAATCTCCACCACCGCGCTGTGCAGGGCTTCCTCTGCGTACACCGGGGCGGTGCAGTTGTGCGTAGCGAAGCCGCGTACCAGATAGGAATGCGGCGACTCCACATCCAGATTGAACACAAAGCCCTCATAGGGCACGCGCTGAATGCGCTTGATGGGCACAAGGAAGTAGTCGCCCGCGTCGCGCACCTCGCCCATGCGGCGGTTGTTCGTCCACACCACGATAGACTGATCGCGTCGGCGAATGGACCGACCCTGAGCGGTGTCCTCACCGCCCGCACGATGCTCAATACTGGCGTAGATGCCCAGCCTGGCAAGCAGCATC
>JANXBD010000142.1:0-268 GCA_025057635.1 Thermoflexus sp. | reverse complement strand
TGTTGCCCTTCCAGCAGATGTTGCCATCACCGGCGAAGTAGGCGTTAAGCAGCGGGCGGATCAATTCGGCAGGCAGACGCATAACCGCTTCGCTCAAACGCTTCGTGGCTGCGCCCTTGCCCGCATGCTCCAGGCAGAAC
This sequence comes from Thermoflexus sp., assembly GCA_025057635.1. Taxonomy (GTDB): domain Bacteria; phylum Chloroflexota; class Anaerolineae; order Thermoflexales; family Thermoflexaceae; genus Thermoflexus. The sequence goes on along the minus strand of JANXBD010000142.1, from coordinate 128 downwards.
TCCATCAGTTCACGCGAGTAGGCCGTGATGTTCACTGCGTGGCGCTTCGGCTGATGCACCACCTGCGCCCGCTTGCCTGTCAGATGTTCAATCAGCTGGGTAATATCCTGAATCACTTCGGTCTCATG
>JANXBD010000141.1 GCA_025057635.1 Thermoflexus sp. | reverse complement strand
CAGCGTGGGATAGAAACGTGGGTTTGGAGTATGTAAACGGGCGTGAGGTTTGTCCCTCAATCGAACCAGCGTGGGATAGAAACGCCAGCTCATCTATCCCACCTCTCCAGCTCCTCCAGCCTCAATCGAACCAGCGTGGGATAGAAACGCTTTTCCGCTGGACCTGGGAGACGATCTCCCAGATCCTCAATCGAACCAGCGTGGGATAGAAACGCCGATGGCGGCTGGTGCGGAGCGACTCATAGACCCGGCCTCAATCGAACCAGCGTGGGATAGAAACGAGGAATGCCTGGATCTCCTTCCGCATCCTCTGCATCCTCAATCGAACCAGCGTGGGATAGAAACTTCTTTCTCAAAGTAAATCTCAAAATCTCAAAGTAAACCTCAATCGAACCAGCGTGGGATAGAAACTTGCGTTCTGAGGCAAGATACATAGTTCGATCGGGTGCCTCAATCGAACCAGCGTGGGATAGAAACCTGGATGGGGCAAATCGATAGGGCGGGAGATTGCTTACCTCAATCGAACCAGCGTGGGATAGAAACGCGAAACCACCCACCAATCTGTTCTGTAGCACTAACCCTCAATCGAACCAGCGTGGGATAGAAACTGTCGTGCAAGGCGGAGACGAAGAGGAGGAGTGAAAACCTCAATCGAACCAGCGTGGGATAGAAACCGTCTGTGGGCGGTTCTCTTGCTTATTGATCTCTGACCTCAATCGAACCAGCGTGGGATAGAAACTCACGATCGGGGTCGGGGTCGGGGTTGGGGTT
>JANXBD010000140.1:558-804 GCA_025057635.1 Thermoflexus sp. | reverse complement strand
TCAGCTGGAGATTTGCGACGCGCGGGGCAACCGTTTCCGCCCTGAGAATTTGCCTCCCGGCTCACAGCCTGTGATTAACTTCGTGAACGCCATTTTAGGGCGCGAAGAGGTTCAATCGAAGCCTGAGGATGGCTTGAAGGTGATTGCGTTCACGGAGGCAGCCTGGCAATCGGTGAAGGCAGGTGGCGCACCGATGCCTGTGCAGGTGTAGGGTACACTTTAGTGCGGTGGTCGCGCTAAGCGGGG
>JANXBD010000140.1:0-545 GCA_025057635.1 Thermoflexus sp. | reverse complement strand
CTGCAACCCGCCATAGCAGGGCTGAATCCCGGCTCGCGGCGTGTCCCCTGTGCGAAACGCCGGCATGCCGCCGCGTGGATGATCGGGTCCTTCGCAACGAGGAGTCGGTGAACCCCGCCAGGCCCGGAAGGGAGCAACGGTAAGTCGGCTTCCCGTGTGCCGAAGTCTCCCCGGTCGGAGCGGTGGGTATGCTGGACGCCGCGGAGGGGCACGACAACAGCCGGTGCGCGACCACTGATTATATGGCGAAGTGGCGAAATCGCGAAGTGGCGAAATGGTGATGGGATGGTGAGATGTTATCCCGAAGCGTGGTGGTTGCAGAGAGAGGTATCGTGGCGTCATCGCAGCCGCTGGCAGTGAGCGCGGGGCTGCATATCCTGCGGGCAGGGGGTAGCTTCATCGATGCAGCCATCGCCACTTCCGCCGTGCTGTGCGTGGTGGAGCCGTGGGCGAGCCAGTTAGGAGGCGACGCCTTCGTGGTGCTTTATGACGCAGCACGCAGACAGACGCTTGCCCTTAATGGCTCTGGCGCAGCGCCCGCAGCG
>JANXBD010000013.1 GCA_025057635.1 Thermoflexus sp. | reverse complement strand
GGTGGGGAAGGCGTTGAAGATGGAAGAGCTGAAGGAACGCCTACGCTTCCTGGTCGCTCAGGAGGACCGGGCGGGCCAGCTCGTGCGGGATGTGCTGGATTTCTATCTGGCGTATGCCGCCTACGTGGCGCCGGAGGTGGCGGAGGACATCGTCGCCATCGATCAGGCCATCCGCTGGGGCTTCAACTACGAGCTGGGCCCCTTCGAGACCTGGGATGCCCTGGGCGTGGCCGAGACAGTGGCGCGCATCGAGGCGCGGGGCTGGCCAGTGGCGGAATGGGTGAAAGCGTTCCTGGCCGCCGGGAACCGGACGTTCTATCGGTATGAGAACGGCCGCGCGGTCGCGTATTACGACTTCCGGACGGGAACTTACCGAAGCCTGGTCCCCCATCCGATGGCCATCGTCCTCAAGGACCTCAAAAGCGAAGGCCGGGCGCTGGAGCGCAACCCCAGCGCCAGCCTCCTCGACCTGGGCGATGGCGTCCTCGGCCTGGAGTTCCATACCCGGGCCAACGCCCTCGACCCCGACATCTTCGCGATGATGCAGCGGGCGCTGGAGCGACTGGATCGCGAGGATTGGGTCGGGATGGTCATCGGCAACCAGGGAGAGCACTTCTGCGCCGGCGCCAACGTGTTCCTCATCGCGATGTCCGCCCAGCAGGGGATGTTCGATGCGATCGAGCAGGCCGTCCGCACCATGCAGAACCTGATGACGACCATGCGTTATTTCCACAAACCCATCGTCACCGCTCCCTTCGGGATGACCTTAGGCGGCGGTGCGGAGGTGGCCATGCACGGCGCCCGCATGGTGGCTTCCGCCGAGACCTACATCGGCCTGGTGGAGGTGGGGGTGGGCCTGATCCCGGCCGGTGGGGGCTGTAAGGAGATGATCCGCCGGGTGCTGACCCCGGCGATGCAAACCGAGAACGCGGATCCCCTGCCCTTCCTCCGGCGGATCTTTGAGACCATCGGGATGGCGAAGGTGGCCACCAGCGCCGAGGAAGGGCGGGCCCTGGGCTTCCTGAACGATGCGGACCGCATCGTGATGAACCCCGACTTCCTGCTCTACGAAGCCAAGCGGGAGGTGCTCCATCTGGCGGAATCCAGCTACCGGCCGCCGCTGAAGACCAAACTGTATGCGGCCGGGCGGGATCTCCTGGCCACCCTGCGGATCGCCGTATGGCAGATGCGGGAGGCCCGCTACATCAGCGAGCACGACGCGAAGATCGGGGAGAAGCTGGCCTACGTGCTCTGCGGCGGCGATCAACCGGAGCCCATGTGGATGGACGAAGAGCACTTCCTGGACCTGGAGCGGGAGGCTTTCCTCTCGCTGTGCGGGGAGCCCAAGACCCAGGAGCGGATCTGGCATTTCCTGCAGACCGGGAAGATCCTGAGGAATTAATTATCGTAGGGGCAACCCTCTGGGGTTGCCCCTACGAATACCCCTGTGCATTCTCGAGACACAGGTTCCGCATGCCCTTTCATTCTCATCAGGAGGCTTTCCATGCGCGAGGCGGTGATCGTCTCCGGCGTGCGAACGGCGGTGGGGAAAGCGAAGAAAGGAACCCTTCGGACCACCCGTCCGGAGGCCCTGGCGGCGACGGTGATCGCGGAGGCGCTGCGGCGGGCCCCCGGGGTGGAGCCGGGGATGGTGGACGATGTCATCCTGGGCTGCGCCATGCCGGAAGGCCACCAAGGGCTCAACATCGCTCGCATTGCCGCCCTCAAGGCTGGGCTTCCCACCAGCGTCCCAGCGATGACCATCAACCGCTTCTGCTCCTCCGGGCTCCAGGCCATCGCCTTAGCCGCCGAGCGGATCATGACTGGCGGGGCCGACATCATCATCGCCGGCGGGGTGGAATCGATGTCCCTGGTGCCGATGACCGGCTTCACCCTGCGGCCCGATCCGGAGCTGGCAGCGGCATGGCCCGAGGTATTCATCAGCATGGGGCTGGGCACCGAACGGCTGGCGGAGAAGTTCGACATCTCCCGGGAGGACGCCGACGCCTTTTCCCTGCGCAGCCACCAGCGGGCCATCGCCGCAATCGACGCTGGGAAATTTCAACAAGAGATCGTCCCGCTGGAGGTGGAAGTGGCCGAGCCAGCGGAGGACGGCCAGGTGGTGCGGCGGAAGGTCCTCTTCGACACCGACGAAGGGCCACGGCGGGACACCTCCATGGAGGCCCTCTCGCGGCTTCCGCCCGCCTTCAAGAACGGCGGCGTGGTCACAGCGGGGAACTCCTCTCAGATGAGCGATGGCGCCGCCGCCGTGGTGGTGATGGCCCGAGAACGGGCGGAATCCCTGGGCCTGCAGCCCATCGCCCGCTTCGTCTCTTTCGCGGTCGCCGGGGTGCCACCGGATCTCTTCGGCATCGGGCCGGTGGAGGCTATCCCGAAGGCCTTGAGGATAGCTGGGCTGCGGCTGGAGGACATCGATCTCATCGAGCTCAACGAGGCGTTCGCCGCCCAGGCCCTGGCGGTGATCCGGCAGCTGGAGATGGATCCGGAACGGGTCAACGTGAACGGCGGGGCCATCGCCTTGGGGCATCCCTTAGGCTGCACCGGGGCCAAGCTCACCGTCCAGATCCTCAACGAACTACGCCATCGGGGTGGCCGCTATGGAATGGTCACCATGTGCATTGGCGGTGGCATGGGAGCGGCCGGGATCTTCGAGATGTGGTGAACCGCCCCCGCCCGGCCCTCCCAAGGCCCCCCAGAGGCGACGCAGGAACAATCATAGCAAGAGGGTGAGATTCCTAATCCATTGCCGACGGCCTTCTGGTGCGGGTGGCCTACGACGATGGCACGGCGGTCGAATATGCCTACGACGCCAACCACAACCGGACGGTGATCGTGGGATGAGCCTCTGGGCTTACATGAGTTCGGCTTCCGGCTCTACGACCCATGGGTGGGATGTGGCTGACGCGGGAGCCATGCCCCTGGCATCGGTATGGGTAGGCCGATGGGGGACATCATTGTCTCTCTTTCATGGCTGAACCGATCTACTGGACACGCTGGTTACCGGAGATCGCACCGGCAGCTGGGCATTTTGGATCGGGGCACACCCAAGCCATTCCGACATTCGGATGCGAGAACTGGACAATCGAGAAGAACGAGCTAAACCCGGCATCATTCGAATGGTCACATAAGCCCTAAGGGTGAGCTGTTTCCTCGAGGGCTCGATGTACTGCTAAGTAGGGCACGTCCTTATCAACGCGCACCACGCCTGGCCGCTGGATCACCACAAACCGCAGGCGCCCGCCACGCCGCTTCTTGTCTGTTCCCATCGCGGCGATCACCTGTTCTGGCGTCGCATCCACGCCACACCGGGCCAGCCACGCCTGCCAGCGGGTGGGAAGACCGATCCCTTCTAGCACTACCTCGAGCTGACGAGGAAGATCGAGATCCTCCAGCAAGCCCAGCTGGGCCGAGAGCACCGAAGCGGCGACCATCCCTACAGCTACCGCTTCCCCATGTGGAACCCGATACCCACTGACCCGTTCAAAGGCGTGCCCAAACGTATGACCCAGATTTAGCACCTCCCGCTCTCCTCGGGTTTCCAGGGGATCGCGCTCCACAACACGGATCTTGACGGCGATCGCTCGGGTGAGCAGATCCATCAGCGTTCCTTCCTCTGGGATCGTGGCCCAGCGAGCTGGATCGCTACGGAATTGCTGCCACAGCTCAGGATCCCCAATCAGAGCGGCTTTGATCACTTCTGCCATTCCGTTTCGCCATTCCGCAGGAGGAAGGGTATGCAACGCGGTGGGATCGATCAGCAGCAGACGTGGAGGGTAGAAGGCACCGACCAAGTTTTTACCCTCCGGGAGATCGACCCCTGTTTTCCCTCCGATGGCAGCATCAACCATAGCCAATAAAGTGGTGGGAATACCGACAAAGGGGATCCCTCGCATATACGTGGCAGCGACAAAACCGGATAGATCCAGCACCACCCCACCCCCTAGGCCGATCAAGAGGCCGTCTCGCCCGATCCCGTTCTGTGCAAGAGACCGATAAAGCACTGTGGCCGTATCTAGGGTTTTCGTTCCTTCCCCCGGCGGCAGTTGGATCTCCAAGACCGAAAACCCAGCTTCCTCCAGGGATCGACGTATTCGCCCACCATGATAGGTCGCGACAATGGTATCACTCACCAGGGCTACCATGCCCTCCAGACCCGCCTCCCGCAAGGCTGCTCCGCAGTAATCCAGCAGGCCAGTTGAAAGCCAAATCGGATGGGAACGTTCCCGCTCAAGAAAACGAAGATAGAGCTGGATCATCTCTCGCCTCGATACAAGTATGGAAATCGGAATAGCGCCCCACGATGATGGTTCTTCGAGATCCCTCTCGGTAGATGCGGGGCACCCGGGGAGAGATCCGGGTTGTGATCTCATAGTGAATCGTGCCTGCCCACGCCGCCAGTTCCTCTGCCCAGATCTCCTCCTCCCCCTGCCGGCCTATGATCACCACCTCGTCTCCTACTCGGACATCCGGGATCTTGCTCACATCCACTACGATCTGATCCATGCTCACCCGGCCACATACCGAGGCCCGCTGGCCTCGAATCAGAACGGCCCCTCGGCTCGAGAGAGCGTGAGGATAGCCATCGCCATAACCGATCGGCACCAAAGCCATGCGACGTGCCCGATCCGTAATGAAGGTTTGCCCATATCCCACTGACTCACCTGGGGCTAGGGTCCACACCCGAATCACCCGGCTCCGGATGGTCATGGCGGGGCGCAAGGGAAAAGGAGGCTCCCATTCTAGCGAGGGACGCATCCCATAGAGCGCGATCCCTGGGCGCACAGCTTCAAAATGAGCTGCTGGGAAGCGCAAGGCGGCGGCACTATTGGCCGTATGGCGAAGTGGAATCCGAACCCCAGAAGCTTCCAGCGTAGCAACCACCTCCTCGAACCGGCACAGCTGACGCCTGACGAAAGAAGGATCCTTCTCATCTGCAGTGGCAAAGTGAGTGTAGAGACCCTCCAGGGTCAGACCATCCATTCTCGATACCGCACAAGCGAAACTCACCGCGTCCTGGGGAAGGAGCCCGGCCCGCCCCATTCCCGTATCGACCTCCACGTGGACTGGCATCCTGCGCCCAGTTCCTCGGGCGATCCCATCAAGCGCCTGGGCAACTTCGATCGTGGAAAGCGTAGGAGTCAGCTGCCAGCGGATCATCTCGGCGGCCTCCTCGGGCAGCAGAGGCGCCATTACCAAGATCGGCGCCTCGATCCCCGCCTGACGAAGGGCCACCCCCTCCGTCAGGCGATGAACTGCCAAGCGGGTAGCGCCGGCCTTTAGAACAGTGCGGGCCACCGGGACTGCACCGTGGCCATAGGCGTCAGCCTTCACCACGGCGATGATCTCCACCCGATTGCCCACCCACCGCTTCATCGCCCGCGTGTTCTCCGCGATCGCGTCCAGATCGATCTCAGCCCAGGTGATGAATCCAGCGCTCATGCCCGATCAATCTCTTTAGAAGATGAGCGATGTCTTTCTGGTGAGAGCGGGAAGAAATCGAAAAGGCGTGAATTAAAGCGATCAATATTTCCCTTGATGGCGACCAATATGCTACTTCCTTTGGCTTTGCCGGACGCCCGATGAGGTCGGCCGGATCACATCGCTGCAACGGGATCAGCAGAAATACCATCGCCTGAAATCCAACGGCTCGCTGTCGATGTCGAAGCTCAACCACGATGGTCGCTTCCAGCCCGTCTTCTGACCATAACTCTCGTCGCAACACCGGATGCCTACGCCACTGCAACTTAAAGCCCTCAAACTCCCGGGATGCGAGTTCCTCGTCGATTGCGAATATCTCATCAAAGAACTCGCGATGGGATCATACAAGACCGTGCAGCTGCCGTATATCTTCGCGACTTAACAGTTCATATTCATAGGCTCATCGTAGCCATTCTCCGAGCTCGACAGGGCCCCCGTCAGGATTCTGGTAAGAAATCTGCCATTCCAGCTCGTCATCCGCTTGCAAAGGAACCCGACGAGTAGCAATCGGCTGGCCCTTTCGCTTCACCCGCACTTTCCCGGTCGGCCGAGTCAGAGGCAGCTCGCAGACGATCTTCCGATGGTTCGCATCCCATCTTGCGGCAATGAACTTCCCCTGCTTCATTATCTCCCCGCTCCAAGAGATGCTGTAAGCGATCTATCCAGAACGCCAGATCTTCAGCAAGGGCGCTTCCCTCCCGGTGCTGCCGATGAAGGCGGCGATATGCGTCGGCGAAGACTTCCTGGACGGAAAGGGGCGGCACCGGCACCAGGACCTCCCGCAACAGCCGCTGAGGCACCGTCACCGTCCCGGTCCCCCGCCAGATGCGCTCCAGCTGCTGTCGGAACAGGGCCGTCTGCGTAAGCCACGCGAAGAACTCCGGCAGCATCCGGCTGGAGTCCAGGCGCAAAATGTAGATGTAATCGTCCGCAATGCCTTCCTCATCCTCCCCCAGCACCACCGCCGCTCGGCCGATGCACCCGACCCCGACCCGCACGAACAGCACATCGCCCGTTCGCGCGCGCGCCCCCGGATGATCCATCGGGCTGCCCGGGGCGATCCGCCGCCCATCCCGGCGGAGATCGATCCCGAACGGTGTGACGGTCTTGGCGGAGAGGAAGGGAATCCCGGATGCGGCGAACTTCCGTCGTGCTCCATATTCGGCATGGCCGCCGCGCATCTCTTTCAATAGCTCCTTCAGAGGGCGGAGCGGGAAAACAGACCGAAGGACGGGAGGGCGCAGATGGTGCAACGGGGCCATATCCTCCAAAAGCTCTCCGATCGGTTTGCGAACCCCCTCGCCTTCTTTCAGCTGCCTGAATACCTGGGCCAGATCCGCTTCCTCCTCTACGTGGGCGAGAAGCACCGGAGCGGAAGGAGAGGCGGCTCCCTTGCGGGCGAGCAGAATACAGCTTTTCGCGGGGAAGAACTGTCGGGAGAGGCTGATGATCGCCACCGGCGTGACATGGCGGATCAACCAATCCCGAACCCGACGATAGGGCAGATTGGCAAAGAGGCCCTCCGGGAGCACGATCGCCAGCGCCCCATCTTCCCGCAGCGCCCGCACGCTGAGCTCCAGGAACAGCACCTCCATCGCCTCGCTGCGCCGTTCTGCCCCGAGGGCAAAGCGCTCCAGCCGCCGGCTCTCCTTTACCCGGCCGTATTTCGCGGAGAACGGCGGGTTCGTCGCCACCAGATCGAAGCGCCTCTCCAGTTCGGGAAGGAGCTCCAGCGCGTTGGCGTGGCGGAGGGATACGCCCGAATCCCCTCCCAGCTGGCGAGCACATTCTGCGAAGACCTCATGGTCGACCTCAACCCCCACGACCTCGGAGAACCCATAAGCCCGGGCAGGTTTCAGGAACACCCCCTCCCCGCAGGCAGGATCCAGCATAGACTCCCGGCAGGGAATCCAGGGAAGGGCAATCTCCACCATCCAAGCGGCCAGCTGGGGTGGCGTGAAAAACTGTCCCAGCACTTTCTCACGACGGCAGAAATGCCGATCCCGCTGCCGCGAAGTGCGCTCATCCGCGAAGGGAAGCATCCAAACGCTCCTGCTCGGACTATCTGCGTCCTGATGTTACTCGAAGAGGCCAGTCAAAAGGGTGACATGCGTCTCCCTGATAGGCGCCCCAGGGCATTGGCGTTCCCAGAGGCGCAGCCCAAAATCTTTCACTCCCACTGTCCTTTTCGATAGTATAACGTCTGCGGAGCGCTTTTCCAGAGATCCTCTACTCCCCTTCTCTCTCCTCTTCACGAGAGCTAAGTTAAGTTCTAAGATCAAGAAAGGAGAACCTGGAAAGAACAGCACGCCGTCTCTTTCGTAGAAGCATCTAAAGCACCCCGCCCACTGGAGAGAGAACCATAGAACAACCGTCCGTTGGCTCCGGCGATCTTCCCGTGCGGCTGACCCAGTCATGATCAGCAGCGGGATTGCATGGACAGCGGTGCTCCGCGGGGATGCGAAGGCTTTCAAACAGTGGTGACCAAGCGAAAACGATAGCCGAGGGGCCGACCACAGGCATCGCCATAGGCGAGGCCTATCCTCCCGCGCTGGTATAATGGCGAAGCGCGTAACGCCAGAGGGCACGGCTGATCATCAGGAGAACCATAGCGACCAGAAGGCCCGACAAGACCCCCTGGGGCTGTAGCCAGCCTAGGATCGCCTGAGCAGGCACAGTGGTGAGAAAAGCGATAGGAACAATAAAGGTTAGCACGATCCGTACCCACGTAGGGAAGGCTGTGACAGGGAAGCGCCCGGCCTCAAAGAAGGTATAGATCAACTCTATGATGTTTTCCACCTCAACAAACCAGAAAGCCAAGGTAATCAGGATCATCAATAACGAGTAGAAAATCACTAAGCCGGAGAGCAACATCAATCCGAACAGAAGCAAGCGGCCGACTGGAGGCCACCCCAACTGGGCCAGGGCCCATGCAACGATCCCAAGGCCTAGCAAGATATCCGTGAGATGCCAGACCTGCATCCGCTGGAAGGAGATCAAAAACTGGCTGTCCAAGGGGCGCAGCAGTATGAAATCCAGGGTGCCCTGACGAACAGCTTCCGGGATCTCTTCCAGATTCGGGCGGAAGAGAGCAGCCATCACGCCCTCAAAGGCGATGAAGAGCCCGGCGACGATCAGAGCCTCCTGATAGCGCCAGCCGCCCAGCTGTGGGCGATGCATGAAGAACACATGAAGCGCCGCCAGTGTCCAGAGGGCAGAGGCTACAGCCACCAGCGCGTTGGCCAAGAAATCAACCCGATACTCCATAGCTGTCATCAGGTTCGCCTTGAAGAACCGCAAGAGAACGCGCAGATAGATCATCCTAGACGCCACTCCACTCGATAACCGAACCCCTTCGTGTTGTCGATCCACCGCACCCAATTTGGAGTTACCCGATAAAGGAAAGCGTGGGCCAGCGCCTGCGGTAACTCCCGAACGAAGGGAAACTTCTCCCGATAGCGGATCATCACCCGTTCCCATTCCTCCGGATCCTCCACCGGATTCGCCGTGCCGGTGAGTTGAAGGCCCTGGATTGTTCTCCAGTCCCAAGGCTCTCCGTGAATGGTCACAGCAACTTCTGATCGGGCAGTGAGATGGCGGGCGTGGCGACTCTCCGGGGAAGAGAGGAAGTAAAGCCGCAGCCCTTCATCGTGGACAAAATAAACGGAGGCCGCATAGGGGCAGCCGCTTTCATCCGCCGTTGCCAGGGTCATGGTCGAGCGATGACTCAAGAAATCGAGAACCGCTTCCCACGCTTCCCCCGTCAAAAGCGGAGCAACCTCGGCCATACGGTTTGACCCTGTGGCACTGAGAGGAGCCTTGCATTCGGGCTCTGTTCCTGCCTCGTAGAATGGGCCGGGCGGGACTCGAACCCGCACGCCCCTTTGGGGCAGCAGATTTTAAGTCTGCCGCGTCTGCCGATTCCGCCACCGGCCCGCACACTTTAGATCCTACTCAATTTTAAACGAATTCAGCCTACAACGCAGCATTCGCAAGGACACGTAATCCGCCCTGGCAACGGCAGGCTGCTTAGGAATAGCCCAACGATTCGGAGCCGCATCGCTAGAGGATCTCAAGATCTCTGTTAGAATCTAAAGGCAATCCCTCGATCACTACACAACATTCACGTTTCCAAATCAGGCCGAACCTCCATGCGCGCGCTGATCACAGGAGGCACTGGGTTTCTAGGGGCCAACCTGGCCGCTTATCTACGAAAACAGGGTTGGGCTGTTCGGATCCTCCGCCGCGCTACATCGCCCTTGGGGGCAATCACAGATATCGAAGTGGAACATGCCATCGGAGACGTGTTGAATCCCGACAGCCTAAGAGCGGCGATGGTGGGATGCGATGTCGTCTTCCACACCGCTGCGATCTCCGCCTACTGGCGCAACCCGGCGGAACAGATCCTCCGAGTGAACATCGAAGGCACGCGGAATATTCTGGCCGCTGCCCAAGAGCTGGCAATCCAACGAGTCATCCTGACCAGCTCCCTGGCGGCGCTTGGAGTGCCCAGGCCCGGCACACTGCTTACCGAAGACCATCCCTTCAATCTGTCCCCCGCCCGTTTCCTCTATGGATACAGCAAGGCCATGGCGGAAGCGATCGCTCGGATCTTCGTGGAACGGGGCTTAGAGGTCGTGATCGTGAACCCCTCCGTGATCCTGGGCCCTCGGGATATTCATCGCATCTCCGGGAGCCTGATTCTGGAGATGGCCCGGAGACGAGTGCCGGCTCTCCCGCCAGGCGGAGTGAACGTGGTAGCTGTAGAGGACGTAGCGCGGGGACATCTCCTGGCCCTGGAGCGCGGACGACCCGGCGAGCGTTATATCTTGGGGGGAGAGAATCTAACCTATCAGGAGCTCGCCGAGCAGATTGCACAAATTGTCGGAGTTCCCGTTCCTCGTTGGGTGCTGCCCGTCCCTGTTGTGAAGGGGCTAGCCGCGCTGGCTCGCATCGCAAGCAGAACTGGCGTCTCATTGCCGATTGGGGCAGATCAGTTGTGGCTGAGCGCTCATTTCATTTGGTGTGATGGTCGTAAGGCGGAAGCTGAGCTGGGTTACCGCCCCGAGATCCCCGTTCGGGAGGCCATCCGGTGCGCATGGGAATGGTACCAAATGAATCAATAAACCGACAGGGGCCTTACGAGCTCATTCTTCCCCGCACATTAAGACGCAGGAAATAGAAGCTTGCGCCTGCGCGGGTGTTCTATCTGATTCGAAATCCGATAAGCGGATTCGCCTTGGAGAACCGGCTCCCCCTGCTGGGGATGGGGACTGAAGGCCAATTCACCTCACGTGGCATATGAGCTTCGCTACAGAATTCACAAAGGGAATGTCCGCATAAAACCCCGACTTGCTTCCTCGCCAGAAGACTCCGAGAGCGGCCCCGCCGAATAAATCTACAGCATGACCATGAGTCCGCGATGAAATAGGGCCTATCCCTCCTTACTACTAAAAGGGATGGACAGCTAACCTTTCAGGGAGTATAATCTGTCTTGACAATAAATTTGTCATCTGTCTATACAGGAGGTTTCCATGACGCGGACAGTAGAAGCACCCGAGTATTCCTTAGCGTCGGCTGTGGAGATCGATCCTCGAACCTCGGCGCTGATTGTCGTGGACATGCAGAATGACTTTGTTCATCCCCAGGGCAAGCTCTTCGTTCCAGATGCCCCGGCCACGATCCCGAAGATCCGCCAGCTCCTAGATCTGGCCCGCTCCAGTGGGATGTTTGTGGTCTTCACCCAGGACACCCACTACCCGGGGGACCCGGAGTTCCCGATCTGGGGAGAGCACTGCTTAGCGGGCACCTGGGGGTGGGAGATCGTGGAGGAACTGAAGCCTCAGGAAGGGGAACTGGTCCTTCCGAAGCGGCGCTATGATGCCTTCTACGGCACCCCCCTAGAGCACGAACTGCGCCTGCGGAATATCCAAGATCTGGTGATCTGCGGCACAGTAGCCAGCATCTGCGTGCATTACACAGCGGCCAGCGCGGCCCTGCGCTGGTTCAACGTGATCATTCCGGTGGACGCGACTTCAGCCCTCCATCCCTTTGATATGGAGGCAGCCAACCGCCAGACAGCATTTCTGTTCCGGGGCATCCTCACCACCGTGGATGCGATTCGGACGCGTGCTCCAGTGGCAGCCTGAGGGAAAGCACCATGGCGGTGCCCGGAAAGTCGATTGAACGCACGGCGGGACCCGAGGCGCGCCGCGCCCAGATCCTAGAGCTTCTGCGAACGGCCGGCCGGCCGCTCACCGGTTCGGAGCTGGCCCAGCGCTTGGGAATCAGCCGGCAGGTCATCGTTCAGGACATCGCCGTGCTGCGAGTGGCGGGAGTGGAGATCCTAGCGACGCCCCGAGGCTACTGCCTCCCCAGCGCCCGTCCAGCCCACCGGATGCTGGTCGCCGTCCGTCATACCCCCGATCAGACGGAGGATGAGCTGACGCTCCTGGTGGATCTGGGAGTTGAAGTGGTGGATGTGATCGTGGAGCACCCAATTTACGGAGAGTTGCGGGGAAGCCTGCACATCGCTTCTCGGGAGGATATCCGTCAGTTTATGGAAGCTCTGCGGCGCACAGGGGCTCGGCTGCTGAGCGAGCTGACTGACGGTTTGCATCTCCACACCCTAGAGGCGCGGAATCCGGAGATCTTGAAACGGGCGCGGGAGGCGCTACGGCAACGAGGCTATCTGGTGGAATAAGACGAGGCGGGCGGGGTTGCTCCGGGTGGCTCAACCCTCTGAGGATGTTACAATGTTGTCCCTATGTGGGACTATGCTGTCGTCAACTCGGAGGCATTTGCTGGTGGGTGAGGCCGTTAACGCTGCACTTCAGGCGAAGTAATACCTCATCCCTAGTTTCAAAATCAAACTCAGAGGAAACTTCCATGGCGACCTTAACGCTGACCTTCGAGGAAGCTATCGATCGGGTGGGCCTGGGCCGGTTTCAATACAAGCTGATGGCGATCTGCGGCGCTGGATGGGCGGCGGATGCGATGGAGGTCCTGCTGATCTCCTTTGCGCTGCCGGCCATCCGGCAGGAGTGGGGGCTGACGACAGCCCAGGCGGGCCTGCTGGGCACGGCCATCTTCCTGGGGATGCTGGCCGGGGCCTGGTTCTGGGGGACGCTTTCCGATCGCATCGGTCGCAAGCTTGGCTTCATCCTGACAGTGCTGATCGACTCCGGCTTCGGCTTGCTCTCCGCCTTCTCGCCGAACTTCGCAACCTTGATCCTCCTGCGAGCGCTGACCGGCTTCGGCGTGGGCGGCACGTTGCCGGTGGACTATGCGATCTTCGCGGAGTATCTGCCGCGCCAGAAGCGAGGACGTTACCTGGTTTATCTGGAGGCCTTCTGGGCGCTGGGAGCACTGATGGCGGCAGGGCTGGCCTGGCTGATCGTGCCGCAGGTGGGATGGCGGCCTCTCCTGGCAATCTCCGCCCTGCCGGGCCTCATCGTTTTCTGGATCCGTCGATATGTCCCGGAGTCCCCACGCTTCCTCCTGGTCCACGGCCGCGAGGAAGAGGCCCGCGCTGTTCTGGCTCAGGTTGCCCGGGAGAACGGCGCCTCGCTTCCGGAAGGAATCCGCCTGGTTGCGCCATCGGCACCTCGTGTCACGGTGAGGGACTTGTGGCGCCGTCCTTACACCCGAACGACGGCGCTGCTATGGTTGATCTGGTTTGGGATCTCCCTGGGCTACTATGGGGTCTTCACCTGGCTGCCCAGCCTGTTCGTGCAGCGTGGACTGACCTTCCTTCGCTCCTATGAATACATCTTCCTTCTGACCCTAGCCCAGCTTCCGGGCTATTTCTCGGCCGCCTACCTGGTGGAGCGGATCGGTCGGCGGATGACCCTAGGGCTGTATCTGATCGCCAGTGGGGTCTTCACCTATCTGTTCGCGGCGGCGGTCTCCCTGCCCGCCTATGTGGCGGCAGCGATCTGGATGTCGTTCTTCGCCCTGGGAGCCTGGGGGGCTCTCTACGCGTATACGCCGGAGGCGTATCCCACCCAGCTGCGCACGACCGGGATGGGCGCAGCCAGCGGGATGACCCGGATCGCTGGGGCGCTCGCGCCCACCCTCGGGGGATACCTGCTGGGGGTCTCCATGCCGCTGGCCCTAACGGTCTTCGCGGCCGCGTATGGGATCTCAGGGCTGGCGGCCTTATCACTGCCTTACGAACCGAAAGGCCGGCCGCTGGCGGACGTGGTGGGGGAAGTATAGGGGTGAGGCTCGGGCTGATGGGCTTGACAAACCCTTCCGGCCATGTTAGATATTAAAGTGGATTGCCGAGATAGCTCAGTTGGTAGAGCACCCGGCTGAAAACCGGGGGGTCGGCGGTTCGATTCCGCCTCTCGGCACTGCAGGCGGGCGTAGCTCAGACGGTGGAGCGCCTCCCTGCCATGGAGGAGGTCGCGGGTTCGAGTCCCGTCGCCCGCTCTGGCGGCGTAGCCGAGTGGCTCAGGCAGGGGTCTGCAAAACCCCGGACGTGGGTTCGATTCCCACCGCCGCCTCCTCGCTTCAACGCCCCGGGTCGAGGCTTTCGGCCCGGGGCGTTTTGGCATCCGCATCCGAAAACCGCCCGCGGACACGCCTCGCGAGGGTCAGACATGAACGCAAGATTCATCAAAGGGCTCATCGCCCAGGGGGAAGGCCCCACCCTTGAATTCAAGCGGGAGCTGGATCTCTCCATCCGGGAGGGACAGGCAGAGTTCTGCAAGGATCTGATGTCCCTCGCCAACATTATGAAAAGCGTGGGCAAAACCAGCTATCTCCTCATCGGCGTGGACGACGACGGCACGGTCGTGGGGATGAAGAGCCCTCTGACCGCCCGACAGCTCAAGGACGCTGCGGATCTATACTGTCAGCCCCCCGTTGTGTTCCGCTACTGGCAGGGCCTGGTGGACGGCAAGCTGGTGGGCCTGATCATCATCCCCCAGAGCTATCGAAAGCCCCACAAATTCAAGCGCGAGTTCGCCTCCGACAAAAAGCGCATCGCCGAGCGCACGGTGTTCACCCGCCACCTGTCGCACGTGGTGACGGCCAGCCCGGAGGAGATCGTCGCCCTGGATCAGGAGGCGGCGATCGAGCGGGGACGACGCGCCCGTTTGCTGTCTCTGGCCACGCTGCTGGCGATCGCTCTGCTGATCCCCCTGACGATCCTGACCGGCGTGGCCTACGCCCGGCCGATCCAGGAGCTCGCGACCCTGATCTTCCCCCAGGGCCTGCCGCTGCTCCCATCGAGGTGATCAACAGCATCAACGGCGTCAGGGGTGTATTTAGGGACTTCATATTCCCAACCCACTTCGATCTGGACGATGAGGTGGAATACAAGCCCTGGAGGAAGCTGGTTCGGATTTCGGGAAGACTGGCACGGGTCTATGAAAGGCAGACAGGCGTTTCCACCTTCTTATTTGCGGACCAGCTAGAAGGCCGCGCGACGGAGAGGGCGTATGTGGATCTCGAAGGGGACGTGCCGCTGAAATACGAGGCCGCCGGCCAGCTGAGCGGGAAAGTGGAGGGGAAAGCGGCAACGATCAAATATGAGATCGGGTTTGAGGTCGTGTCGCTTGGAAAGCCGATCGATATCGACTGGTCCTTTATTGCGAATCCCTGAAAGTAAGCGGCTGGATGCAGGGGAGCGACGGCAATGACCGTGATCACCCGCCTTCTCACCCTGGAGGAAGCCGCCCGGCGCCTGGGCATCAAACCAAGGGGGCGATCGGCTATTTGAGAATTAGGGCATGCGATTCAGAAACTTAACTTACTCGGCCGATTTGCACAAGAGAACGATCCTCCAATCGTCACCGGTCCCGCCGCTACAGACCCCATACGAGCTGGTGATGGCTCAAACACGCTTGATACGCCCGGACGTGTCTATGGACGTGTCTATCCCCAGGCGACGAGCTACCAACCGTCTATTTTGAAGGCGCTATCACACGGTTCGGGTTCTCACGAGAGCGAGATCCATCTACGCTGTCCTTCCACGGATCGAGCGCCTGCGATCCCTGCCAGGCAGCGCTTCGGGAGATCGTCGAGATGAGAGGCCTGCACTATCCATCAAGGATTGAAGCAAGTGCTCTTAAAAGCCTCCTGTCGGATCACTGGCCTCCGACTGACAGCTTCACCAACGCCTCTTCTGAATTTGAGCAGGCCCCAGATCTCGAGTAGCAGCAAGCACGAAGGGGTCTAACCGGCGTGCACTAAGGATGGCCATTCCCGTAGCATCCGACGAAAGAATCATGAAGCCCGCATGGATAGTTTGTGAACCCAACCCGCCTCGTTTCTGCCCCAACTCTATGATAGAATCCTCATGAGAGGAGATGTTTGATATGGCCTTTACGGTGCGTGATTTGAAAACCTGATCCGCTAGGGAACCGACCGCCGCTTCGCCGAGCTGAACAAGGTTATCCGCTGGCTGGTGGATCGGCAAAGAAAAAGTGGAAGACACCATCCAGCTGGACTTGCCGGTAGAGGGGATTCCACCGCCAGAAAGATCGTAAAATCTACCTAGCGGTGGAGATCTCCTAGCTAAGGAGGATAGAGGACATCGAGCGGGTGGTATGTTGGGCAACTATCTTCGCCTGTGCCTTGGAGGCAGAAGCGTGGCTGGTGGTGGCTTATAGCAGACCTTACACCTGCCGCTTGGGCAGCGGCCCACCAGGCCGGCGCGCGGTAGGTGTGTAGATATATCACTTAAGGAATGAGCTTTCCGTCCCGAAGGGATGCCGCTGCCCTCTTCCTGATGGGATCCTCAGCATGCGAACCGAGTGATTCACAAATATCAACGTTCACGCACCGCTGATGCCGGGTAGGCGAAATAGCCAAGCGCAACACGGACTGCAGGCGCGGCTCCTGATTCCGAATCTTCAACAGACCGGAGGTAACGATGATCAAAAGTAGACAACGAATTTGGATCGGGCTTTTAATTGCGCTCCCAGTGGCGTGCGCTTTAGTCGCGCTCGGAGCGGGACTGGGAGTGCTGTATTCTCAGTCTGTCGGTGGCCGACGAGGGACAGGATCCGCAGACAGGGACGTCTGCCTCGCCTACAGAGTGCCGCTGTTCTGGAGCAAAGCAGAAGGCGAAGACGCCCAGCGGCGACTCCAGGAATGGGAAGACGACATCGGATACCTTCTGCGAGCGCTGGCAACGGACACCGAGATCCGCGTGATCGCCTGGCGAGGCGAGCAGATTTTGATGATGCTCTACACGCCCTTTGAAGTGCGTGAGCTCATCAGCGCGTTCGGATCGCCGGGCTCCGCAGTCGATACTTTGCGTGCCACGCTCGAGCGCCTCATCGATCAGGCGCAGAATCAGAGCAAGGGAAGCATCTCCGGACGCATTCGGGAGATCGCCTGGCAGGAAGGGGATCCACCCATCCTGCAAGCCCGAATCCAGGTGGAACGGCGTAGTCGGTCGGCCGTTCCGGTGACCCTGCGAGTTATCCTCTCTAAAGATGGCACGTGCACAGCTGTCGCTGTCGCAGGTGCTCCCATAGATGACTTCCTTCCTGTGAACCGCTAAGTGCAAAGAGGGCTGTCTCAACATCCCATCGCGCAAGTCGTGCCCAGACTTCTGGGAGGTTGGAAGGATCGGGTTTGCACCCTTATCCGTATATGCCATACCGGCTGGAGCGCTGGAGCTCAGCTTACCGGTGCTTTTACTCATGCCCTTAGAGGGCACCTGAGCGAAGGCCCAGAACGCTCCTCGCCGCTTCCGCGAGGCACCGACCTCGCTCGCGTATGCGCCCTCAACGACGGGCCGAAGGCATCAGGGCAGCACGTGGAATCCGATTCTGCCAATCGAAATACCGCACGCGGTTCGGATCGGTTCGTTGCCTTTGGAGCCAGTCCTCAAACGCTTGCTGTTGGCGAACCCGCAGGTAAGGAGGTGCCAGCTCCCGATCCTCCCGACCCGCCACCCAGATGATGTGATACCCCAGCGGCGATGTGATCACTGATGTCACAGATAGAACAGGAGTGGCGAAAACGATCCGCTCCAGCTCATCCCCATACACGGGGCTCAAGCCGCCTAATGGCGTCCAGCCCAGATTCTGAGCGGTGGCGCTGACCACCTTCCCCGCTTGAACTTCCCCGAACACCTTCTCAAACCCCTCAGTCTGAATCTGACGATAGAGATCATTTGCCAAATCCAACGTCTCCGCGGTGATCAAGCGAACATCCACATGTTCTTCACGGGTGAGCACCTCCTGGGCGAATGCTTCCCGCAATGCCTGTTCCAGCAGCTCCGCCTCGATCATGGCCCGATAATCCGATTCAGTGAATCCCAGCTCCCCTTCCCACCGTTGGAGTTGAGCCGCATACAGGGCCCGGAAACTGGCTTCAGACATCGGCGTGGGCGTTGGGAAAGGGGTCGGCAGGGGCGTCCCAGTGCCCGGTGTGACGGTCGGCGTGGGTGATCCGAGGGGAGTCGGGGTCTCTCGAATGAAGCCAAAGCGCTGCTCGATCTCCCGGTCGACTGTTGCTGGAGGAATCTGGATCCCACGCCGCTCCGCTTCTGTTCGGATTAACTGTTCATCAATCATCCGTTGAAGAATGGCCCGACCTAGCAAGGCGGGATCGTCGAATTGCCTGTTGATCTGAAGGATCTGTTGTCGATATAAATCAGCGATAGAGGACTGATTCGGGTCATTCGGATCCAGAGCTGCGATCTGCCGCTCCAGGAAATCCACCTGTTGCCTTAGCGAGTCATAAGCAAACCGGAACCGCTTTTGGAACTCCCGGGTTCGAATCGGCCGGCCATCCACGGAGGCGACCGGCTGATCCGGCCAGATCACCTGCTCATAGAAGAACCCACCAGAGAGAATCAGGATCACCAGCACCACCACCCCCGCAGTGGCCAGCAAGATCCAGCGCTGGATCCGAGCTTCTCGCTCCGCTCGGGAGAGGGTCTTACGATTCATCGGGGTCGATTGACGAGCCATGCCAGGGTCTTCCCTCGAAGTTAGTTGGATTGACCCTCCAGGGTCAACGAGAGCTTCCAACGATTTCTTCTTGGAATCAGATAGCGGACCTTTGTCCTTGCAGGCTCTCCGGCAGGGCTTGGCCCTTCAGGTTTCGGGCTTCCCATTCAAAACGAATTATCCCATCTCGGCGTAGCGAATAGATTCAATCAGCGCAGATAAAGAGACGGGGCGCATACTCTGCGCCCCGTCTTCATGGCATAGGCCTCGTCCCAACACCCCAGGATGAAAAAACGATGGGGTTGGGAAGGCTTAGACGCCTCCCCAGCCATACTTGCGCACATGTTCTGCCGTGAAGGGGAGGAGCCCTAGATGACGCGCCCGCTTGATGGCCACGGAGAGGCGCCGCTGGCACTTCGCACACGTGCCGGTCTGACGACGCGGCTTGATGCGCGCCCGCTCGTTCACGAACCGGCGCAGGAGGTCGATGTTTTTATAGTCAATCGTCACGCGCTCCACGCAGAAATAACATAGACGAGGCGGCTGCACATAACGGCGCACCGGAGCGGCCTTCGCAGGGGCAGCCTGAGACATTCCCGTGGAGACTGTCCCCTCTGTAGCAGCCTCCACAGCTTCCGACGCTGGGATTTCAATCGCATTCCTCTCTTCCGCCAAGGCTAGCCTCCGAATCTATGAATATGCGATGCTGAATCTCATCCGAAGGGAAACTCTTCGGAGGTCTCCTCTTCGGCTGATGTTTCTTCTTCTTCCCCAAACGTCTGAATCGGGGCGCGACCTTCACCCAGGAAGATCATTTGATTGGCCACCAGCTCAGTCCGATAATGTCGGCGCCCTTCAGCATCTTCCCAGCCCCGGGTCTGTAGCCGACCCTCCACATACACATACATTCCCTTTCGGAGGCGCTGTTTGCAGACCTCGGCCAGCCCACCCCATGCGACGACATTAAACCACTCCGTCTCCTCCCGCCGATCCCCATTGCTAGCGATCCAGATCCGGCTGGTGGCCACCGGGAATGTGGTCACCGAGCGCCCGTTGGTAGTGAAACGCATCTCCGGATCCCGTCCGACCTGTCCGATAATGATCACTTTATTCAACCCACGCATCGCTGGACTCCACCCTCCGCATCTCCATGCGTATATGATATTCCTCACTCTTCGTCCAGACGAACTAGAAGATAGCGCAGGATTTCTTCAGTGATCCGCAAGGCCCGCTCCAGAGGAGCAACTGCATGGGCGGGCATCTCCGCCCGCATCAGAACATACTGGCCCTCCATCCTCCGTCGGATCGGATAGCAAAAACGGCGACGGCCCCAAGGGATCATTTCCTGGATCTGCCCGCCATTCGAAGTGATCACAGTTTTGATACGCTCGACGATCTGATCCTGCTGCTCGGGAGCCAAATCTGGATCTAGAACGACCATTAACTCGTAAGGCCGAATCCGAGGCATTGACTGAATCAACACGAGAATGTCCTCCTTCCCTTGGGATTGCCCCTGCTGGAGGCAGGAGCGGAAAGGCGCAAAGCGAGAGGTATCCTACCACAGATCCATCGATTATGCAATTAGGCTGCGATCACCCAAATGATCAGCTGAGAATTGAAGGCTCAGACCCGGTATGCTGAACTCTAAAGGCAGCTCCTGAGGGGTTATCCGAAGGCCCACTCCAACGCGCTTCCTAGCCCATAACCCAGAAAGGCCCCTCCAGCGAGGAAAGGCAGACCCGCGTGGCTTTCCCCTCTGATTAGAAAGCGGCTGGCCATGACCGCGTATCCTATTAGGATGCCAAGAAGCGCTCCCACGGCTGGCCATGGCGTAGGATGGGCCCGAAGGGCCGAAAAGGTTAGAATCGCCGGTAGCACCACATCTCCGAATCCCAGGAGTAAGAGGGGCCCCCTCGATCTAGAAAAGGGAAAACCAAGAGGGATGAGAAACATCATCGGAATGCGCTCCTCGATGGCCCACTCCGCCAGCCGTTGCATATGCCTGAACACATACACACTTAGCGCGTCGTAAAACATCATCCCAAGCAACAGCCCGGCTGCTGCCATGGGCGTCCAGAGGTGACCCAAATAAGCTGCAGCTGAACCACAGATCAGTAACCCCATCAGGGTTGACGCTAGCCATCCTGGTCGACGAGACCACCAGAACGCTAGACCAAAAGCAAGCCCTACCAAAAGCGCAAGGATCCAAGGAGCAATTGGCCCAATCAGAGAGGCGGTCAAGAGGCGTAAGCAGAAAAAGAGCATGAAACCCAGCACGCCGAACATAACGGCCTTCAAAATCCGCTGAGAACCTCGAGGCCTGATCAGCAGTAAGACCAGAAGCAAGCCCAGAGCCATCCATCCTAATGCTACCAGGATCCCAGCCACCACCTGTTTGACGACGGAGCGGGCCGCAAGCTCCTCAGAGAGCCGATGGGGAATAGCGAGAGAGGACTTGGCTTGAGGGGATAAATCTCCGATAGGCAAGCCGGAGATCAGAAAGCCGATCCAGTGAACAGCGAGAAGGAGGGCCATGCCGCTGCCTAGGGTCGCTGAGCCCGCGGATGTGGATGGAGGATAGGAGGCTTCCCGAGCCGGCGCAGGTGAAGATGAGGAGGGCTGTTCCTCACGGGTCACTTGGAGTCGCAAGCCGCGAACCGCCAACACCCGAACCCGTTCTCCAGCGGTGATCCTTCCCTCGACCGCCTGCGCCGTCCAGGTTTCTCCCCGTACCCAGACAGTCCCCTCAGGATCCAGATCAGTCTGTGCAACCCCCTCTGCCCCAATCAGATGCTCCATCGCCTGAAGTGGAGGGCGATGCCCGAGCTCCCGAATTAGGAAAGCCAGACCAAGCGAAGCCGCAGCCGCCGTTATGGTGGCTCCGATCAGAACCACCGGAGCGATCTGTCGTCCGGTGCCTAGAGGAAGCAGGAACATCCCGCCTATGCCTATAGCTATGGCTCCGGATAGTCCGAGATATCCGCCGCTCTGGAAATAGAGCTCCGATAGGAGCATGAGGGCGCCCAGCAGGATCAGCAAGAGGCCTGCCATGCTGATCGACAGGCGCAATAAGCCGATCAAGGCCAGGCCCAACATCAATATGGCCAGGCCCTCCCCAAGCCCGGTACCCGGAATGCTCCAGGCGGCGACAGCCGCTAGGATCCCACCCACCAGCAGAAGATACGCCACGTTCGGGTCTGCCAGCCAGGCCCATAACTGCTGCAATATATCCATTCAGCGAAGCGCTCCGGCTGTTAGTCCCATCCAGGAGACATCGCCATGATTATGATATGATTACGAAAGTTCCCGAAATGCAAGACGATGCATGACCGCAAGCTTCCAGCGCGCCAACCACACGTTCTAGGATTCCCTTCGGCATCCACGCTCGCAGAACAACTCACAAGATTTGGAATAAGGATGGACGCATAGTTTGCCCATAATGGTCGAAGCAATTATAATGTGCACCGCTAGTGAGATGAGGGAAATCTCTACTTCTGGAGGATAGGCCCGGCAACCTCGGGAGTGCTAGGATCCTCCCCGTTCACTCTGCTAAAGGGCTGGCTTTTGGGAACAAGAAGGCCATATCTTCAATTCACCCCGATCTTTGCTTCCCGTTTTCAAGCGGCTCAAGAGGAAAGACCCCGCATGCTTTGAGCAGGGTTATCCGCATCTCCGGTGCAAGGAGTGCATGTTCATTCTCTTTTGAGCCCTTCAAAGAAAGGAGGAGAAGAGATGAAGCGGATATTCGCTATACTTTCGCTTGGGATAGCCTTGGCCCTCTTTCTGGGCGCCTGCCGACCTGCGACACGCGCCGGCGCCCGGCCGGATGAAATAGTCGTTTTGGCCTTGGAAAATGATGAGCAAGGGATCGCCCGCCTGCTCTCACGGGATATCGATATCTTCGCACATGGCGTGGGCGGGCCGGAGCGATTTCGACGCATCCAGGCGGATCCAGAATTAACTTACTCTGCCGCCTTCGGAGTTTCGTATGAGCTGACGTTCAACCCGGTGTTGAACTTTCAGGACGGCCGTCTGAATCCTTTCGGGGATCCCCAAATCCGGGAGGCGATGAACTGGGCGGTGGATCGCAATTTCATCGTCCAGGAAATCTTCGGCGGCTTAGCCACCTCTAAGATCCTGCCCGTGGTTTCCGCCTTTCCGGATTACATTCGCTATCTGGATACAATCCGGCCCCTAGAGACCAAATACGCTTATAATCTCGACCGGGCTCGAGAGGTAATCTCCA
Source organism: Thermoflexus sp. (assembly GCA_025057635.1). Lineage (GTDB taxonomy): Bacteria > Chloroflexota > Anaerolineae > Thermoflexales > Thermoflexaceae > Thermoflexus. The sequence continues at coordinate 10,347 of JANXBD010000013.1, read as the reverse complement.
AGCGACTGACCGAGTTGGGCGCTCAGCAGGGGGCAGATGGGAAGTGGACCTACAAGGGCCAGCCGATTACGCTGATCTTTATCATCCGGAACGATGACGAGCGGATACAAATCGGCGACTACGTCGCCACCCAGTTGGAGAAGCTGGGCTTCACCGTGGATCGTCAGTATAAAAACCGGATCGAGGCCGCCCCTATCTGGATTCAATCCGATCCAGCGGAGGGCAAGTGGCATCTCTACACGGGCGGCTGGCTCACTACGGCGGTAGAACGGGATTCTGGTTTGAACTTCGCCTTTTACTATACAAAGCTTGGACAGCCTGCTCGGCTATGGCAGGCTTATACGCCCACGCCCGAGTTCTTCGAGATCGCTCAAAAGCTGGCGAACAACCAGTTCTCTACGATGGAAGAGCGAGGACAACTGTTTACCCGAGCAATGGAGCTTGCCCTCCAGGATTCGGTCCGGGTCTGGCTGGTGGATGCCCAGAAGTTCACCCCACACTTATCTAGGCTGGAGGTGGCCGCGGATCTGGCCGGAGGTGTGGAGGGCACGCCGCTCTGGCCCTTTACCCTACGCTTTAAGGATCAGGCAGGCGGTCGGGTTCGTTGGGGACAGCCGGATGTGCTCGTCCAACCTTGGAATCCGATCGCCGGCTCCAACTGGTCATCTGACACTGTGATCCAGCGGGGCCTGGGAGAATACGCCGTCATCCCCGATCCATACACGGGGTTAAATCTCCCCAACCGCGTCGAGCGGGCCCAGGTGGTGGTTCAGCGAGGCCTGCCGGTGATCAAGACCCTGGATTGGGTCGATCTGCAGTTCGCAGACCGGATCGAGGTTCCATCCGATGCCTGGGTCGACTGGGATCCAGTCAACCAGCGCTTCATTACGGCTGGGGAGAAGTTCAACCAGACGGTCACCGCCCGAGTAAAGGTCACTGTTTATTACCCCAGGGATCTCTTCCAGAAAGTGCGCTGGCACGATGGAAGCCCCCTGACTGTGGGGGATTTCGTGATGTTGATGATCATGACGTTTGACCCTGGGAAGGAGGGCAGCCCCATCTTTGACGAGGCCATAAAGCCAACCGTGGATAACTTTCTGCAGCATTTCAAAGGAGTGCGAATTGTCTCCACCGACCCTCTGGTCATCGAAACCTATGAGGATCTGTTCACCCTGGATGCGGAGAATCTCGTCGCGACCTGGTGGCCGTATTATGCGTACGGGCAATTGCCTTGGCACGCTCTGGCCCTTGGATATCTAGCGGACTCGAATAAAGAGCTAGCGTTCTCGAGCAACAAGGCCGAGCAACTGAAAGTGGAGTGGATGTCTTTTGTATCTGGGCCTAGCCTGCCCATCCTAAAGAAGTATCTTGATCAGGCGCAAAGCCAGAAGTTCATCCCCTACGAACCTACGATGGGCAAGTATGTGACAGCCGATGAGGCGGCCAGCCGTTACGCCAACCTGGCGAAATGGTATGACCAATATAAGCATTTCTGGGTGGGCACCGGCCCCTACATCCTGGCACAGGTCGACCCAACGGCCAAAATCCTGACCCTGAGGCGCTACGAAGGCTATCCCGATCCCGCAGACAAGTGGGCTCGGTTTGCGAAGCCCAAGATCGCTGCCGTGGAAGTGGAAGGGCCTAGCCAGATCTCCCGAGGTCAGGAAGCAATATTTGACGTGTTCATCACCTTCGAAGATCAGCCATATCCGGCTGCCGAGCTACAAGAGGTCAAATTCCTGGTCTTCGATCCTCAGGGGAATCTTTTGACCAGTGGGCCAGCCCAGTTCACGGCAGAGGGCCGCTATCGGGTTGTCCTTACGGGCGATATAACGGGCCGGTTCCCCACGGGCACCGTAAAGCTGGAGGTGGCGGCCATCTCAAAGCTGGTTAGCGTGCCCGCGCTGGCCGCCCGCGAGCTGGCGGTAGTAGGTCCGTAAGGACGCGGTGGGGAATCGAGGCGGATAGGCGGAGCTTGCCTCTTTCTATCCGTGGCAACGCCCCCGCTCCTTGATCGGGTTCATGAGGTTATCCCCCTAAGGGAGCGGGGCCGTCCCTGAATGGCCCCGTTCCCTCAGCACCATTGCACGGCTGAAGAGTTCCCGTTCAGACTTGAGGAGCGAAAACGCAGCCTCCGACCACATTTCTGCTCCCGCATCAAATCTGAGGATCCTTGCTTGTCTCCGGAGGATCATCCTCCGTGCTATTCGCCAACATATGCTACCGATCACGGCAATGAGGTTAGCCCGGGCCATCCTGCCCATTTGAGGAAGGCACTTTCCAGCCCTTCGGAGACTTCGATCATAGGGCGTCCCCGACCAATAGAGCGGATTTGCCATTTGATGATCCTTTCTTCGGATTGGAAAGGAAATTGGGATGAGCATTTCTACCGTTGGGTTGGCAGAGCTCCGCAAATTCCTTCGAGCCTCATGGGCGCAAACGACTTTGATTCAGTTGGCCCGATACACGGTGATCCGAGGTTTCACACTGCTGATCACCGTGGTTGTCGGAGTCTATATGACCATCCTGATCGCGAACATGGGCGGATATGTAGATCAGATCCGCAAAGCGGAGATCCGCGAGGAGATCGCGATCCGGGTGATAAACGATCCGGCAATGCGTATGCATAGCCCGGAAGATCGACTGCGCATCATCGAGGAGCAAGCTCGCCTGGAGGAGCGACGGCTAGGGCTGGATCAACCCTTTCTGGTGCGAAGCGCTTATTTCCTCCAGAACGCACTGACCTTGCGCTTGGGCTTCGCTCAGCTGATGAGCAGCGATTCTGGATCCCGACAAGTTCAATGGATTCTCATCGAACGTCTACCGACTACGATCCTCCTGTTCGCAACAGCGGATCTGTTGATCTTCTTTTTCAGCGTTATGATCGCCTTGATGCTATCTCGTAACTATGGAAGCTGGCTAGATCGAGCCTTCGTGGTGCTTTCCCCTCTATCCGCAGCCCCACCCTGGTTCTATGGGCTTTTCCTGATTGTGATCTTCGCAGGTTGGCTTCGCCTCCTTCCCTTCGGGGGATTAGTGGACGCCCCTCCTCCGCCCACCTTCCCGGAATATGCCCTCGGCGTGCTCAAGCACATGATCCTCCCCGTCTCTGCCCTCTTCATCAGCTCGATCTTCATCAGCGTTTATTCTTGGCGGACATTCTTCTTGATCTACTCCAGCGAGGACTACGTGGAGTTGGCAAAGGCAAAGGGATTAAGCGGGCGAGCAATCGAATATCGTTACATCCTAAGGCCAACGCTGCCGCCGATCATGACCAACTTTATGCTCACGGTGATCAGCTTGTGGATGGGTGCGCCGATCCTAGAGTCCGTTTTTAATTGGCCCGGAATGGGCCGCACGCTCTATCAGGCGATTGGGCTATTCGACACTCCTGTGATCGTGGGAGCTACAGTGATCTTTGCCTATCTTCTAGCGATCACCGTGTTCGTTCTCGATATCATCTACGCCATCCTAGATCCACGCGTTCGAATCGGGGAAGGCGGACAAGCCTGATCTCAATCCGATCCCCAGATCGAGATGAAAGCACCGGCACTGGGAGGAAATTGAGGTGCAGGGCCTGCGAGATGCACTCCATCAGCTCCGATATTATCCCTCCGCGCTTCTCGGGCTGGTCATCATTGGCCTTCTGGTGCTGGTCTCCATCTATACCGTGATTACCATGCCATATTCGCAGGCCATCGAACTGTGGAGGGCCGGTGAGCAAACCTGGCGCGCCCTGCCCCGCACGGCCCCGCCAGCTTGGCTCAATTGGTTCCGAAGGGAAAAACTGCCGGAAACCATTGCCCTGGACTCCCGACGCGGCCAAGCCGCCCGTGCTGAAAAGCCCACTCAGGAAGGCAAGCAGATCACCTTGCTCTACGTCTTTGAATATCGAGCAGACGATTTCCCATCGGAAATTAATCTGTTCTATGACGCGACGTATCCTTCCAAGCCCCCCTTCGTCTCCATCCTCTGGCGCACGCCGGACCATCGGGAGATTTTGATTGGAGAGTTCAGCGCTCGACCGAGCGGGAGTTTCCGGTTCGACCAGGATGAAGCGCTGGCTCGTCGGATCCGCCGCTTGATCGGAGATCTGCCGGTCTCCGTCGGGCTTTTCACTGTGCCCAACTCCCAGGGAGCTCCTGTGCCCCTCAAGGGCTCATATCAGGTCGAGGTGCGCGTGTTGGGATTCGAGCCCCAGACCACCTTTGATGCGGAGCTCGTCGTGTATGGCAAGGTGCATGGCTTAGCAGGCACCGATCACCTCCGTCGAGATTTGCGAATCGCATTACTATGGGGAGCACCGGTCGCCCTGACCTTTGGATTGCTGGCGGCAGTCGGAACTATCTTCATGACCGTCACCATCGCAGCGATCGGCGCATGGTTCGGCGGACTTTGGGACGATCTGATTCAGCGAGCCAATGATGTGGTGATGATGCTTCCCTTCCTCCCGATCCTAATTATGATCGGGACTCTCTACTCGCGAAGCATCTGGGTGATCCTGGGGGTGAGCATTCTGCTGAGCGTGTTTGGAACAGCAATGAAGACCTTCCGAGCGATTTTCATCCAAGTGCGCAGCTCACCCTACATAGAGGCCGCCCGAGCGTACGGAGCTGGAAGCTGGCGCATCATCTTCCGCTATTTGATCCCGCCCGTGCTGCCGGTGGTGATCCCCAACCTGATCATCCTGGTGCCCAGCTTTGTGTTCCTGGAGGCCTCACTGGCTGTGTTAGGCCTGGGAGATCCTGTTCTGCCTACCTGGGGAAAGGTGATCGAGAACGCGGTGGCCAATGGAGCTCCATATCGAGGTCAGTATTACTGGGTGCTAGAGCCAGCCTTCCTCTTGATGATCACCGGCCTGGGGTTTGCTATGTTAGGATTCGCTCTAGATCGCATCTTCAACCCACGCTTGCGGGAGATGTGACAGATGACAAGCGCGGAGGTCCTTCGGGTGGAGGAATTGACCCTGCATTTCCGCACCCGAAAGGGCGTTGTTCAGGCCGTGGATCGCATTTCGTTCTCCGTCCCCCGCAACGGGGCCCTCGCGGTGTTGGGGGAGTCCGGATGTGGGAAAAGCTCCCTAGCCCGCGCTATCCTGCGACTGCTGCCTCGGAATGTGTCTCGTTACTCGGGGCAGGTGTATCTTGATGGTCGCGATCTGATGGCCATGGACGACGAAACATTCCGACGGGAAATCCGCTGGTCTCAGATCTCGTTTGTGCCCCAGGCTTCCATGAACGCCCTAAATCCGGTGCTACGGGTAGGGGATCAGGTGGCCGAGCCAGCGATGCTTCACCTGGGATTGAGCAAACCTCAAGCCATCGAGCGCGCTGCCCAAATGTTAAGCTACGTGGGGGTGCCGCAGGATTTCATCCGACGCTATCCGTTTGAGCTTAGTGGCGGGATGCGACAGCGAGTCGCTATCGCAATGGCCCTGATCACCTACCCCGCCTTGGTGATCTTGGATGAACCCACGTCGGCCCTGGATCTGTTGACCCAAGCGAACATCATGAACCTGCTAAAGGGTATCAAAAACGAAATGAAGACTAGTTATATTTTGATCACCCACGATATCGCCACCGCCTCCGAGCTCGCCGATCAGATGGCGATCATGTACGCAGGCCAGATCGTAGAGCTGAGCGACGCCAAGCACTTTTTCCATCAGCCTCTTCATCCGTATTCCCAGAGGTTACTGGCAGCAGTTCCCCGCCTCCGAGGCCATCAGGCTCCGGAGTATATCCCTGGCCAGCCTCCCAGCTTGATCCACCCTCCGGCAGGCTGCCGTTTCGCAGATCGCTGCTCCTTCCGCTTCGCCCGTTGTGATCTAGACCCGCCCCTGTTCAACGTGGAGGGCCGACAGGTAAAATGCTGGCTGTATGAATGATAGGGCGAACCTTGGACTGGCTAGGGCTCCCACGCGGCGGATGTCTTGTTCTCGCCTGACCGTGAGGTTCTCGAGGGCCTCGGGCCAATAAGAGCTCCTAAGGGGATTTGGTCGCCGCATTGAGATACAGGGTGTTTGATCCGTGCCTTTTCATACCTGACCTTGTCGCTTCCAGCGGCTATTAGGACAGAGAACGACCCACCCAGATGAGAACCAATTATCTCCGAATATCTCTCGGAGAGCCATCGGATGCTAGAGATGAACGCGGATGTCTTGCTCAGCGTTCAAGATCTACAGGTGTGGTTTACGTTACGTCGATTCGGTTTCGGGATCGCCGGTTATGTTCGCGCTGTGGATGGAGTGAGCTTTCAGCTCCGAGAAGGAGAAGCCGTAGCAATCGTCGGAGAGAGTGGATCGGGAAAGTCCACCCTCATGCGTGCTATCCTAGGTCTCTATCGCCCCCGTGCCGGTTCCATCGTCTTCGAAGGCCGGGATGTTCCTCGTTTGAAACCTGCGGATCTCCGCTGGTATCGAACGCGCATCGGATATGTCCAGCAAGATCCTTACGGCGCACTGCCGCCTTTTATGACTATCCAGCAGATCCTGGAAGAGCCATTGATCATCACCCGCCGCGAGAACGGTCAACAGCGGATGGAGCGAGTGCGGCGGGCGCTGGAAGAGGTAAAATTGACCCCGGTAGAGGATTTCCTGAAAAAGTTCCCTCATCAACTGAGCGGCGGGCAACAACAGCGTGTCGTCATCGCTCGGGCGACCATCCTTAACCCGAAGCTGCTGATCGCAGACGAGCCAGTTTCAATGCTGGACGCCTCTGTCCGGTTGGAGATCCTCTCTCTCCTCCGAGAATTGCAACGAAACCATCGACTCTCCATCCTCTACATCACCCACGACCTCTCGACAGCACGCCATTTCTCCGAGCGGATCTTTGTCATGTATGCGGGCAAAATTGTCGAGAAGGCTCCCGCAGATGAGCTGATTCTCAACCCACGACATCCGTATACCTGGGCCCTTCTGGCAGCGATCCCCGAACCGGATCCTCAGAACGCCCAGCGATTTCGTGAGGTGCCGCCCGGGGAGCCTCCCAGTCTGGTCGCGCCACCCCCAGGATGCCGTTTCCACCCTCGCTGTCCGAAAGCCATTCCCGGATTATGCGAGGTCCGAGAGCCTCCGGAATTCCGCATCGGTCCGCATCATGAAGTGGCTTGCTGGCTGTACGAATGAGGTGCGCTTTGGGATGCCGGTTGATGGGCATTGGGCTGGCCATGATGGGGATAGGCTGGGTGTTGGCCTTTGGGATGACCCTTCGCGTCATCCCACCATCCTTAGAGCTGAGCCTGCTGGCTTACGCTGCATCGATTGGCGGATTGTGGATCGCAATGGTTGGGAGCGCGGTGTACGTGCGGGAGAAACAGCGGCTGGAGTGAACCGGATATCCAATCGGCTGGTTATCCTCGAGCCTGGACGATCGAGAAAGAAACTCCCGGGGAACCATCCGGAGGTGCTCATGCATTCTGAGGAACTGCAGGCGCGGTTGGAGCGACTGGAAAATGAGATCATCGTGCTTAAGCACGTGATCCGCTTCATCCTGGCCGCTCACTGCCGCCACCTTCATCCCTTCCCCGACCCACGGCTGGATCCCGAGACCGTGCGACAGATACGACAAGAGATCCAGTCCCAGTGGGATCGAGAGTGGCATGAGCTGACCCCCTATGAGCCGAGGTCTCCGTGAGCGTTTACGTTCTAGATACTCATACCCTAATCTGGTATCTTACTCGGGACGAGCGGCTGAGCCCAGCCGCCCGCCGCGCACTTGAGGAGATCGAGCGCGGGGAAGCCCGAGGGCTGATCCCAGTGGTGGTTCTGTTGGAGCTGATTCGAATCGAGGAAAAGGATCTGATCCCTCCTCTCTGGGAGATCGCCATCACCACACTCCTGGGAAAGGGAAGATTTGAGATCGTCCCCCTCGATCTGAGCCTGCTGGCCCTAGTGCGAGACCTCCCCGAGCTGGAAGACCTGCATGACCGGGTGATCGTGGCCACCGCACGGCGCTACGGTGCTGTGCTGGTAACCTACGATGAGACTATCCGCCGTTCCGAGCGGGTGGAGACCCTCTGGTGACCGTCTGATTCCTCCTCTCAAACCCAATGGTTGTGAGGATAGATTCTAGGCAATTTCATGCGGTCAGGAAGCGAACGGCTGGCAGCCGGAAGGAAGCTTATCTCTCCTCCTCACCCGCAAGGCCAAATGCGGAGATGAGCAGAAGCGACTGAGGGAAAAGAGGCACCAGCCCGGCATTCAATCCTTCCACCTTCGCTAAAGATTGTGAAAATATTCACAATATGGACTTGCCTAAAACCGGCAGACTCTCTATAATAGGGACGACCTCCGGCCAGAGACCGGTCTGGAGCTGATCATGATCAATCAAATTCCGTAGGGGAAGGGATTGGCCGCCTGAGCTTGATTCCTCCCTCCCCGACTGAGGAGAACGCAGGGATGAAACACCACCCCTCGGTTCGGAAATCCTCCCCCCTGGGGAGGATAGGGGTATGCCTCGTGCGGGCCCCTTCCACCAGTGATGGTCAAAGTCCCTGGTCTGTTCAGCTTCACGAGCAACTTCAAAGGCTAAAAGATCTTATTGGGAGAGCCCAGGCGTTCAGCATCGCCTTGTGGGCCCACTATAGTGTGCATATCGGCCTGGTTCTGATGGTGGGATTGCTATACCTAGCCCTCAACCAAAGCCGATCAGCTCCGGCGTGGCTTCTTCAGCCGATCCAGTTCCCGGAAATCCCTCAAGACAAACCAGCCTCGCCCGAGGTGTTACAAGCGCTCCTCCGCCGTTCCGCCCATCTAGGCGGAACTCGCCGGAATAGTCCGGCGCTCATCATCCGCGAGATCGATCTGCATACCGAGATCCCGGAGCGGCCCCGGCGCGGAATCATCACGTATACAGTTCAAGCCGGCGATACACTTTTCGGGATCGCTGAGAAGTTCAAACTGCGTCCAGAGACCATTCTCTGGGCAAACTATGAGGTTCTCCAGGATGATCCCCACTCGCTAGACATCGGCCAGGTCCTGAACATCCCGCCGGTAGATGGGATCCTGCATACGTTCAAAGAAGGAGAAACCCTAGAGGAAATCGCGAAGAAATATAAGGTCACCCCAGACGACATCCGGAATGCCGAGTGGAACGGCCTAATGGACGGGAGCGAGCCCCAGGTCGGCCAGGTGCTGATCATCCCCGGCGGCTCGCGGCCCTTTATGGGGTGGACGCCTCCTCGGCGCTCCTACGTGGTGATTGCAGGGGGCAAAGCAATGCCGGCGGGGGCCTGCCCCAGCGTCCAAGTCGCACCACTGGGCACGGGGAGCTTCGTCTGGCCAGTCAACAGCCGCTGGCGCTCTGGCTATGATTTCACACCCTACCATCGAGGCGTGGACTTCGCGGGGCGTTTGGGCGATCCTGTATATGCTGCCGATGCGGGCACCGTGGTCTATTCCGGCTGGAGCAACTCCGGATACGGGAATCTGATCGTCCTGGATCACGGGAACGGCTATCAAACCTATTACTCGCATCTCAGCCAGATCTTCGTGGGCTGCGGGCAGCAGGTGGCCAAGGGGGCTACTATTGGGCTGGTGGGTTCGACCGGGCGTTCCAGTGGGCCTCACTTGCACTTTGAGATCCGGGGGCCAGACGGGTTTGTGAACCCCTGGCACGTGCTCCCCTAACGCCGGCGAGTGTTTCAAACCATGGGTAGGCCGACGTGCTTTGTCCAGTTATGAACTGCGGTTCAACGAGTGATGTATCAGCCGCACCGCCGAAGGCGGCATCAGCTGGAGCGAGATCTTGGCCTGCCCACCCCCCTAAGCATTCCTGGCCGTTTGCCCTCCCCGAACAGCCGCTCAAGGCGATGCGGCCGGCGCAGGCGGCACAACGGGCGAGATCAAAGACGGCGGTTGCGTGGGCGTAGGCGTGTGCTCTGGCACTGGAGAAGTCGGGGTCGGGAACGGCGTGGGCCAGGGCGTCGACGTGGGGAACGGCGTGAGACGCCACTCGGGCGGAGCGGTCGGCACCAAGGCGGGCGTTCCCGGCAAGGCTTTAGGGGTCGGGTTCACAACCCCGCCCTCCCGACCGACGTAGATGCGCACGGAGTCGAAGACATAACCCAGGATCGGCGCATACGCCTCTGCGATTAACTGAAATTCCCCCTCCTTGGGAGGACGAACCCTGTGCACAAGGACAAGAGGTTGATGGGCTTTGACGTCGACGCTCACCTTTATTCCCTCTTCTATCCATTTGCCCCGATCTTCTATAAAGACCGGTGGATAAGAAGTGAGAGCAACTCCTAAGTCTGAGACGCCCTGCTTAGCCGTCACGGTCACTGTGACAACTACAGGCTCTCCCCAACGGATGTGTTCGGCAACCTCGATTTTGACGCTAAGGTCCTCGT
>JANXBD010000139.1 GCA_025057635.1 Thermoflexus sp. | reverse complement strand
GGAAACTTCACGCGTCGAGCTCCATCGGAACGCCTTTGGGAGGGATGCGAGCCAGGCCCCTCCCCCTAAAAAATCTCCGTAGAGCTGGGGAGGCGCCTTCATCGGCCCCCAGCTCCAAAATCTGTTGGGAAGCTCAGAAGTTACACATGGCGCATAACCCCTTCGGCTCCCATCAGGAGCAACGGGAAAAAAGGCTGAGATGGCAGAATCACAGGACAGAGCATCAGCAACCCGTCGCCCGCTCTTCGGCCCTCATCCGATCGGAATCGGTTGCCCCGGTTCCGGAATCCCTACCTGGATGTTCGTGCCCCTCAGGATCTCCCGCCATCGCTCCGGCCGTTCAGCATGCACCGGCACCAGCATACGCGGCCGCACCGCTCGGACAAAGGCGGCCAGCTCGTCCTCTCCGGCGTGGCCGGAGGCATGCAATAGCCGGGCGTGGGGATCACCCGCATCCCCAGATGTCGCACCGATTGTCCCAATTGCTCCAGATCCACCGCACAAGCATTTCCCTTTCCTCCCTTCTCCGATCGACCAGGTGGGCAAGTTCTGGCTGGACATCTGGCTGAGCTGGATCATCCCCGTGGCTGTGGGATAAAGTGGATTCGGGACCCTAAAGCCTTCATCCGGAGCAGCCCGCCGATACCAGCGCCAGCCCGACCATGTGGGTCCTAAGACAAAGCCCGCTGGAGGACGATCCCGATAGCGAGCCTCGATGGGTCCTGCCCACACTGTTGGGCGTGCCGACACCAACACATATCGCCCGCCCTCCTCAGGAAGCAAAACCGGCCTGCCGAGGCCTAAGATCCAGGCGCCGAAGGGTGTCAAGCGCACGGA
>JANXBD010000138.1 GCA_025057635.1 Thermoflexus sp. | reverse complement strand
CGGGGGGAAGGGAGCGGCCCTGACATCCGCCGAGACGGCGGCTATCATGGACTCCAGGCAGGGAAAGCCGGGGCGGCATTAAAACGCGAAGACTCTCCCTTTAAGTAAGATCTTTTAAGTAAGATCTCGCGAGAACACCACGGGCCGGGGGAGCCCCGGCCCGTGGTGTTTCTGGGGAAAACCAAAGGCCCGGAAGCCGCGATGGTCTCCGGGCCTTTGGTTTTCCATGCCTCCCCTTACTCCTCCAGGCCTCTCTCCGCCAGCTCCGCCAGCCGGCGGGCGGATTCGCCCAGCACCCCTGTCCGGGCGGCCTGGAAGGCGGCCCGGTGGAGATCCAGCTCGAAATCCTCCAGGGCGTTCTCCGCCGCCAGCATCCGGAAGAACGGGCCGTCGGGCTCGGCTTGGAGGAACCAGTCCCCCAGGAGCGCTCCGCACGCCAGACAGGCGCTGGCCCAGTAGCGCTCCCCCAGCGTGCGGGAGTAGACCCGGCGGACGTTCGGGGGACGGGGCTCCGGCGGCGGGACGCGGGACCAGTCGGCAACCGGGTGGTGGTCAGCGGGCTGATCCGGGGGAGGCGACGGATCGGGCCAGGCGAAGACCAGGGTGAGCTTGTGGCACCGGTAGCAGCGCGCGATCCCATACCGGTAGATCCGGTCCGGGAGGGCGATGCCGAACCGCTGTGCCAGCTGGCCCGCCAGGGTCGTGAACTGGCGGAAGATCTTCCGGCACAGCCGGCACCGGTAGGGACGGAGCCGCTCGCGGATCGGGCGCCATTCGAGGGGCTTCTCCACCACCTCGTGCCCGTCCAGCTCCACGAAGGGAACTGGCAAGCGACGGGC
>JANXBD010000137.1 GCA_025057635.1 Thermoflexus sp. | reverse complement strand
ACGCAACCTACGGCTGGCTGTTCCCGAATGATTGAAGAACTGGCTGCAAGCACCAGTTATGAGTCACGCCTAAACTCAATCTCGTAGACGTAGAATAGGGAATGCGGCAGGCGATCCAGCCCCTGCCGCATTCCCTCATCACCCCCGCCCGCGCGATACGAAACACCCTCGCCCTATATACCGGCCGAAGAAAGAGATCTAAGACATCACCTCAGCCTAAAAGAGTCCTTCTTCCACTGGCCTGTATAAGTTTCTCTATAGCTTGATAGCCTCTGTTTCCCCTTATCTATCAAGCTCCACGCACACCCGCTTGATCTATGTCCTCGAAGTGCACGATACCACCAGCTACGGTGAACAGGCCGGCGCCGCCTCCCTCGCCCAGGCCCTCAACTACTGGCGTTCCCTCTCCTCCAACCCTCGCCAGCCAAGAACCCTACGTCATCATCAACCATCCAGGCCCTGCGCCAGCACGGCTTCCGCTACGCCCTGATGGTGAGCGCCCCCGACTGGGGCCAAGATTGGCAGTTCATTATGCGCGACAACGTCCCCCCAGATCCTCAACGCTGACCCCGACCGCAATGTCATCTTCAGCGTCCAGATGCAGCACTGGCCTACGCAACTTACGGCTGGCTGTTCCCCCAACGATTAATCTAGAGCTTCGCCACTGGGCCTGGTAGCGATCACAAGACTCCGTAGAGGGGGACGAGAGGGGGGATTCTTCCTGCTCGATCATTCCATATTCACGGAGCAGAGATACGTTGCAGCGCTAAGAGAGGGATCAGCAGATCGTTTCAGAAACACGAGGAACTGCAGAACAGACACAGGCCATCCTCTAGGCCCATGAT
>JANXBD010000136.1 GCA_025057635.1 Thermoflexus sp. | reverse complement strand
ATTCGTCCCGCTCACCGCGATAGCATACACCACACTGTTCACCCCAGTGCCCAGGGGGTGCCAGGTGTTGGTGTTCGCATCCCAGCGGGCGATGTTGTTCGCAGGGCTGCCTCCGGCCAGGGTGAACGACCCACCCACATACACGTCTGTCCCGCTCACCGCGATGGCATACACCACACTGTTCACCCCAGTGCCCAGGGAGTGCCAGGTGTTGGTGCTCGCATCCCAGCGAGCGATGTAATCTGCGTCTGGGTTGCCTCCTGCATCGGTGAACCACCCACCCACATACACGTCTGTCCCGCTCACCGCGATGGCATACGCTGTGGCGTTAATCGCGCCATCCAATCGGGTGCCCAGATTGCGCCAGGTGGTGCCGTCCCAGCGGGCGATATAGTCCGCATATGTGTCGCCTCCCGCATTGGTGAACCCCCCGCCCACATACACGTCTGTCCCGCTCACCGCGATGGCATACACCTCACGGTTCACCCCAGTGCCCAGGGGGTGCCAGGTGTTGGTGCTCGCATCCCAGCGGGCAATGTAATCTGCGTCTGAGTTGCCTCCTGCATCGGTGAACCACCCGCCCACATACACATTCGTCCCGCTCACCGCGATGGCATACACCCACCCGTTCACCCCAGTGCCCAGGGGGTGCCAGGTGTTGGTGTTCGCATCCCAGCGGGCGATGTTGTTCGCAGGGCTGCCTCCGGCCAGGGTGAACGACCCACCCACATACACGTCTGTCCCGCTCACCGCGATGGCATACACCACACTGTTCACCCCAGTGCCCAGGGGGTGCCAGGTGTTGGTGCTCGCATCACAGATGGCGAGGTGGCGCGCAAAGCTGCCTCCCGCATTGGTGAACCGCCCTCCCACAGGCAC
>JANXBD010000135.1 GCA_025057635.1 Thermoflexus sp. | reverse complement strand
GTCGGGATCCACATGGCCTTCGTGTTCTTCCCCATCGCGGCGGTCTGGCTGGATGAGGAGGGGCGGGTGGTCCACGCGGTGGAGGCCCGGCCCTTCCGGATCTATGCCCCGCCGGCTCCCGCCCGCTACCTGGTGGAGGGCCGGCCGGCGCTGCTCCGCCGGGTCCGGCCCGGCGACCGCCTGACCTGGGAGGTCCGGGAGGCGCCCCGTCGCCGGCTCCGGGAGCTCCTGGAGGTCCTCCGGAGGGGGGCGGAGGGGTTCGTCCGGCCCAGCCCCATCGCCGCCCTGCTGCTCGAGCAGGGCCTCCGGGAGCTGGAGGAGGCCCTGGGCCGTCCGCCCCGGGCGCGGGACGTGCTCCGCGCCGGCCCGCTGGGGCTCTGGGACGGCTTCTGGCGGGAGGCGGTGGAGGTCCTGCGCGAGGGGGTGCGGGCGCTGGCCGCCCTGCCGGCGGACGGGGCGCTGGCGGCCTGGATGGCCCGCCGGTATCCCGGCGAGCGGCGCTGGGCGCTGCGCCTGGCGGAGCTCCTCCGGGACCTGCCCGAGGACCGCGGGGGGGCGGCCGTGCGGGCGCTGCTCCAGGGCCAGGATCCGGAGGAGGTCGTGGCCGCCTGGCGGGGGCTGGGGCTCCACGCCGTGGACCGGGACTGGCGGCGGGAGCCCGAGTTCCGGCTCCCCTGCGCCGGCTGCGGGCGGCGGGGGGCCAGGTGGTGGCCGGCCCTCCCGCGATCGCTGCGCGCGGCGCTGGCCGGCCATCCGGGCGCCTGGCGGCTGGAGCGGCCGGAGGCCCACGCGCCGCTGTGCCAGGCCTGCTGGCGGTGGCGGCTGCGGCGGGATCCGGGGCCGGCCGCCCGGCGGCTGTGGGGCCGTCGGTTCGAGGCC
>JANXBD010000134.1 GCA_025057635.1 Thermoflexus sp. | reverse complement strand
ACCCGCCGGGCAGGATGCTCGCACCGGTCCGGGTCCGGCGTGCCGCATACCGGACAGGCCAGCTCCCGGAGCATCTCCGAGAGCTGGTTGACCCAGGCGGCAATCGCCCGGGTCTCCTCCAGGGCCTCCCGGGCGGTGGCGAGGGCAGCGGCGAGGGAGTCCCGGATATCCTCATCGCGGTCGGCCCAGGAGAGGGGCCGACGACTGGCCTCCTCCGCCGTCCGCAGGAGGTCCCACATCCGGCGGAGGGGCACCGGGAGACGATAGGTCGTCTCCCGGATTTCGGAGACCGCCTGGTCCAGGAAGCGGGCGGCCTCCCGCCGCTCCTCGGAATGACGGCGGAGCTCCTCGAGCTCCGCCTCGAGGGCGGCGACCTGGGCCGGGGAGAGGCCCGGATCGTCCAGGGCTGCCCCGGCCTTCTCCACCAGAGCGCGGACCCGGTCCTGTCCGACCCAGGACCAGCTTTTCCGCTGGACCTGGGAGACGATCTCCCAGATCCGCGCCCGGAGGGTCTCCCGGGTGGCGCGGGCCGATTCCGCCGCCGCCCGCAGCGCCTCCCATCCCTCCAGGGCCTCCCGGAGGGAGCGGCCCTGGAGAAGCTGCGCTCCCTCGTCCGAGCCGGCGAGGCGCCGCAGCTCGGCGGCCAGGACGGCCCGCACCGAGGCCTCCGCCCGGTCCGGGCTCCCGTAAAGCTCTGGCCGCCAGGGAGCTGAGCTCCCCGCCAGCCCCAGGTAGCCGGCAACCTCGGGGCCATCCGGCCCCTCAACGGTGACCGGCTCCCCAACAGGGAGCCGACCCAGATCAGAGATGGTCCAGATCTGGGTCGGAAATCCCTGCAGGGCCCGGGCGGCCCGCAGGGTCGAGAGATCCCGCGCCGTGCC
>JANXBD010000133.1 GCA_025057635.1 Thermoflexus sp. | reverse complement strand
CAGCAGCTCGAGCTGTGCGCTTGCGGCGGATGCCCTCAATCGAACCAGCGTGGGATTGAAACGGATCGGAAACGGGAGATCGATCCTTACAGGGATTACCCTCAATCGAACCAGCGTGGGATTGAAACGTTGTCCCGATCGTGCTCCCCCGGGCGGAGTGTTTCTCCCTCAATCGAACCAGCGTGGGATTGAAACGGCGGGCGGATCGCTCTCGGTTTTCTGGCGTGCATCCCCTCAATCGAACCAGCGTGGGATTGAAACGGTGGTCTGTTCCCACATTCCCTAATCCGTTGGCCACCCTCAATCGAACCAGCGTGGGATTGAAACTCTTAGGCTGGCAAATTTTTGGGGTTCAACTCCCAGGCCCTCAATCGAACCAGCGTGGGATTGAAACAGTCGTCCACCAGGAACCCCCAGGTCCGGAGGTATTCCCTCAATCGAACCAGCGTGGGATTGAAACTGGTGCCTGGTCGGATGGGTGCCGGGGGCCGGGGCGCCCCTCAATCGAACCAGCGTGGGATTGAAACTCCCGGAGCCACACCGCCCGATCGGCCTCGTAGGCCCCTCAATCGAACCAGCGTGGGATTGAAACGTGGGGATCCCGCCAGAACGCCTACCAGCGCCACCGCCCCTCAATCGAACCAGCGTGGGATTGAAACTGATCATCTCGACGTATAACAATTCGCTCATCGAACACCCTCAATCGAACCAGCGTGGGATTGAAACGTGATCCCAATTGTCCTTCCCAGGGCAGAATGTTTCTCCCTCAATCGAACCAGCGTGGGATTGAAACACGGGTTCGGGAAAGTGGGGACGGTCCAACGTGTCGCCCTCAATCGAACCAGCGTGGGATTGAAACGATGGGGGTGTGGGATGACGATTAGCGA
>JANXBD010000132.1 GCA_025057635.1 Thermoflexus sp. | reverse complement strand
CCACGCTGGTTCGATTGAGGCTCTCCATCCCCAAAAACCCAGTAACCATCAACGCAACCGGCATGGCCCTCGCCGCTCAGCTGCTCTGGCCAAACAAGGAGGGAAACCATGCCGAATAAGGCCCGTATCCGGGTAAGCGTCGTCCTGTCCAGCAACGACCCGCTCCGGGAAATCCTCGCCGCCCTCCCACCCCCCGCCCGGGGTAGGGCGGTCCGGCTCTTCCTCTTGCGCCGGATGGAGGAGTTCCGGGCCCATGTCCAGGCCATGACCTCGTCCGCGTCTGGCCCCGAAGCGGCACCGGAATCCCCCCGTCCATCCCAGCCAAAGCCCGCGTCAGTCCCCAGTCGAACCCCGCCTTCCCCCAGGTATACCCGGGAGAAGGAGGGGGAAGACGAGGCGCGGCGGTTGTTGCTGGAGGAGCTGGAGAGGTGGGATAGATGAGCTGGCCGGAATGGGCTCATCGGATCACCCAGGTCATTTTCCCGGAAATACCAGCGCCTGCGGCCTGGCAGGCGTTCCAGAGCCTGCCGGGGGCTACAGAGTTCCTCGAGGCATTGGCGAAAGCCTTCGCCTTTGCCCAGGCTACTCCCGCCCGGGAAGCCCTGGTCCGGGCCGCCCTGGCCGCCTTAGGCCAGCCGGCCCTTCCGCCTCCTCGAACCCCTCTGGAGCTGGCGTTCCGGGAGGCTCACCGATCCATCTGGGAATCGCTGCTCCGGGCTGCTTCCAATCTCCCCCTGGAGCCCCAACGGCTTCAGAGGGCAGGAATGGCAGCCCTCGAAATCCTGGATGAAATCCTCGAACAGGAGGAGATCCCATGATTCGCCTGTCCCAGGCCATTCCTTTGCTGGTCGGGCTAGCCCTGGCTGTCCTGGCAGCCCTGGGTGCCCGCGCATTT
>JANXBD010000131.1 GCA_025057635.1 Thermoflexus sp. | reverse complement strand
TGACTGAGCTGAGGGTGCGATACTGGTATACGAAGAATTCGACGCAGGCTGAGCAATTTTTCTGTGATTGGGCGCAGATTGGCTGTTCAAACATTCGGGCGGAGTTTGTGTCGTTGTCCCAGCCGGTGAGTGGGGCGGACAGCTACATTGAGCTGAGCTTTACGGGCGGGAGCATTCCGGCGGGGGGCAGCACGGGGGAGATACATCTTCGGATTCACTTTACGAACTGGGCGAACTACAACGAAGCGGACGATTGGTCGTATAACGGGGCGCAGACGACGTGGGGTTTATGGACGCGGATTACGCTGTATCGGAATGGGGTGCTGGTATGGGGCACGGAGCCGGGCGGCGGATCGCCGACAGTGACGCCGACGCGGCCGACACCGACGCCGACGCGGACGGCGACGCCCATGCCAATTCCGACGGCGACACCGACAGCAACGCCCACGCCAATTCCGACGGCGACGCCGACACGGACGGTGACGCCCACACCAATTCCGACAGCGACGGCGACACCGACGCGGACGGCGACGCCCACGCTGATGCCGACACCGACGCCGACGCGGACGGCGACGCCCACGCTGATTCCGACTCCGACGCCGACGCCGACGCGGACGGCGACGCCCATGCCGATTCCGACTCCGACGGCGACGCGGACGGCGACGGTGACACCCACGCCAGCGGTGACGCGCACACCGACGCCTGCGGCTGGCGGCGACCTTGTTGTGCAGTATCGGGTGGCGGACACGAATGCGAGGGACAACCAGCTAAAGCCACACTTTAGGATTGTGAACCGTGGGGCGACGAGCGTGCCGTTGTCGGAGCTGACGATTCGATACTGGTACACGGTAGATGGGGATAAGCCGCAAGTGTTTAACTGCGACTGGGCGCAGGTTGGTTGCTCGAAT
>JANXBD010000130.1 GCA_025057635.1 Thermoflexus sp. | reverse complement strand
GGTGGCAGCAGGAAACGGAGTGACTGTGCCTCAATCGAACCAGCGTGGGATTGAAACCTGTTTGAAGACCTCGTCCCCCCGCGCGTCTCGCGTGCCTCAATCGAACCAGCGTGGGATTGAAACGAACTTTGTCCGTCATCGATTGCTGTCCATTTCCCTGCCTCAATCGAACCAGCGTGGGATTGAAACCTTCGAGAATCATATGCACCAAGCCCAGCGCAGATTGCCTCAATCGAACCAGCGTGGGATTGAAACGGCGATCAGATCAGGTTGAGGGGAATCAGATGAGGAGGCCTCAATCGAACCAGCGTGGGATTGAAACCGCTCTATCGGGGGGTCGGCAGACGGTGTCGTTGCGGCCCTCAATCGAACCAGCGTGGGATTGAAACTGCGTCGGCCTCGCGGAGGGTGGGAGCCCAGCCATGCCCTCAATCGAACCAGCGTGGGATTGAAACTATACAATTCCGTACTGGCACGGGGTTCTTTCGCGTCGCCCTCAATCGAACCAGCGTGGGATTGAAACTTTTCCATTCCCGTCAAGCCCCCAGGCGAAGAACGCCCTCAATCGAACCAGCGTGGGATTGAAACTGGACTGATGCGTACGTTCCAAAGGTGGAACGTGGAACCCCTCAATCGAACCAGCGTGGGATTGAAACTGCGTTCGAGATCGCTACAATCCAGGGTGCATCGGGGCCTCAATCGAACCAGCGTGGGATTGAAACATTGGGCTGGTCTGGAGTGTCAGGTTGGCAACATTCGCCTCAATCGAACCAGCGTGGGATTGAAACATCAGCAGTTTTCTGGGGATGCTGTTCCTGCGGTCGGGCCTCAATCGAACCAGCGTGGGATTGAAACCACGGTTGGCTCTTCCGCAACCGGTGGCCGGATTGCGCCTCAATCGAACCAGCGTGGGATTGAAACGCGATTTGCCGGGCGATGTC
>JANXBD010000012.1 GCA_025057635.1 Thermoflexus sp. | reverse complement strand
TGAAGCGGGTGGATGCGGGGTTGGCCAGGATTAAATTTAGGTCATCAGCAACAGGGTGGAAGGTTCAGAGGCGCTTGCTGGGGGGAAGGGCGCTGGGATGATGTTGTGAGTGCTCATACGAGTGATGCGGAGTGGTTGATTTGGGGATTGGTTAGAATAAGGTTGAGAAAACGAGTGGGGGGATCGAGGATTGAGAGGGGATGAGGTGGATTTGACAGGGGGGGAGATTTGGTGTAAGGTAGGGATAAGAGATTCAAGGGATAAGAGATTCAAGAGGAGGGAGGAGATATGATGGCAAGGCGGTTGATAGCATTGCTGGTGATTGGAGGAGTGTTGGGGGTTGGGTTGCTGGGGGTAGGACGGGTGTCTCGGGTATGGGCTCAGGGTTGGGGGATTCAGGTCGTGGACAGTGGAGGGGATGTGGGGTGGTATACGTCGTTGGCGCTGGACAGTGGGGGGAATGCGCATATTAGCTATTATGATTGGGATAATGGGGATTTGAAGTATGCGCGGTGGACAGGGAGCCAGTGGGTGATTCAGACGGTGGACAGTGGAGGGGATGTGGGATGGTATACGTCGCTGGCGCTGGACAGTGGGGGGAGTGTGCATATTAGCTATTATGATCGGAGCAATGGGGATTTGAAGTATGCGCGGTGGACAGGGAGCCAGTGGGTAATTCAGACGGTGGACAGTGCGGGGAATGTGGGGGGTTATACGTCGCTGGCGCTGGACAGTGGGGGGAATGCGCATATTAGCTATTATGATTGGGACAATAGGGATTTGAAATATGCGCGGTGGACGGGGAATGCCTGGCAGATTGTGACGGTGGACAGTGTGGGGGATGTGGGGTGGTATACATCGTTGGCGCTGGACGGTGGGGGGAATGCGCGGATTAGTTACTATGATGCTACGAATGGAGCTTTGAAGTATGCGCAGGGGATAGCGGGGAGTTGGTCGATTGTGATGGTGGACAATGATGGGAATGTGGGGTTGTATACGTCGCTGGCGTTGGACGGGAGTGGTGGGGCGCATATTTCTTACTATGGTGGGGTTGGGGATGATTTGAAGTATGCGCGGCAGGTGGGGAGCAGTTGGGTGATCGAGGTGGTGGATGCGAATGGGAATGTGGGTGGATATAGCTCGATAGCGCTGGATAGTGGGGGGAATGCGCATATTAGCTACTATGATTGGGGGAATGGGGATCTGAAATATGCGAGGAGTGCGGTGTCTACAGTGACACCGACGGCGACACCGACGGCGACGCCGACGCGGACAGCGACGCCCACCCCGATTCCGACACCGACACCGACGCGGACGGCGACGCCCACGCCAATTCCGACAGCGACGCCCACGCTGATGCCGACGGCGACACCGACGCGGACGGCGACGCCCACGCTGATGCCGACACCGACACCGACGCGGACGGCGACGCCCACGCCAATTCCGACGGCGACGCCGACAGCGACGCCCACGCTGATGCCGACACCGACGCCGACGCGGACGGCGACGCCCACGCCTCATATTCTCTATCTCCCGCTCGTGTTGAGGAATTGGTGAGGGTGCTGGAAGTTGGTTGCGCGGATGGGATGTGTGGGGGTGAATGCAGGCGGTGGCTAGGGGTCTGACAAGGTAGGATTATGAAGGTAGGATAGTGGTATAGGTGAAGCTGGGTTGGGGTGGTCTGGGCGACCCTGCGCTGTTGGGCAGGCAGCGCAGGGTCGTTGTTTTTGGAGCGCGTCCCTAGAATTATGTTGAACTTATGGTCGAATGGGTGCTTTGTGGACGATGTTCTTCGGTTTGTTGAGGCGCTGTCCGAGTGTTTGGAGGTGAGCTACAATGGTGTGGTAGAATTGCAGTAGGGAGTAACGCCGTCCTGTGTACCGGAGGAGGAGTTTCGATGGCTGGACATAGTAAATGGGCAAATATTAAGCATCGTAAAGCGGCTATGGATGCTAAGCGGGGGCAGCTCTTCAGCCGCCTTACTCGGGAATTGATTATCGTAGCTCGGGAAGGGGGGCCGGATCCGGAGACCAACCTACGCCTGCGGCTAGCCATCGAGCGGGCACGGGCTGCCAACATGCCAAAGGAAAACATCGAGCGGGCCATCCGGCGCGGGGCTGGCTTGGAAAAGGGAACCGAGCAGTATGAAGAATTGCTGTATGAAGGATACGGACCTCACGGGGTGGCCCTGATCGTACAGGTGATGACCGACAACCGCAACCGGACTGTCGCAGAGCTTCGTCGTATCTTCTCTCGGCATGGCGGTAGTCTCGCGGAGTCTGGGGCAGTAATGTGGAACTTCGAAAGGAAAGGATATATCGCTGTCCGACCTGACGGGCAGGATCCCGAACGGATCTTTGAGCTTGCGATCGAGGCAGGTGCGGAGGACGTCGAGATCAGCGAGGGATTGGTAGAGATCTACACTGCCCCAGAGGATCTGCATTCAGTTCGCCAGGCCATGCTACAAGCTGGCCTGACCATCGATAATGTGGAACTGACCTTGCGGCCCAAGACCCGAGTCACCCTTGACGACCAAGCTACGATGTCAGTGATGTCTCTGGTAGACGCGCTGGAGGAGCTGGATGACGTGCGGCAGGTGTATTCCAACCTCGAGATTTCTGATGAGCTGATCCGGAAATATGAAGCTCAGGTTGCCTGATGCGAGTGCTAGGAATTGACCCGGGGATCGCCATCACCGGTTATGGCTTGGTGGAGGAATCAGCGGGGGACCTCAAGGTTATAGCGTATGGGGATATTCGCACATCATCCGATGAGATCCTTTCCTCTCGTCTTCGCCAGATTTATGATGCGATCTGTTCGCTCCTTCAAACCCATCGGCCACATGTTGCAGCTATCGAACGGGTCTTTTTCGGACGGAACGTAACCACTGCTTTCGCGGTTGGTCAGGCACGCGGCGTGGTGTTGCTGGCGTTGGCCCAGGCGGAGATTCCGGTCTACGAATATACGCCAGCCGACATCAAACAAGCATTGGTCGGGTATGGGAACGCTCCTAAAGCTCAAATCCAGGGTATGGTCAGCATGCTCCTCCGCCTTCCTGAGGTTCCCCACCCGGACGACGTGGCGGATGCTTTAGCGGTGGCGATCTGCCATCTTAGCCACGCTCGTTTGTCCGGTATGCTGGAGTAACTTTAACAAGCGATGAATTCTATTCCGTCCATCTTAGGCTCCGGTCAGGCAAATTATGCTTGTTCAAGTGCATGGAATTGTAGAGGCGATTGGGCAAGATTGGATCTGGCTGAATCTGAACGGGTGGGTGATTCAGGCCTATGTCACCCCTAGCGTGCTCGCTCGGGCTCGCATTGGGGAGCCGATTGTCCTGCATGCAACTTTGATCGCCCGGATAGAGGGCCGCTTGTTGGTTTTTACACTGTATGGATTCGCTGACGAGGATGAGCGAGGGCTATTTGGGGTATTGCTCACTGTGAATGGCGTGGGACCACGGGCCGCTCTAGCTCTGCTCGGTCTTTCAGCTTCTACTTTGCGGATGGCGATTGCCCAGGAGCAGATCGATGTTCTCCGTCGAGTGCCTGGCATCGGCCCGAAAATCGCGCGGGCGATTATTGTTCAACTCAAGGATCGGATCGGCGTGGGGCCGGTGTCCGGGGCTTTGATCCCGCAAACAGGGGACACAGAGATCATCGCCGCCCTCACGGCGCTGGGCTACAGCATGGTCGAGGCCCAGGCCGCTCTTGCCCATGTGCCGTCGGACCCTAACATGTCGCTAGAGGAAAAGATCCGTTGGGCCTTAAGCTACTTTGCCGGCCCGAGACGTTGAATTGCTTGCCAGAAAGAGGATGTTCTAGTTCCGGCATGTCCCTCCAGGTTACATAGATCTCCAAGGAGCAGTTTAAGGAAGGGAAATTCCTTGGGTTGCGGTAAGCAGTCCACTTTGCGCTTGGCTGAACGTGCAAGCCAACGGATTTGGTGACAGCTAAGCTAAAGACCGAGGGAGAGTGTAGTATGCGATTTCGAGATCGCAGGGATGCTGGACAACGACTGGCGGAGGCGTTGCGGGATCTGGAGTTGGAGGCCCGTATGGGGCAGGTAGTCGTAATGGGGATTCCACGCGGAGGTGTGGTGGTCGCGTATGAGATCGCTCGCGCTCTTCAGGCACCCTTGGATGTGATCCTGGCTCATAAGCTTGGTGCTCCCGGCAACCCAGAGCTAGCTATCGGTGCGGTGGCCGAAGACGGCACGCTGTGGGTAGACCCTTTAGCAGTGGCAGAGTTGGAGGTTTCTCCCGAATATATTGAGGAAGAGGTGCGTAAACAGCAAGAGGAGCTGCGGCGGCAGGCAGTGATCTTCCGCGGCGCTCGCCCAGCTATCCCCGTGGAGAACCGTTCGGTGGTGGTGGTCGATGATGGGATCGCAACCGGAGCGACCATGCGAGTGAGTCTACGCTCCCTGCGAAATCGAGGGGCAAGGCGCCGGATTGTGGCGGTGCCACTGGCTCCGCCCGAAATGCTCCCACGTGTGGAGTCTGAGGCGGACATGGTTGTTGTGCTTCACACTCCTTTGTTGTTCTGGGCTGTCGGAACTTTCTACGAACAATTCGACCAGGTATCGGAGGAGGAGGTGAGTGCGCTTCTGAAGGAAGCGCTCGCATGGGGAAAGATTTAGCCCCTCTCATCTGTGATTGCCGAACGCTTCGTTATCAGCTGGTTTGTATTGTCTCATCACGCTGTGGCAAGAAGGGATCACGTTGAATTACGACTGGCAGCACAGGCTGAATACAGCGGATCATGCGTAGGCCCCACATGTTGATTCCAGGTGTACTCCTCTGATGGGGAAAGTAGCAATGCGTAGCCGAGTTGCTCAGCGCGTAGCTTCCATTCCATCTTCAGGAATCCGCCGTTTTTTTGATGTTGCGGCGACAATGAAAGATGTAATCAGTTTAAGCATCGGCGAACCCGATTTTGTCACCCCTGGGCCGATCCTTCGGGCCGGGGTGGAATCGATGTTACGGGGAGAGACTCACTACACCAGTAACTCCGGTCTCTTAGAACTACGGCAAGCTCTTGCGGAGCATCTTTATCGTCTGTATGGCATCTCCTACGATCCGGAGCACGAGCTTCTGATCACCGTGGGAGTATCTGAGGCCCTTTACCTTGCTGTGAATGCCGTTATTGATCCGGGAGATGAAGTAATTATTCCCCAACCATGTTTTGTTTCGTATGCGCCAGAGGTGCTCTTAGCAAGTGGGATCCCTGTGGTTTTTGCTACTCGGGAGGAGGAGGATTTCCAGGTCAACCCTGCTGACATTGAGGCTCGCATCACTCCGCGCACCAAGGCGATCCTCCTGGGCTATCCCAACAATCCAACGGGCGCCGTGATGCCCTACGAGAAGCTAGCGGCTATCGCTGCCCTGGCCGAGAAATACGATCTCTTGGTGATCTCTGACGAGATCTACGACCGCCTGGTTTACGATGGGAGCCACGTCTGTTTCGCTTCACTTCCCGGAGCGAAGAAACGCACCATTCTCCTGGGAGGGTTTTCAAAGAACTATGCCATGACCGGCTGGCGGATCGGCTACGCAGCAGCCCCAAGGGAGCTGATGGCTGCTATGCATAAGATCCATCAGTATACTATCATGTCTGCTCCCACCCCCTCTCAGCATGCGGCCTTAGCTGCCCTGCGAATCGGGGAGGAATATGTGGAGCAAATGCGCCAGGAGTACGACCGACGTCGGCGCTTGATAGTGAAGGGACTCAATGAATTAGGCCTAACCTGCTTCGAGCCGAAGGGTGCCTTCTACGCTTTTCCTTCGATTGCTCGCACGGGCATGGGGGATGAAGAATTCAGCGAACGCTTGCTTTTAGAAGAGAAAGTCGCTGTGGTGCCGGGCAGCGTCTTTGGCCTGGGGGGTAGAGGGCATGTGCGTTGCTCGTATGCCACGGCCTACGAGAAGATCGAAGAGGCCCTTGAGCGGATTGCCCGCTTCATGAGGCGCTATGGGTGAGGATCAGGCTTAGTCTCCACGTAATTATAAGCTTTGCTCGATATGTAACAAGCACTCCAGATCGTATCTGCCAACGAATCTGTTTGGTTATTACTCGCCGCCCTATGAAGGCAATCTAATCCTCGGTCTCCAGCACGTTCCTACTCCTAAGCGCGCTGAAATGTCGGAGTGTTGAAAGGTAGGATCGAGGCCTTTTTTCCATACAGGCAGCCAGAATCGAATAAGACTTCGGCCCTTAGCTCCCAAAACGCGACAGCCCTAATAAACGTATAGCGGCAATCACAACTCCAGTATTAATAAGGAGCTTGAGAGTGATACTATTTTTCGCCTCGGGATGGAATTACCACTCTTCCTCATCCTCTTCATCTTCCTCCAGCATGAACTCCTCCTCCCACTCTTCTTCCTCCTCGAAACTCAGCTCTTCCTCTTCTTCTAGAGTTTCATCCTCTTCTTCTTCTGCCTGGACGTAGGTTAGACAACCCATCTCCGGATCCAGCTCGATCTCATCGGCTGTGCACATGCCAGCCTCTAAATAAACGCAGTCAACATAGTGACATCGGATGCGCGGCATGGTCTCCTCCTGTTGAGAGCTCTGTTTAGCATAGCATGTAGCAAATTAGGATGAACATCAATCAACGGCTTCGCTAGAACAGGCCCATGCCACTAGGAAGGTTTGGTAGAAGCGAATTCCAGACACAGCCATCAGTGAGGTAATGAGGATCGCCGAGGCGACGCACCAGCTACACCATGCGTGAAGGATGAACGCCTCAATAAAGGTTAGGTACATGGAGAAAATCCAGCCTCCTAGTGCAATTGCGAACGAGAATGCAATGGCCCATGCCTGAAGAGGAGGGTAGCTGCCCCAGAACGGAAGTGCCAGCATTGCAAGGGCTAGATACGCTCCCAATCCCCAGACGGCCACTGGAACGCCTAATAACTCTGCGTAGGGACTGTTGTTGACAATGTCGCAACCCTGGAATCCTACGCAGATCAGACGGTCTCCGCTAACTTTGTTCCATGCGAGATACCCCGCTACACCAGCGCCGGCCAAGGCCAACCCAAGCTGCATCAAAGATAGCACGTTCAGTTGCACCATCATGGCGCGTGGTATCATTTGCTCCTCCTCGAAAGCGACCGCC
This sequence comes from Thermoflexus sp., assembly GCA_025057635.1. Lineage (GTDB taxonomy): Bacteria > Chloroflexota > Anaerolineae > Thermoflexales > Thermoflexaceae > Thermoflexus. The sequence continues at coordinate 26,583 of JANXBD010000012.1, read as the reverse complement.
TGGTCACACGCCAGTTATTGAACCTGCTGTAGCAGGGTATCAATGTAGGTTTCGTAGAAAATCACGTCATAGAGCCCCTCGATCTTCTCGCCGTTGATAAAAAGCGTGGGCGTGGCTTGCACCCCCCGCTGGTTAGCGGCCTCAACAGACTTGCGGATGAAATCCCGGTATTTACCGGAGAGTAGACAATTCTGAAATGCCCCTCGATCGAGTCCTAATTGGGTCGCAAAGCTAACGAGCCGGTCGTCAGAAAACCAGCCCACGTTCTCTCCTCGCTGGTTGGCCAACAGCATGTGCTCATACTCCCAAAACTTTCCCTGTTCCGTTGCACAGGCCGCAGCCTCTGCCGCCCGAAACGACTCCGGTCCTAAGAAGGGAAAGTAACGAAAAATATAGTAGACCTTCCCGGGTTTCACGTATTTCTCATCCAGTCGCGCTCCCACCTCGCGGGCGTAGCGGGCACACGCCGGACACTGGAAGTCCGTGTATTCCTCGATGATGATCTTCGCCTCCGGATTGCCTTTGTAGGGATATCCGTCGGGTGTTATACCCCTTGGATAGTCCACAAGGGCTATCAGTGCTGTCGGTCGGTTGCTCCATACCTGGTATCCGATGAGGGCCACGGCGCCGAGAACCGCCGCTAGAAGAAGTAGAAATGGTAGCGGTGGTCGTTTTGAGAGAGAGGCCTGGCGATTTTGAGATTTTTGAAATTCAGAAGCCCGTTTGCTCATAAAGCTTTCCTCAGGGGTTGTAGGATGATAGCGAGACCTCCACGGTATCGATCAAATCCTGTAAGTCAGTCCAAACTTCCGCCATAATCGTTGCGCCGGCTGGGAGAGCCCGAATGCCCTCCGCGAGGATCACCCAGCCGTTTGCCCAAGCCATAGCGCTTAGATTGTGAGAGCCCTGAAGCCCGCTCAAGCGGGCCTGGAATTGGCCATCCTCGTAGGTAATCCGAGCTCGGAAATAAGTCTCACGCCCATCACTGGAAACCGGCTCGGTCAGGCGCGCTGGGATGCGTAGTCGTCCCCAGCGGGGATAACCACCCATCCGGCGCAGAGCGGGGCGGACGAATTGATCAAAGGTAATCATGGCAGAGACCGGATTGCCAGGCAGTCCGAAGAATGGAATCCCTCGATAATACCCAAACGCAAAGGGCTTCCCCGGACGGATGCGGACTTTCCAGAGGCGGATCTCGCCATGACGACTCACCACCTCCTTTACCCAATCATGAGCACCGACGGAAGCCCCCGCTGAGGAGACGATCAAATCGGAACGGTGCGCAGCCGCTTCATCGAGCAGCCGTTGCAGATCCTCCGGGTCATCCCGAGCGATCCCCAGCACGATGGGTTCCCCTCCTGCCTCTAGGACCTGGGCAGCCAAGGCCGTCCGGTTGGTCTCATAGATGCAACCTGGGGGAAGGGACTGACCGGGCTCAATCAGCTCGTCGCCGATTGCTAACAGAGCTACCCGAGGGCGGCGATGCACTAAAATCTCAAGGCGGCCCAAAGCGGCCAGCAAGGCCAGCGCGCCGGGCATGAGCACAGTGCCTGGCTCCAGCACGATCGTTCCTCGAGCCACGTCCTCTCCAGCCGGTCGGACGAACTCGCCTGGCCGGACGGCTCGGAAGACTGCGATCATTAGGGGAAGGGGATGGCCCGGGCCCCATCGGTCATTGGTATCCTCCACTGGGACTACGGCATCCGCCCCGGCGGGAAGCAACGCTCCGGTGGCGATTCGCACTGTCGTCCCAGGCTCGATTGCTCCAGAAAATGGATGGCCAGCAGCTGCCTCTCCTATCACCCGCAGGTGAATCGGATGTTCCGGTCGCGCTCCTTCTGTGTCTATAGCGCGCACCGCGTATCCGTCCATAGCGGAGTTTGGAAATGGCGGGAGATCATGCTCCGCCCGGACAGCCTCCGCCAGAACCCGTCCTAGGGCCTGCGATAGCGTCACGGATTCGGGAGGAAGCGGTCCGAATTCCTCCAAAATCATCTGTCGAGCTTCGCCAACCCCTAGCCCTTCCCGAAGGGTGGTCATTTCGGCTCCCCTCCAGAAACCCTCGAGCCGATTCATGTCCGCTCTGAGACGGAAACCGGAACCGAGCGGAGAACATGAAGGGATGCCTTAGGCTTCCTCTGAAGCCCTTCGAGGCCGCCCTAGGGGGCTGCAACCGCAACATCTCCATATATCGGATTTAGTGTAATGGCGGAGGAAAAGTCTGTCAACTATCCACCATCGGGTTTGCCTAGCAGGCTTCTCTCCGGCCCTCTACCCGATCTTGGCATTCGGATCCACATCCAGATCCAGCGATGCGAAGTGACCGGCATGGGCGTGGAGCGCCGCTGCGGCACCGATCATCGCCGCGTTGTCGGTGCAGAGCCATGGTGGAGGGACATATACCGGAACAGGGGCACGTCGGCTCATCTCCTCGCGGAGACACCGGTTGGCAGAGACACCACCGGAGATGAGAATCGCTCGCGCTTCATGATGGCGCAAGGCCTGTAAGGTTTTCGTAACCAGCTGTTCGATGGCTGCTGCTTGAAAGGAAGCGGCCAGATCGGCGATCGGCGGGACTTGTCCCTCAAGCCGCTCTACGATCCGAAGCACCGCTGTCTTCAATCCGCTGAAGCTGAACCAGAGAGGATGATCCACTTTTGGTAGAGCTGGCAGCGAAAATGCCTGTGGATTTCCATTATGGGCCACGCGCTCGATAGCTGGCCCGCCCGGGAACCCTAGGCCTAACAGGCGCGCTACTTTGTCGAACGCCTCCCCAGCTGCATCATCGATAGTCCAGCCTATCCGGCGATGGTTCAGGAGATCTTGAACCCAGATCAGCTCGGTATGTCCCCCGGAGACGATCAGCGCGAGAAACGGGAGGGGAATATCCTCGATGGGATTGCCCTCCACTTGAAGGCGATGGGCATAAAGGTGGCCTTCTAAATGATTCACGGCGATCAAGGGTTTGCGATGAGCAAACGCCAGCGCCTTGGCGAAACTCACCCCTACGACCAAGGAGCCGGGCAATCCAGGCCCGTAGGTTACTGCGATGGCATCAATAGCTTTCCATGAAAGGCCAGCTTGGGTCATCGCTTCCCGGGTTACCGGCACGATGGCTTCCACATGCATCCGGGCGGCTATCTCAGGGAAAACGCCACCATATTTGGCGTGAAAGGTGGCTTGAGAAGCCACAATGTGGCTGAGCAGGGTTCGCCCGTCCTCCACCACCGCTGCTGAGGTCTCGTCACACGAGGTCTCAATCGCCAGAATCCGCATTCGCATGACTTCCTCTACACCATCTGGATCCAAGGCAGTCCTATGGCCTCCCATCAGAAGCCCCCGCGGGGCGAGCAGCAACTGTGAATTCGGCCACCTGACCACCCGTGATGTAAGTCAGATCTGCGAAAGACAGAGGGAACATAGCGTTGCGGGCACCCGCCGCTGCCCAGAGGGTTCCGTAGCGGGCAAGAGAGGCATCGATCCAGGTCTTTAGGGGAGTGATGTGAGCCACTGGAGGCACTCCCCCAACCTCATAACCGGTCACCCGGAGCACGGTCTCCGGATCTGCGATCTGTATGCGTTTTCGAGGGATCCTCCAGACGGTAGCTAGAAGACGCTGGTCGGCTTTTCGATCCCCGGCGACCAGCACCAGCCGTGGATCACAGTCTGCCAAGAAAAGAAGGGATTTGACAATCGCTCCTAAAGGACATCCCACCGCCGCTGCCGCCTCCACAGCGGTTGCGGTGCTCTGATCCAGAATCCGCACCGAAGTACCAGGAAGATAGCGATCCAAGAAGGCTTGCACATCCCGAGGGCCGCGAACCAACATCGAAGACCTCCCCTACCATGTATTCTATCTTTCGGATTTCGGTGCGAGACAGACCTATCCTAGTGGGAGCAACACATGATTCTAATCCAACCTACCCGCCGGGCCTTTTTCTTTCCCTTAGGCTATCTGCTCTTCGATAGGGGTCAATCTCTCGCGGCTCTTGACGGTCTCTCTACATCTCTATAAAATCCCTCTCGATCCATTTCCTCTGAGATTAAACCAACAGTCCTCGCGCGAAGCTATCGAGGCCTCCTTGAGAGGCAAGGGTTTGCGCTCTGGAACAGCCATGGCCAAAGGGGCTGTGGGAAGGAGATTCGGAGTGGAGCTGTCCTTCTCTCGAAGGTTGTGAATGATAGTCATGTCTTTGAAGAGGGGCCCTATTTATCTTTACTCGTCCTATGGAGGGAAAGCATTTCTTTTTCTGAAGCGTTGACCTCTATGATTACCGCTCAGCGCGGTGGACAGATGATGGTGATACGCTCTGCACAAAACTTTACGAGGGAAGGGGGAGATGATGGCTGAAATATTGCTGAATGCGAGGCCGCGGACAGTAACGGGAAAACAAGTAAAAGCTCTGCGCCGTCAGGGTTGGATCCCGGGGGTGCTATATGGCCGGCATATCCAGCCGAGGACTATTCAGGTTGAGGGCAGGGAGTTTCAGCGGGTCATGGCGTTGGCCCGTGGTGGCACCCATCTGATCACTCTCCGAGTGGATGGCGAGACCCACTTGGCCCTCATCCGGGAGGTGCAGCGGGAGCCGATTCGGCGAGAGATCCTCCACATCGACTTCCAGGCGGTAGAGATGACCGAGAAAATCCGCGTGGAAGTCCCCGTGGTTTTTGTGGGAGCTTCCCCCGCTGTGGAACGCAGAGAGGGTATTCTGGTGCATGGGCTTACCCATGTGGAGATTGAGTGTCTCCCTAAAGACCTCATCGAGGCCATCACTGTCGATCTAGGCCGCCTGGATCGCGTGGACGCGGCCATCTACGTGCGGGATCTCCCAGTCCCTCCCGGGATATCAGTGATGAGCGATCCCGAGGAATTGATCGTCTTGGTGACAGCTCCAGCTGCAGAGGTTCTGGAGGAGACCACATTGCCAGCCGAAATGCCAGAGGTGGAGGTCATCGGCCGTGGCAAGAAGGTGGAAGTGGAAGAAGAAGAGGAGGAGTGAGGGTTGTTTCCGGGATGTGGCGAAATCAGGAAAGTAGGGTGAGGGCAATAGTGAAAGAGCACGAGCGCTGCCATCGGATCGTGTAGCACCTCCAGATCATCCAAATGATCTAGTTGCTAGGCAGCAAAATCCGCTGCTTTCCTAAGGGGCGCGCTGCCTAATGTCGTCTCGATCCAAGACCGCCGCGCCGCCTCGAATGGCCAGCCAGAGGGCTCCCTCAACCGTCAAGGCATCGGGCCGCTCCAGCGCGACCCGCTGAAGCCACATCGTTTGTCGAGCTTCCGCCGGCATGTGGGCAGAATTGTTGCTCGCGCCACCATCTACCTTATAGTCTCATCTTGGCCCTATGATCTAGCGCAGCGCGGATCGGGGCGACTCTGGAGGCTAGGCGGATATTCGAGCTGGGACAATCGGCCGCGCCGGCAACCCACTCGGGACAGAAGCAAGATCTTCTCCCGGTTGACGTGCAACATATGGGCGAACCCCACATCGGGGCCCTCCCAACTTGGCTCCGCCGGATAGACCACCGGTTGCTTGCCGAAGTGGATCAGGCAGTATTCTTCATCTCGCTCATCTTGATGAGGTTCCTAGGATCCCAAGGGGTGGACAGCGGTGCTTCCGGTGAGCCGAAGGGCCTCCCACACCTCCAGTTTGCGGGTCACCCGGCGGATCACTGCATCGGTGAACTCGGTGGTGGTCGCCGAGCCCCCCAGATCCGCGGTGGCAATCCCGTCGTAGACGCTTTCGAAGACCGCCTCGTAAATGGCGCGGCTAGCTCGCTGGGCGGCCTCATCCTCGATGAACGAGAGCAGAGCGGCCCCTGCCAAGATCATCGCCATCGGGTTGGCGATGTTTTTGCGGTAAAGCGCCGGGGCGGTGCCATGAGGAGCTTCCGCCATCACCACCTGGATCCGCAAATGTTCGTCAAATGAGAGGAGCAGGGACTCGCTCCCCGCAATGGAACCGAACATCTGGAGGATGAGGTCGCTGAGCAGGTCACCGTCACGGTTGAGACATGGGATCACCAGTGGCTCGGCGGCGCGGGTGAAGAGGAGGGCCAGGGTGGCGTCGATGAGCTGAGGCTCGTAACGCACGTCCGGATAGCGACGGGCCGCTGCGTCCAGTTCCTCTTTGAACATCCCTTCGTAGATCCGGCTCACCGTCCACTTCGGCCCGCCGAAGACCTTGGCCCCAATGCGCCGTGCATACCAGAAGGCGAACTCCGCCACCGCTCGGCAGGTCCCCCTCGTGATGCGATCTAGGCGGTAGGCCGTCTCCCCAAGGCCTTCTCCTTCCCGCCACTCCTGCGCGTGATAAGCGTCCTCCACGGCCATGCGCACGATGGCCACAGGCCCCACCACGCCGCCGATGGGGCGGACCCCCGGGATGCGGCGGCCGACCCGGAGGATCACCTTGCCGTCGATGCGCTCCCGAAGAAGAGCGTTGGGGCTGCCCACGTCGGAAGGATCCTCCGGCGTGATGGTGGCCGCCTTCAGGCCCAGGCCGGTTTTCTTCATGGCCTCCGCCGCTTCGATCACCACTTCATTATGGGTGCGTCTCCGGTTCTCCAGGCTCAGATCGAACCGAAGAAACTGTAGAGGAACACGGATCACCCCTGGATCCAACACCCGCAGGGCTTCCTCCAGCAGTTCCTGCCCGGTCTGATCACCTTCCATCACCACGATGGCCCACGGACTCTGTTGGCGTAGCTCCATCGCTCCTCCGCTCCTACGGCGTGGGATTCCAAGCTTCTGGACATCCTCGACCCTAGGATTCGGATCGTCACTTGGTAAATTCCAGATCCCACCGCTGTTGTGCTCGCACGCTTCCCGTTCCAGCGAATATCTGGATCGGCGATCGGACTGTAGATCCAGACCCTTCCCTCCGTCTGTGGTTCCCGGAGGAATTCCCACCGCCCGCAGTTTTCCGCTTCCTTCAGCCCGATGATCTCCAGCCCTGGCAGCAGACGGAGGGTCGATCCCAGCCACTGGAACCCCGCCTGCATCGGCCGCAAGGCCCGAAGGGCAGCGCCATCGGGCGGCAAAGTCGCCTGAAGCCTCCCCTTCATACGTCGCCCGACGCGGGACCAGAACTCGAACTCCCAGGCGGTTTCCGAAAGCTTTCCAGATTCGCCAGAATATCATTCACTCGTATGCCAGTATAGTAGGAATGTCAGGGACACCACCTGGAATGTGTCAGTGCGCCTGCCCGGGGACGCATTGTGCAGGCGACCACCTCCGTGTAACCGCTGGAAGGATCCGAACCCACGACCAGGTCACTTCGGCGAACTCCTCGGGGACTAGGCAAGGTAGCTATGTAGAAGTTCATCGGCGCGCCAAGGGTATCCCAAAGGGTGCCGAAGTCCGGGCCACCACGGAGGTGGTTCCGCTGAAGCTCCATGAGTGGGATCCATTCCGACAGGGCCGCCAAGTGGGAATGCCGGAAGGAGCTTCGAGGGGACATGTGAGAACGGCCATGCGTTGTAGGGGGATGGAAGAAGAAGTTCCTGGACGATGACCTCGCAATCGGACGCTCGTGGCGCTCGGATACTGGCACAGGGTTCGAACGGCTTCCCACCTCTCTGTTTGGAACACTTCGCGTTGCTTCCGAAACGTTCTGTGGAGATCCAATCCGGTGATGGAAGATTCTTCGTCTAAGTGCCAAGAGAAGGGAGGCTGCATGAAGCCATCGGCCTCTCCCGAGGCGATGGGGGTATACCATCGAATGCCGGAGAGATCGGCGAAGGCAAACATCGTTAGTCCATTAGGGGATCAGGAGCAATTTGCCCACGGTCTGGCGGGAAGCCAGCCGACGGTGGGCCTCCGCGGCTTGTTCCAGTGGGAACGTCGAGTCAATGAAGATCTTCAATTGGCCTGTGGCGACCAGGTGGAGCACTTCTCCGGCCCGCCAGAGCAGCTCCTCGCGGGTCAACAGATAGTGCCACATCGAAGGCCGCGTCAAAAAGAGGGAGCCTTTCTGGTTTAAGATCTGCGGATCGATGGGGGGGACAGGGCCGCTGGATTGCCCGAAGAGCACCATATAGCCCCGCGGTCGGAGGCAGTTCAGGCTCTTCTCAAAGGTAGCCTGGCCTACGGAATCGTAAACCACATCGACGCCGCGGCCATCGGTAAGGCGTTTGACCTCTGCCTCAAAATCCTGTTCGGTGTAAAGGATGACCGCGTCAGCCCCAAGGGAGCGGACGATCTCGGCTTTGGCGGGGGAAGAGACGGTGCCGATCACCCAGGCGCCCCGGCGTTTGGCCATCTGAACCAGCAGCGTTCCCACCCCACCAGCAGCCGCGTGGATCAGGCAGGTTTCCCCCGGTTTCAAGGGATAAGTGCTCTGGGTCAGGAACTGAGCGGTGATTCCTTGTAGGAGAACAGCTGCGGCCTGGGGGAAGTCGATCGACGAGGGAAGCTTCACCAAGCGATCCGCGGGGACGACAATGGATTCCGCATAGGAGCCGGAGACGCCGGCGTAAGCCACTCGATCCCCTTCCCGGAACTCGGTGACCCCTGGGCCAACAGCAGCGACTTCTCCTGCGCCCTCTTGACCAGGGATAAAGGGAAGGGAAATCCGGTAGAGGCCGGTCCGATGGTAGGTGTCGATAAAATTCACCCCGATGGCACGCAATCGAACCAGGACCTGGCCGGGGCCAGGGGTCGGGGTGGGGATTTCATCGACCTGAAGGACCTCGGGGCCGCCGAACTGGTGAATGCGGACTGCGCGCATCGTCTTTCGCCTCCAGAGGCAGGGTGAGGCATCCACATGAGGCCGGAGCGAGCGCGATCCCCGGCTGTTCTTCATAGGCGGGAGCGGATGGGAATCGAACCCACCCCGGGCCGCGCCGCGGCCCGACACCGGTTTTGAAGACCGGGGGCCTCACCAGAGGCCAACCGCCCCCTCTTTGAAGGGAATTATACTCCTTAAGCTTTTAGAAAGGGCGGATCATTTATGGGTTTTCGTGCGCGTTTGGTCACCAGTCGTTTGATAGGTCATATATCGCCCCTAACGAGCCTTCATCATCTTGGCGGATCTCTTATAAGGATCGCCGATATCGCCTTCTGCCATATGGAGAATTGGGGCTTGTCGAATCCGTTGTTTTTGTTTAAAAATATCTATAGCAATCTTATCACACGGTTGGTCTAGGGTTATAGTCTGTCCGTCTTGGATCTGGGGATTGAATGTGGAAAGGTTCATGTCTTAAGGCACCGCCGGCCCGCTGCGCCATAGGAAGGTGGGGAAGGGGTCTTCTTAAGGCAAATTTGCTCTTCTGTAAGACAACGGAATAACTGGGTATGTGAGGTAGTTAGGAAAGGAGGCGCAGCGATGACGTATCGGGTGCTGATCGTGGACGATCATCCCTTATTTCGCAAAGGCGTGCGAGATACCCTGATCTTAGAACCTAGCCTCCAAGTGGTCGGTGAGGCCGCGGATGGACAGACGGCCTTGAACATGATCCTGAGGCTGAATCCTCATCTGGTGTTGATCGATGTTCATTTGCCGGGCCTGAATGGCATCGATGTGATCCGTCAGGCGCGAGCCAGCGGGTTTGAAGGGGCCATCTTAGTGTTGACCGCTTATGATAGCGAGGAGCAGATGCGGCATGCCATCCGGGTCGGTGCGAATGGTTACTGTTCCAAGGACATGTCTCCGGATCTTCTTCTACAGAGCATCCGCCATGTGCTCTCTGGGCAGTATGTCCTGGGCTCACGGATCGTCAGTGCCGCCGAGATATGGAGGGTTGTAGGTAAGGAGGAAGAGGTGGAAGCTCAAGTTCTTTCCCCTCGGGAGCAGGAGATCATCCAGTACGTTGCCTTAGGATATAGCAACAAGGCGATTGCGGAACGGCTAGGGATTAGCCAACAGACGGTCAAGAATCACATGACAGCCATCCTGCGCAAGCTGGATCTAAGCGATCGAACCCAGGTGGCCATCCTTGCGATCCGTCGCCGATGGGTTCGCCTGCCGGAAGAGTCGAGGGTCCTGGAGGAAAAGTCATGAGTGATCCGATCGCACCGTTGCAGGATCTGTTGAACTACTGCCGCGAGGAACAGGAAACGGCCCAGCGGCAGTTATCGGAGCTTCAGGTGTCGATCCGACAGACCTCGGTTGATGTGGAGCGTCTGGCCCAGCGCAGCTTACATTTAACCAATCAAATCAAGCAGATGGAAAGCCGGCAGGAGAGCATCCCAACGGCCGAGATTGTAGAGACCTATCAATCGGCGCTGGAAGTTCAAAAGCGGCTGTGGGTGATGCGGGGTCAGCTAGAGAAACTTCAAAGCTTAGAGGCCTACCTGCGGCGCTATTTAGAGACTCTAAATCATATCCAGGCCATGCTGGCTCAGATGCAGGAAGCTGCTTCCGCCTCTCAACGAAGCGCGGAGTCTGGTCTCATTGTCCGCCTCTTCGAGGCCCAAGAACAGGAACGTCAGCGGTTGGTCCGTCAGCTTCATGACGGACCTGCCCAGGCGCTAACCAACTTGGTGTTGCAGGCAGAAATCTGCGAACGGCTTTTCCAGCGAGACCCAGAGCGGGCCAAGCAAGAGCTCGCGGCAATGAAAAGTGCGGTTGTTGAGACTTTCCAACGCATGCGGGAGTTCCTGTTCGACATCCGCCCAATGAGCCTGGATGATTTAGGGTTAGTGCCCACCCTACGACGTTACGTGGAGACTTTGAGGGAAAAGGTGAAGTTCTCGATTGAGTTGCAGGTCAGTGGGGAGGAGCACCGGCTGGCCGCCTACCAAGAGGCGGCCCTCTTTCGGATCGTTCAAGAACTGCTGACGAATGTGCGCCTACATGCCCAGGCTGCCCAGGCAACAGTTCGTTTGGTCTTCCAGCCCCATGGGGTTCGCCTAGAGGTTGAGGATAACGGCGTGGGCTTTGATGTGGAGGAAGCCTTAGCGAATGCCCCACGGCGCAAGACGATTGGGTTGATCTCTATCCGTCAGTGGGTGGAGATGTTGGGAGGCCAGCTCTCAATTGTCAGCGCTCCGGGCAAGGGGACACAGGTGGCTGTTTTTCTTCCTTCATAAGACAGAGGGACACAAAGGGCCTGTGGAATCTAATTTCGGATGATTTCCCTCTGTAGCCCTAGGCCAAAGGCTTGCGCTTTATGGGTCTGTAAGCCCTGAGCATGAGGAAGAGGCAGGAAGAGACATCCGTCGTCCGACTCGATGAGCCATTTGAAGGCTCCATGCGTGCAGGCGGTGCGGGTGTTTCAGTCCCAAGCTGATTGCCGTCCCTAATAGCATCCCCGCCACTACATCCAGCGGGTAGTGCACTCCCCCATAAACCCGGGCCCAGCTGATCCCTGCCGCTAGACCCATCCCTATCCGTCCGATTCTCGAATCGCCAGTCCATAAGGAAACGGCGATCGCCCATGCCACAGTGGCGGCGTTGCTAGGAAACGAGGAATCCGAGGGGTGATAAAACAATAGGTTGACCTCATGATCCGTGAAGGGGCGGGGGCGGAAGTAAAAGAAGCTCATAGCCTCTAGGACCAAACCGGTAAGGGGAACCGCTAAAATGGCCCGCAGGACAGCTGCCTGGCGCTTGGGATCTCCAGTCAGCCACATAGCCCATGCCAACATTGCTAGCGCCGTGGGCACAGCGTAGTCATTCATCAGCCAACGGGCCAGCTCGTCGATCCCGGGGGTTCGCCCGGCATACTGGTTCATCATAGAGAATATGGGGACGTCCCAACGCCAGATGGCAAGAGTCGCCACGATTGCGATCCCCCTTACAATCCAGCGAGCTCCTTTCCAGGGCTTCCTCCTCTGATTCTTGAGGAAAATGGGTGTTGGATTAGGACGATCTGCATCGATCGCCTTGTAGGAAGGGAGGGGAGGGAGGACAGCGGACGAGTGAGGTTTCGTTTCGCGGAGAAGAGAGGAGACGAGCCTCTGGCCAGCCTGGAAGGTAGCCCAGGCTCCTATAATAGCGAGTCCACTGATTGCACTAAGCTCCGTGCCAGCTAGGCCCGGTGTCCAGATCTCAGGCACTCCAGCGAAGAACCCGATCCCGCTTCCGAGCAGGAGCAGAACCCCGCCGACCCGAAGAGATCGGGAGGCGTAGACCTGACCCCCGCGCAGGAGGATCACCCCTAAGGCCGCAGCCCACGTCGCCCCTAAATATCCAATCACCAGATACCAGGGAAGGTAGGCACGCATTGGGAGTAAGCAAAGCAAGAGATTTGACCTCGCCGATCTAGTTCCCGATCGCGCAGATTAATATTGTAGAATGGAATGACATGAGGTAGTCGACGGAGCCTTGCAATGGATCTGGGCAGAATCCTGTCCTTCGACCGGTTTCTGAAGATCCCTGCGCTGGCTTGTGAGGCGGAGAGAGTGGGGTCTAGACCGATGAGATCCGCCATGATCTTTTGCTTCCCGTGGCTCTAGCGACGGAACACGTCTGGTAGAGCACCCCGAGGGCTGGCGTGGCCATCGCCTTCGCCCGCAGCCCCGCCGTGATCGCTTATACGCTAGGATCTGACCTAGCTATCCTGAGCCACATGATCCTCGGCCTGCGCACTCAAGAGGAGGCCTATGTCGAACGTCGCTTCGGCATGCCATGAGATCCCGTCATAAAGCTCCGGGACACGATCGAGGCGATGCAGGTTTTCTAGACATGTTGGCGGCAAGGAGGTTGGCTAAGCTATTTGAGGACGATTCTTCAACCTGACCCTGATGTTGTCTTTCTTCGATGCGGGGCCGATCCCAGAGCTGCAGATTCCTATTCATGCTGGCCGGGGTGAAACCCTCCGCTGGCCCGCTTGGCCGGAAGAGGTAAGAGATGGCTTTGTCGTCGTCCTTTTCATACCCCTCGCTACCTGCTTGAAATCCTTTTCGCCAGCCATTGAGGCTTGGGGTGCGGAATGTAGATAGGAGCTGTAAGGAGCTCACCCTCGTCGGCAGTGTGTTCGTGGTCGCCGTCCGGAATGAGATGGAGATGCAGGAATTCGTCCGCGCCCAGGCTGCCTTCTATGGCTCTATATCCTCTTACCGCCGCGTATGGTCGCTCACTGGGGAGAAGGCGCTCGGGGCGGAGCTTTCTACCTTGTGTTGTCCGAGGGCGTTGGAAGGAAGTGTCCAAAGGGATCTCGGACGAAATCCTAAATGCCTTCATGATCAACACCTCCTCTAAAAGGGGATATGAGAGCACGGGAGCGTCTGCAGATGGTCTGTGAGGGCTTGTTGGATCGTGTGACGTGATATCGATGAAAGGATTGGGATCTATGGGAGAGGATCATCAGGGAGCGGTATTGAGCGCAGAGACCCTCTCGGAGGCGCCCCGGCGAACCTCGATGTTGCTGCGCCTGCTGGAAGAGCGGAACCCCGCGGCCCAGGTTCTCCGTGCACGCCCTCCGGCCGACCGGCCGGTAGAGGAAGCGGTTCGCTTTCCGTTTCTGGCGATTGTGGGCCAGACCGAGATGAAGCTCGCGCTGGCCCTCGCCTTGATCAACCCGGCCGTTGGAGGGGTGCTGTTGATGGGTGCTCGGGGGACTGGCAAAACGACCGCCGTTCGGGGCTTGTTGGATCTGCTTCCATCGGTTGAGCGCTCGCTCTGCCCCTACGGTTGTGAGCCGGAGGCCGCTTATACACTGGGCTTCCACATGGTCTGCAAGGATTGCGCTCGCAAGCTAGGTCACGGGGAACCGATCACCGCCCCTGATCGCATGCGTCTGATCGAACTCCCTCTAAACGCGCGCTTGGAGGATGTGGTTGGGGGACTGGACGAGCAGGCTGCCGTGGAAGGGAAGGTGCGCATCCGATATGGGCTTCTGGCCCAAGCCGATCAGAATCTCCTTTATGTGGACGAGGTCAATCTCCTGGATCCGGAGATTGTGAACGCGATCCTGGACGCGGCAGCCCTGGGCCGATATACCGTGCGACGAGGGCCGCTAGCGGCGACCTATCGTGCCCGGCTGGTCCTGATCGCTTCCATGAACCCGGAGGAAGGTGCACTACGGCCTCAGATCCATGATCGCTTCGGTCTGCGGGTGGTTGTGCGCGGCCTAAGCGATCCAGAGGACCGCCTAGAGGTCTATCGACGGGTGCGGCTTTTCCGGAGCAATCCCTATGCGCTAGTGGCTCAGTGGGCGCACGAGACCGCTGCTGCGGCGGCGGAGATCGCGGAGGCTCGTCGACGGCTGCCCCGAGTGACGATCCCTCCGGAATTAGAGCGCCAAGCGATCAACTGGATCCATCAGCTAGGCATCGAATCCAGTCGAGCCGAGATCGCTCTTTTAGAGGCCGCTCGGGCATATGCGGCTGCGGATGGCCGGGAGGTGGTTACCTTGCAGGATCTGCGTGCGGTGGCCCTGATGGCGCTCCGCCAACGCCGTAGCCCTTTCGTCACGACTTTTGTCGCTCAGCAGGAGAAAGAGGACCAAGAGATCATGGCCATCATCCATAACTGGCACCGCCGATCCAACCGACAGCGCAAAGCAGGACGACGAGGGGGGAAGCGCTGAAAGCATGCCGGGGATCTATGGTTTCCGGTAGAGGGCACCCGTGCAAGAAGGGATTCACCAGCGCGGCTTCCGAGCCCTCCGATTGCTGAATCTCCTAGGATGGCGATGACTTCAATGCGGGTAGAGACGTTCATTGTAGAGGCTTGCAATCGTCTGGATCGCGCGATCGCAGTTCGCTTGCCTGAGCTCACCCGTTCCGCCGCTCAGAGGCTCATTGAGAGGGGACTGGTATCGGTCAATGGAGCACCGGTGCTGCGGCCAGCCCATCGGATCCGTTCAGGGGATCAAATCACTGTTCACATTCCTCCTCCTGAACCTGTCGATCTGATCCCCGAGCCCATCCCGCTAGATGTTCTTTACGAAGATCAGGATGTGCTGGTGATTCAAAAGCCTGCGGGGATGGTGGTGCATCCGGGGGCAGGCCATGCCCGGGGCACCTTAATCCATGCCATCCTAGCTCATTGTCCGGGTCTGGAGGGGGTGGGAGGAATCCTGCGCCCAGGGTTGGTGCATCGGCTAGATAAGGAAACATCGGGGGTATTGCTGGTCGCCAAGAACGAGCGGACCTACCATTTCATACAGGCCCAATTCAAGGCACGCATGGTGCGTAAAGTCTATGATGCGCTGGTGATCGGACATCCGCCTCCGGAGGGAACCATCGAGGCGCCGATCGCGCGGGATCCCGGTCACCGCCGGCGGATGGCGGTAGTGCTCACTGGCCGCCCGGCCCGCACCCGGTATCGGGTGTTAAAAGCCTATGAAGGGCGATGGGGACGCTACGCATGGTTAGAGGTCTATCCGGAGACTGGGCGCACGCATCAAATCCGGGTGCATCTGGCGTATGTGGGATATCCAATCGTTGGGGATCCGCTTTATGGGCGACGAGCCGCCTTGCCATGCCCTCGACTGTTTCTTCATGCCCGGGCGCTCACAGTACGCCTGCCCTTGCATCCGGAGCCGATGACCTTTGAGGCTCCTTTGCCACCGGATCTACGAGAGGTTCTTCGGGTCCTAGAGGAGCCATCGATCCGCCCATAATTGTGCGATTGGCGATGCAACGAGTCTATCTTAAACCTACCTACCTATTCATCGAAGATAACCACGCTTTCCTCATAGACACGAATCTCTCGGGCGGCCAGCTTCTGGCGGAACCACTCGGTCAGCCAGGCGTTTTTCTCCTCCAAAGAGAGAGGGGCCTTCAGGATTTCTAAAGAGAGGTTGATGCGCAGGGCCCGATAGGGGATGATGTGGCGAGTGATGCCCGCGGGGAGCCGTGCTCCGCTCCGGGCCATCTCGATGATCTCTGCTGGCTCATAGCGTGGGAAGATGGCTATACCGATCACCTGTTCGTAGTAGGTGAGAATTTGCTGCAGCTGGTCAGTGATGGTTCTGTAGAACCGAAAATGGGATTTATATGTGTCCACTAGATGATTCAGCAGGTTGATCCGACGATATAGATCTCCTTCCGCTCGGATGAGGTAGATACCGCCTTGAGGAGTAATAAAGCAGGCTATGGCCTGACGGCGGGCTAGCTCTGATTGTGCGTGCAGGCGCTCCGAGGGTTCCCAGATGATCCCTTCGATTGCCTGAACAGTTGTGAAGAGATCCTCCGGGCTTTCCCCACTGATCACGTGGGTCCACGCATCCACCCGAAGACGGGGATCCTCATAGTCCACTACCTGAACTATCAAATGAGGAAACCCTAAGCGCCGGGCGGCTTCCATTCGGTTAGCTCCATCCAAGACTACATAACGAGGCTCATCCGGAATAGGCGCGACAACAGGGGGGTTTTTTAGGATTGCCTCAGACTGAAGCCGCCGAATCAGTGGTTCTATTCGCACCGGATCCGCCTGTTCATGGGGGATCAGGTCTTGGATAGGGACAAAACGCAAGATGGGAAATGCATCTGGGATGTGCGATAGTTGCATCGGGCCTTTCCTACAACGACAATTTATGCCGTGTGGAGTTGTGGAAGGGTGTCTCAAAACCTGGGCCTCCCTCATCTCCCATCCGCCAAGGGGAGGGAGATATCAAGGGAACAATTTTTATTATAGCTCGAGCGGGAATTCCTATATCGAATATCGAATAATCAGCTGGAGGTTTTAGGGAACCGAAGCGAATCCGGTAAGGGAAGGATCTCTCCTTAGCTCATACATAACGCAAAACGGGGCAGGCCACTAGCTTGCCCCGTTTTCAGAACCGCGCGATCACTTAGGTTTAAACCCATAGGGGTTTACGAAATATTCTCGACTAATTCGTGGACAGTGATTCCAACGTAGAGATCGGTCGGCCACGGGCTTGAGCTTCCTGCAGTGCTCGCTTCAACGCATACGCCATCGCTGTGAGCTCCTCTTCCTCTGGCTCGACCTCATGGATGGTAGATCGGGAGCGAACTGTTTGCTGTGAGGGCAGTTCAGGCTTTACTTCTCGAACATGAAGGAGTCCTCGCAGGCTGAGCCGGATCTGCTTCTTTTCAGGATCGACTAGGATGATGCGGGCCTCGATTTCCTCGCCCTCTCGAAGCACTTCCGAGGGATCCTTTAGATTGCGCACTCCGAATTCACTGACATGGATCAGGGCATCCCGTTCCGCCCCAATGTCCACGAAGGCTCCGAACTTCTCCACTCGGGTGATCTTGCCTCGGGTGATCTCCCCGATTTTCAACTCCTCCCACTTGATCGAGGGCGGCGGTATCATCGTCAGGCGCAACCGGCGTTCGCGGCGGCTGACGCTGACCACCCAAACCTTTACCTCTTCACCAACCTGGAACAAGCTGGTGGGATCCACACGGCCTTCCTTGCGAATCTGGGAGGCGGGAACGAATCCTTCCACTGGGGCATCGATGTCTACATATATGCCGCCCGGCTCTAGCCGCGTGATCCGACCTACGAACTCTCGGCCAGGCTTCAGTTGACCCCAGCCATAAGTAGCAGGGCGGATCATGGTCAGGCTCAGCAGGTTTTTCTTCCGATTCACCTGCTTCACCCACACGGTCACACGATCGCCGGGCTTTAGGATATCAGATCCCCGGGGAACCGGTTGAGGGCTGAACTGGGAGATGTGAAGGAAGCCAGGGATCTCAGAGCTGATGTCAACGAAAGCGCCCGCGGGAGTGACAGTCAGAACAACGCCTTCGATCTGCATCTTAGGGCGAAGGGATCGAAGGGGAATTTTGATGGAGCTCCTCGTTTCCTCTTGCTGTTCCAAGACCACAGGGCTCGTTTCCATGGCTGTTTATCCCTCCTCAAGTGGGTTTGGATGAATAGGAGTGCGATCCGTTCTTGCTTTCACAATTTTACGTCGGGAGGAACAGTCTGGCAAACTGCGCTTTGTCCGGCTCCGGATTCGGCGCTTTTCTAAATCAGGGCAGAGAGCTAAAGGCCTCTGCCCCAACCCGGAAAGAGTTCGTCTGCTCTAGTTTCTGAAGATCTCGAGTTGATCGCTGGTCGAAGCACTATGCTATAATTTCACCCTTGTGAACCATGACCCAGGAGGCTAGACCGTGGAGCGAACGCTGGTGCTGATCAAGCCAGATGGGGTCCAGCGAGGGTTGATCGGAGAGATCATCTCCCGACTGGAGCGTCGCGGGTTGAGGATCGTGGCGATGAAGATGATGCAGATCTCGCCTGAGCTGGCCGCGCGCCATTACGCGGTTCATCAGGGCAAGTCCTTCTACGAGGGCCTGATTCGTTACATCACCTCCGGCCCAGTGGTGGCGATGGTCGTCGAGGGCCCCAGGGCCATCGAGGTCGTCCGGAAGACCATGGGCGCGACGGATCCTGCAAAGGCGGAGCCCGGGACCATCCGGGCGGACCTCGGCCTCACCATCGGACGTAACCTGGTTCACGGATCGGATGGGCCGGAGACCGCGGCCTTCGAGATCCCGCTGTTCTTCCGGGAGGATGAGATCCTCTCTTATCCGCGGGATCTGGATCGTTGGATCTTAGATGAGTGATTTCGACAAGGGAGAGCGCTCTTGCCTTTTTCTTCTCCTTGTATTTTTGTGGGACACAGGTCGTCGACAGCGAGCATAGTCGCTAAAAAGGTGGGGGCATCATGCACAGTGCCCCCACTTCCTCTTCCTTTTCCTTAAAAAGCAAGTAAGCATGTTCGTGCAGCGTTAGGTGCCTCCAGCGCTGCACGAATGCTCCCTGGGGACTAAGGGCCTAAGCAAGCGCCCGCAAAGCCTGCTCTAGGGTCTGCGGATCCTCCACCCGAAGGGTGCGAGCTTCCGGAGCGATCCGGCGGATTAGGCCGCTCAGCACATCGCGAGGGCCGAATTCCACGAAGATCCGAACGCCGTTTTCCATCATCCACTGAACGCTCTCCGTCCATCGTACCGGGGCGGTCAGCTGCTGGGCCAGCTCCGCCTGCAGGTCTTCCGGAGTGCTTTGCAGGGGGCGGGCCTGCACGTTGCTGATCACCGGGATGCTTGGCGGGTGAAAGGGCGTGGCCTTCAACGCGGCCCGGAAGGGCTCTACCGCCGGAGCCATCAATGGAGAATGGGCGGCGATGCTGACCGCCAGTGGGACGACTCGCTTCGCTCCCCGACCTCGGGCGAGCTCGCCCGCGCGGGCCACCGCGGCTTTGCCGCCGGAGATCACGAGCTGACCCGGACAGTTATCATTGGCGACGACAACGACCTCTCCAGTTTCCTGGTTAGCCTCTATGCAGATCTTTTCTAGGGCTGCTCGCTCCATCCCCAGCACGGCGGCCATGGCCCCCGGCTGTTGTTCCCCCGCCCACTTCATCAGGCGTCCCCGCTCCTGCACCAAGTATAAGCCATGGGGGAAGGAGAGCGCGCTCGCTACCACCAGCGCGGTGAACTCCCCCAGGCTGTGGCCCGCCACCAGATCCGGCGAGGGCCCGCCCCGGGCCTGCCAGGCCCGCCAGGCGGCGATGGAGACCGTGAGGATGGCCGGTTGGGTGTAGAAGGTGTCGTTCAGCTGCGACTCCGGCCCCTCAAAGCACAGACGGGAGAGCGCATAACCCAGCCGGTCGTCCGCTTCCTCGAACACCTCGCGGGCTTCGGGAAACGCTTCATAGAGGGCCCGGCCCATCCCCACATACTGCGAGCCCTGTCCTGGGAAAACGAAGGCAAGACGTCCGCTCATGTGTTACTCCTAGGGTTTGGCGTGAAGGTCTGGACAATGCGATCGATGAGCTCCAGGAAGAACCGCTGCCGGAAGCCGGCGATGAAGGCGAGCAGATACATAAAAAGCGGATTGGCCGGCGTGGGCACCCCCTGAATGGTGAGGAAGCCCACCGTGATGATCATATAAATGATCATCCCGATCATGCTCCCGAGGAGCGGCTGAACAAGATACCACATCACATACTGACGATCGAAATCCCGTTTGATCGCCACGTGCCAATAGAGGCTGTAGAAGATGCCACATACTCCACCTAGGCCGCCCCACATCATTGGCTCCCAGATTCCCTCATAGCCCGGAGGGACGACCCGAGCGCTGTAGCCCCGACCGTCCGTCAACGCCCATAGGTAAAGTCCCAGCCAGGCGATGCCCCAAAAGAAGACAAAGAGCCCATAGGTGTAGGACCATCGCCAGAGCCGGCGGGCGATGGCATAACGGGTTTGGGCGAGGCTGTAATAGTATTCGGCCTCGTCGTAACCCTCTGGAGAGAGGAGAGCCTCCCGAGCTTGCTTCAGCCATGCTAGGGCTTGTTCCGAGGTTCCCGCGTCAGGGATCGCCCCGCTGGCAATCCGACGGTAAAGCTCGTCAATCTGGGTGTTCAGCCGATGAAGATGGGCCTCATCCGTCCGGTAGGCGCGAGCAGTGACTGGTCTTTCCGTGGACGTAGCGGTCATGCGAGCTCGTTCCATGAGCGGCTCTCCCTCCGCATGGATTCCCACAGTTGCTTTCGGCAAATCCTCCGGGGAACTGAGAGCATCCGGCATTAACAGTCCCGGGATGCGCAGCGCCCGCATCGGCGCGTGGGGATTCACTTCGATGGTCTCTGCAGGCGCAGCTGTGAGTTCCCAGCGCCACTGGGGCGGAGGAGCCCAGTTTGGGATCGGGGAGGGTGCAGAAGACACGAGGGTGGCCTCTAAGGCGAGAAACCGGAAACCGTCGCCATCCTCCAGCGGAGTCGAGGCGGCAACGTCCACTGGGACCTCCGAAGGCTTCGATGCGGGGGCAGGCTCGAGAACAGGCGAGGGGGCTCCTTCGCCTCCTTGGGTTTCCTCCGATGGGGAGGAATAGAGGGCCTCGCTCGAACGCGACACTGGCTCCGGGGGAGACGCCTCCGATGTCTGCCCGGGCAACTGGGTGGAGCCCACCCATTCGGTCAACCCAGCAAAGAGCGCGCGACCTCTGCCCCGCAGAGAGGTTTCCGGCTTTCCTCGCTTTCCCATCGCAGCGTTCCAGACCTCAAGATGCCTGACCCTGAAAAGGGCCCAGTTGATCGAATGGATGCCCCATGCTTCTGCTTCGTTTCGTTCGACTGATTGCACAACTGGGTGGAAGGTCCGCCCTGCCCCCCTTCTTTTAGAGATTCGGGATGGACATGGAGTCCGGTCAACCCCCGCTTGCTTCCTCAATCAGCGCAGCCAGTCGACGATACGCTTGGGCCCCAGGGTGGCTGGCCATATAATCCAGCAGGCTTTGCCCGGCGACCGGAGCCTCCGCGAAACGGATGCTTTGGGGGATAAAGACCTGAAACACCTTTCTTCCGAAGGCGGCCGTCAGCTCCGCGAGCACGTCTCGATGGTGGCGAAGATGGAGCTGCACCATTGTCGGCAGGATACCCAGCAGCTCGATGGAAAGCCCTAATTGCTGGCGCAACCGCCCGATGGCGATCAGCAGCCCTTTCAGGCTGCGAAGGGATAGATAATCCGGTCGAATCGGGACCAGGAACGCATCCGCAGCGGCGATGGCGTTTACCGTGAGAGGACCCAACCCGGGCGGCGCGTCGATCAGGATGTAGGCATAGTGTCCCTGAATCGGTCGAAGGGCCTCCCGAAGTCGGTAAGGCCAGCGCGGGCGCTGGTGCAGGCTCAGCTCTGCCTGGTTCAACTGAAAGGAGGCCGGGATGATATCCAGAGAAGGCCGCATGTTCCGGATCACCTGGGTAATGGCAATGCCTTTCATGAGCGACGCCTCGATGGTTAACGAGAGATCTTCGTTCAACCCGAAAGCCGCTGTGAGCGCTGCTTGAGGGTCGAGATCCACCAGCAGGGTCGGGACGCCGCGCTCCGCGAGGGCGACGCCGAGATGAACCACCGTTGTGGTTTTGCCGACTCCCCCCTTCTGGCTGACCACTGCGATCGTTCGCGCCATGGGGACCTGCCTTCGCGCATAACTTGCCAGTTCGGCTGAACAGGCATCGTTCCCCTCGCGGCCGTTCCGGCGGGAGGGGCAGGAATCGGATTTTAAAGGCAGGCGAGGACGCCTTCGGCAGCCTCGCCTGCCCTCAAAAACCCTACCGAGAAGGGACGGGGGCGGACGCGTTTCTTCCTCCTCAAACATCCGAGGATCCAGAGCCTTCATGGCCCTCCACGTTCTCGCCCCACCAGCGGCGGAGTCGCTCGGTGATCTCCCGTTCGTAACCCTGGTCCGATGGCACATAAAAGCGGGCGTGAGGCAGCCCTAGGGGCCAGTAAGATTGCCGAACGAAGTGCCCTGGAAACGTATGAGGATACTGATAGCCCCGGCCATGGCCCAGAGCCTCGGCGTCCCGGCTGGCGTCCTTCAGGTGAGCAGGGACCTCGCCCGCCCCGTGCGCTCGAAGGAATTCCAGGGCCTGGAAGAAGGCGCCTGTGCGGTTACTCTTCGGGGCGGTGGCCAAGTAAAGGGTCGCCTCGGCCAGATGATAAGCCGCTTCCGGCATCCCTACCCACTCCAGGGCCTGGGCACAGGCCGCCGTCACGACGATCGCCATCGGATCCGCCAGCCCCACATCCTCCGCGGCCAGGATCAACAGGCGCCGCATAATGAATCGGGGATCCTCTCCAGCATCCACCATTTTCGCCAGCCAGAACAGGGCGGCATCGGGATCGCTTCCCCGGATCGATTTGATGAACGCGCTGATCGTATCGTAATGGGCCTCCCGGTCGTAGGCCAGGGCCCGTCGCTGGACGACGGCCTGGGCGGTTTCCAGCGAGATGCGGATCACGCCATCGGGATCCGGCGGGGTCGCGCTGACAGCCAGTTCCAGGGCGTTCAGCGCGCTGCGGGCGTCCCCTTCGCTCAGGCGAGCCCAGAATCGGAGGACTTCCTCAGAGACCCGGATGGGCTGTCCGCCATAACCGTTCTCCGGGTCGGAGAGCGCGCGTTGGAGCAGCTGAAGGACTTCCTCCTCAGTCAAGGGTTGAAAGTAGAAAACGCGGGAACGGGAGACCAAGGCGGGGACGACAGCGAAGTAGGGGTTCTCGGTGGTGATGCCGATGAAAACGACCGTGCCGTCTTCCACATAAGGCAACAGGGCATCCTGCTGCACCCGGGTGAAGCGATGCAGCTCGTCGACGATGAGGATCGTCCGCTGGCCATACAGGCGACGGCGCTCCTGAGCTTCATGGATCACCCGGCGCAGATCTGGGAGGCCTGTGGTGACCGCGCTCAAGGGCTCCACATGAGCCCGGGCTGCCTGGGCGATCAGCAAAGCGAGGGTGGTTTTGCCGGTGCCCGGCGGGCCCCAGAAGATCATAGAGTTCAGTAATTTCCCTTCTTCAATGAGACGTCGGAGGGGAGCGCCTGGCCCGATCAGGTGAGCTTGGCCCACGAACTCCTCTAGGTGTCGAGGGCGCAGGCGGGCCGCCAGAGGGGCCTCTCGCCGAACGGCTTCCGCCCGACTATAAGAGAAAAGATCCTTCTCTCCAGTCATCCATCGAGTCGCTTTCTAAAGTCCATTGGGGTTCGCGCCCTTGTTCCCCGAAGGGCAGAGACACCGCCAGAGTTGATGCCCCTGCTTCCCCAGTCACGGTTCAGAGCCCATGCCGCCGGATAGGGCTTCGCCCGTCTCTAAAGGGCGACGGATTATAACTCACTTCCCGAAACCTTGGCTGGATGCTCGAGATGAGCCCGGCGGGGATGCACCCGACGGTGCTCCGTTCGGATGATCGCCAGGATGTCGTTCACCGCCTCGTCCAGATGCTGGTCACGGTTGACGATCACATAATCGAAATCCGTCCAATGCCGGAGCTCCTCTTCCACTGCCTGCAGCCTTCGGGCAATGGATTCCAGGGTTTCCGTGCCGCGAGCCCGGAGGCGCTCGACGAGCTCTTCCCGGGAAGCGGGGATCACGAAAATAAAGACGGCGTCCGGGATCAGACGCCGGAGCGTGGCAGCCCCCTGCACGTCCACGCGCAGGATGACATCCTTCCCGCTGGCCAGGGCGTTTTCGATCTCCCATCGGGGAATCCCCTTGTAGTCCCCGTAGACGATTGCATATTCCAGGAACTCCCCGGCCCGGATGCCGGCTTCAAATCGCTCCCGGGAGAGGAAGTGGTAATCTACCCCATCGACTTCATCCGGACGGGGAGGGCGGGAGGTGGCCGTGACGACGAAGTGGAAAGGAACTTTTAACTCCTTCATCCGCCGGATAAGGGAGTCTTTTCCGGCCCCAGAAGGCCCCGAGATCACCACCACTAGGGGCCAGGTCGGGCGCCGAGCCAGCTCCTCCAGCGTGGAAGGCTCCTCTAAGGAAACAGACTGTTGAGCTTGCGAACCTTTCAGATCACTCATCGGACTCCGTAAGCTCGAGCGCAATTTCTTGCGGACGGGTGCACCGGATTCTCCCCAGACAAGCTGGATGAACCTCTTCCCTTGCGTCTGAAGAGCTGAGGGGAAGAACTCACTATGGATCGGAGGGACCTCTCAGCCCCGGATCCTTTAACTCCCAACTTTTACTCATCCGGAGTTGCACCGCTTGCTTTCTCCTGGGGGCGAAATCAGACACCTTCAGCACCGCCTCTAAGGTAACCAGGCATTCCCCTTCCTACGGCCTTGGGCCGCGAGAAGGGGGGAACAACGGAAGAGATCATCCTGCCTGTCCTCGAGGCTCCCAACGGTATCATTTCTACCGATTTTACCCGCAGTTTGAGGAAGCGGTAGGTAGCCCGGATGTCCGATGGGGTCAGGATGGTGCGACCAAGGACAGCCGCCCGCTCACCTAATATTCGCAGCTTACGTCCGGCATAGGAATAGGAATAGGAATTGGTGGGGCAGCGAAGCTGCCCGCCCCACTAATCCAACCCCATGCCGGTCATGAGGCCCAACCAGCGGCACGCGTTCTGAGCACAAGCTGATATTCGCCGGTTTCCCCTTCCCACGGCTGAAGGGCTGGTGGTCAGAGGAAACGGGCAAAAGGGCTTGTCCTGCTGTCCAAAAAATCGGGAGCCAGGCAGATCGCAACGCCTCCTGTGTCCGCGCCATCCAGGTATAATCAAGAACGAACCAATTACAGGACGGTTTGGGCTCGGCCGAGGCGGGTGGGGCGGCGCGTCTTTGGGTGCCGCCCGCAAATCAGGAAGAGGGGCCGCCTTCCCATCGGGAGTGGCAGAAGTCCCTACCCCGTTCTCGGTGATCTCGGGATTGTGAGGGGGACGGTGCTGGAGGCCTTCGGTCTCTAGCACTGCCCTCGGAAAATCTTTCCTCCCCCTTCCCAAAGCCCGCTGGGCTGCGGGAAGGGGGGAGAACGAGAGGAGGGGCCATCGCCTTCCAGACTGGCTTCGGTTCCCTAGATCTCGAGTTCATAACCGGACAAAGCAGTAGCAGAAAGTGTCAGGCACTATGAAGAATGCATCCCAGGATGGAGGAGGAAGAAGATGCCCATCTACGAATACCGCTGCCGGCAATGTCGGCGTCGGGTTACGGCCTTCTTCCGCACCTTCTCGGAGGTGGATCACAGCCAGGTCACCTGCACCCACTGCGGCAGCCGGGATCTAGTCCGATTGATTTCCCGGGTGCGGGTGCTCCGTTCTGAGGAATCTCGCCTAGAATCCCTGGCGGATGCAGATTGGATGGGAGATGTAGACGAGAAGGATCCCCGCTCGATTGGCCGCTGGATGCGTCGGATGACGCAGGAACTTGGTGAGGAACTGGGCGATCTGGGGCCCGAATTCGAGGAGGTGATCGAACGCCTGGAGGCCGGCCAGACGCCGGAGGAGATCGAAAAGGCGATGCCGGAGCTGGCTGGGGAGGGTGGGGACACACAAACCGAAGAAGATGGAGGGGATTGAAGCTTGGTTGAAATGCTGAATCGCCTCGGGGGCCGGATACATAGGCCGCGCACCGGGGCGTTGATGCTCCTAAGCGGGATGGCTTTGGTGCTTTGGATCCTCGGACCTTCCCTGAATCTGCCCTATCTATTCGATGATCCCGTGGTTCTGGAATCTGCTCAGGAAGCCTCGTGGTCGGAGATCTGGACCTCGTTCCGCTGGCCTGTCGGTTACTATCGTCCGCTGGCGCTCAGCCTGTGGAAGGCGGCGATTCAGGTTTCGGGCGAGCATGCCGTTCGGATGCTCCGAGGATTGGCTCTCGCCCTTCACCTGATGAACGCCCTGCTCATCGGAGCGCTCTACCTTCGAATCGCAGGGGCGGAGCAGAAATGGGCGGGAGCTCTGGCGGCGCTTTTGTTCCTAACCTTTCCGTTCAGCGTCCAGGCGATCTCCTATCCCAACGCGATCATCCATCCGCTGGTGGCCTTCCTGATCCTGGCCGCCACCGGCTTTTCCTCGCTCCCGGGGCCTGCCGCTGCCGTCATCGGCTTCCTCCTTGCGTTTTCGGCTCCCTTCGCCGCTGAACACGGCGTGATGGCAGGGTGGCTGATCCTCCTGTTCGTGAGCCTGTCCCGGGGATCCCCAGCGGCGAGCGGATCGTGGACGCCCTACCGCGTGGCGATCTACGGCGTGCTTCCCTTCGTTTTCTTCGCGCTCTGGCTCTCTCTATCGGGTTCCCCAAGGGCGATCGGCGGCTACAGCCTTCCCGACGTAATGTGGAACGGTCTCTATCTTCTTCAGGGCCTCCTTTCGCCTTTCATCCGGGCAGTCCCAGCCAGCTGGTCCGGCAGCGCATGGAAGATGGCCCTGGCGGAAGCTGGGATGCTGGCGTCACTGGCGATCGTGTTCTGGCTTCAGAAGCGGTTTCC
>JANXBD010000129.1 GCA_025057635.1 Thermoflexus sp. | reverse complement strand
GAACGTCAGCGTCAGCAAAAGCACCCCTCGCTTGTTTCTATCCCACGCTGGTTCGATTGAGGCTTCTCTTCCCTCAGCATCTGCTCGATGAGCTCGCAGGTTTCTATCCCACGCTGGTTCGATTGAGGGAGCGATTGCAGCGCTCGCTTCGCGAGTTGTCTCGCGGTTTCTATCCCACGCTGGTTCGATTGAGGATTGGTCGAGGGGCGTAGCGACTCGAGCGCCCCCGCGTGTTTCTATCCCACGCTGGTTCGATTGAGGACTCACCTGGGGCGTTCGAGAGGTGGCACCCATGCGAGTTTCTATCCCACGCTGGTTCGATTGAGGCGGTAAAGAATATGTTTGAGAAAGTGATTGTTTCAATTGTTTCTATCCCACGCTGGTTCGATTGAGGCGTGTTTGGTGCCCCCCCTCACCGACTCCGGTGCGGGTTTCTATCCCACGCTGGTTCGATTGAGGCACGCCCGTTTTCGTCATTGTGCATGACATTGTTTAAATGTTTCTATCCCACGCTGGTTCGATTGAGGTCTTCACAAAACGCGCGTAGCGTCGAAATGCTACGCGGTTTCTATCCCACGCTGGTTCGATTGAGGGGGGGTGTATAGGGAAACAATAACCGATCGACAAAAAGTTTCTATCCCACGCTGGTTCGATTGAGGCCGTAATCAAATTATCTGAACCCTCTACCAGCGCCTGAGTTTCTATCCCACGCTGGTTCGATTGAGGTTCTCCCCACCGGGATCTGGGTGATCGTAACGGCTCGGTTTCTATCCCACGCTGGTTCGATTGAGGGAATTCGGCAAATAGGCAAGCGAAGATAAAACTCCTCGTTTCTATCCCACGCTGGTTCGATTGAGGCCCCCATAGCGCCCTACCCCACCCCACCCCACCCCGTTTCTATCCCACGCTGGTTCGATTGAGGCCAGTAATTTTAGATAAAGCGAAAAAGAGGATAAGGGAAGGAAGAGCT
>JANXBD010000128.1 GCA_025057635.1 Thermoflexus sp. | reverse complement strand
TCGATTGAGGGGCCGCCTGCGCCCACCGGGCCAGGGCCTCGACCCGGGTTTCAATCCCACGCTGGTTCGATTGAGGGCAGAAGAGAGGGGTGATACATTATCATTTGGTGATTGCGTTTCAATCCCACGCTGGTTCGATTGAGGGCCCCCCAATCCCAGAAACAACCTGAGTCAAGATATAGTTTCAATCCCACGCTGGTTCGATTGAGGGCAAAAACAAGCTTCCCGCCTTTAGGACTAATCCTAAGTTTCAATCCCACGCTGGTTCGATTGAGGGAGTTTTTCGATGAATACGTAACTCAAGATATTCAGATGTTTCAATCCCACGCTGGTTCGATTGAGGGCGTCGAGATGATCATGGTAGGGATTGGGGAGTGACGTAGTTTCAATCCCACGCTGGTTCGATTGAGGGAGGATTGGGCGTATCAAGTGTTTGAAGTCTACGTAGAGTTTCAATCCCACGCTGGTTCGATTGAGGGCACCGATGCACCCTGGATTGTAGTGATCTCGAACGCAGTTTCAATCCCACGCTGGTTCGATTGAGGGGGAGTTGGTGTTCCCCAGGTCACCCTGTGCGTGACCTGTTTCAATCCCACGCTGGTTCGATTGAGGGCCGCGAGCGACATGATCCACCTCCAAGTTTAGGATTTAGTTTCAATCCCACGCTGGTTCGATTGAGGGTCATATGCATCGAGGAAATCAGCTGCCTCATCCAGCGTTTCAATCCCACGCTGGTTCGATTGAGGGCAATCTCTCCCACTCCCCAAAACACCACCACCCCTCGTTTCAATCCCACGCTGGTTCGATTGAGGGTCCTCCATGAGTTGAAGAATAACGCCCAAACACCGGTTTCAATCCCACGCTGGTTCGATTGAGGGCGGGACGCCTTTGGGATGATGGTTGAGGCGCCCGGGACGGGTTTCAATCCCACGCGGGTTCGATGGAGGGTTCCAATCGGAACTGGCGGCCTCGTTC
>JANXBD010000127.1 GCA_025057635.1 Thermoflexus sp. | reverse complement strand
ATTTCATGCATGCATTCGTCACGGATCCACGTCAGCTGCCATTTGGATTGCGAATTATACATCAAGGATTGATGAACACTCTGCGTCGTCAATATAAGAAAATTCTGAAAGCATAAAATGAGATGCACATCGCCCTGGGCTATCGCTGGTTCCCTACCGCCGCTGGATATCATATCGAACGGGCCCTGCGGGCCTTAGGACACACCGTCACGTATGTTGGTCTGCCATGTGGTCAGCGCCCCGGCTACGATACTACCGTACCTCTGGATGAGATCATTGCTGCTCTGCCGGAGAAGCGGGGCGCTATTTCCCCCCCGGGATCGAACGCTTGCCGATTCCCACTGCCGGCTACTTGATCGATGTGCATCTGGGCCGCTGGCGGGAGCAGGCCGCTCGCTTCTTCGACGCCGTCTTCGTCGCCCAGAAGGATTACGTGGAGCGCTTCCGGCGGGTGGTGGGCCACGGCCAGGTCTACTGGCTCCCGCTGGCCGCCGCCCCCGATGTCCATTACGACCATCAGCTCCCCCGCATCTATGAAGTGGGCTTCGTGGGGAACCTCTCCCGGGCTCACCGCAAAACCCCTCGCGCCCGCCGGCTGCGGCGGATCGCGGAGCGCTTCCGCACCAACGACTTTTATCGGACTTATCTGCCCGAGGAGGTCGGGCGGATCTACAGCCAGTCCCGGATTGTCTTCAACTGCAGCATTGCGGGCGATGTGACCATGCGGGTTTTCGAGGGCACCGCATGCGGCGCGCTGGTCCTCACCGACGTCGTCGCCAACGGCCTGGAGGAGCTCTTCGCGGTGGGGCGGGAGATCGTGACCTATCGAGATGATGAGGACCTGATGGAGAAAATCGCCTATTACCTGGCCCACGAGGAGGAATGTGAGGCCATCGCTCGGGCCGGACAGCAACGCACGCTCCGCGAGCACACGTATCTCCACCGAATGCAGCGGTTGACGGAGATCCTCTCCTGCCC
>JANXBD010000126.1 GCA_025057635.1 Thermoflexus sp. | reverse complement strand
AATCGAACCAGCGTGGGATTGAAATGAATTTTTCGGTTATCTTCAGAGCTTTCTCGAGGCCGCCTCAATCGAACCAGCGTGGGATTGAAACACGTCGACTAGGTGGGCTGTTCCGACTTTCCCTAATCCCTCAATCGAACCAGCGTGGGATTGAAACACCACCCCTCCCAACCAACGGCCGGGACCGCCTCTCCCCTCAATCGAACCAGCGTGGGATTGAAACTCGTCTTGGACGGATTACCAGGCGGGCGGATCGCTCTGCCTCAATCGAACCAGCGTGGGATTGAATCTCAGCCGGTCCAGCCCTCCCACCTGGGAGAAGGGGACCGGCTCCAGCCATTCGAGCCCGGCCACGCTGCGCAGAATCTCCGCCTTGTGGCGGAGAATCTCGCGCAGCAGTTCATCGGGCATGGCGTCCGGCCTGGCCTGGGCCTCGGCCAGCAGCAGCGCCTGCTCGGCCTGGTGAAACTCCAGGCCGGCCAGCGCCTGTGCTGCGGCGTAGGGATCCAGGCGGGCCAGTGCCCCGCCGTGCTCCTGGGCTGCCTCGACGACGGCGGCCAGCTCCTCCACAGTGGGAGGGGCAATCTCAACCGCCGTCGCTACATCTGCTACCAGCGGTGGCGGGAGCACGCCGGGCGGCGCCACCAGCACCAGCCGATGGCGGCTGGTGCGGAGCGACTCATAGACCCGGCCCCGCAGGGTCCAGGCCACTTCTGGCCGCGCGAGGGCCTCGTGCGGCCAGATCATGACCCAGATGGCCGGACGGTTTTCCCCTGTCCGGCTCTCCTTATCGATGACATCCACCAGAGCCCAGAAGGCCCGGAGGATGTCCTCGGTATGCTGCCGGTCCGGCAGCGTCGGCCGCCAGACCGGCGGGGCCCCGACCATCTGGAAGCGGACGGGGCCCGTCATTTCTGCCCACCCGCCCCAGAGGAATCCCAGGGGATCCTCCTGATTCCCGTCCGGGGCGGGGGCGGGGGACCACACTATAACAGGCCGCGGCG
>JANXBD010000125.1 GCA_025057635.1 Thermoflexus sp. | reverse complement strand
ACGACGGTCGCGTTCACCAGCCCGATCAGCGTGCCCACCAAGATAGGGGCCAAGAAAGCCAAGGGGACCGGCCACCCCATCTGGGAGACCTGGGCGGCGATCACCGCGCACAGCGCCAGGGCCGAGCCCACCGAAAGATCGATCTGACCGGCCAGGATGACCAGGGTCATCCCCACCGCCCCAATGAAGGTGGCGGCGTAGTTATCCAGCAGGAGCCGAAAAGCGCTCGGATCCAGTATCACAGCTCCGGCCGCATCCCGACGCAGGAGAAAGGGAGTAGTAACCGTCAGGATAGCCACTAACAAGACGTTCATGATCAGCAGGAACGGCTCCCGCCCCCTCCATTTCATGCGAGTTCCCTCCGGATCCCGATCTCATCGTGGCGATTTCCAGAGACCAGGCCCATCGCCATGGCCATAACCCGCTCCTGGGTTGCTTCATCCCGCCACAACTCGCCCATCAATCGGCCGGCCCGCATAACCAGGATGCGGTCCGACATCCCCAGAATCTCCGGCAGCTCCGAGGAGATCATCAGGATCCCCATCCCTTGAGCGGCCAGCTCGTCCATCAGCCGATGGATCTCCGCTTTGGTTCCCACATCGATGCCTCGCGTTGGCTCATCCAGGATCAGCACACGGGGCTGGATTGCCAGCCCGCGGGCGACGACCACTTTTTGCTGATTGCCGCCAGAGAGCGTGCCCACCGGCTGCTCCAAATCCGCGATCCGAATCCGCAGCCGTTCTCGATAAGCCTGGGCCAGGCCTCGCTCTGCCCGCTCATCCACCAGGCCGAAACGGGTCAATCGACGTAATATGGCCAGCGTGAGGTTCGACCGAACCGAAAGCGGGGCAACAATCCCCTGACGATGGCGATCTTCCGGGATGTAAAAGATCCCGGCGTCCATGGCCTCCCACGGCGCGCGGGGGATCATCCGGCGACCGTTCACCTCGATAAAGCCTGCGTCCGCGGGCAGAATGCCGAAGATCGCTTGGGCGACCTCAGAGCGTCCGGCCCCGATC
>JANXBD010000124.1 GCA_025057635.1 Thermoflexus sp. | reverse complement strand
CTCAATCGAACCAGCGTGGGATTGAAACTGTTGATATGGCCGCTGGGTGGCAGAGTTGGGCATACCCTCAATCGAACCAGCGTGGGATTGAAACCGCGGCGCGGGCGGGCGCGTGGGGGTGGGCGTATAACCCTCAATCGAACCAGCGTGGGATTGAAACGCTGGAGCAGGACCTATCAGCAGTTTTCTGGGGATGCCCTCAATCGAACCAGCGTGGGATTGAAACTGGCGGGAACAGGGGTGCACGCGTTCCAGCCAGGTGGCCCTCAATCGAACCAGCGTGGGATTGAAACGCGGCTACAAGTTCATTTCCAACATTCCCGTCGAGCCCTCAATCGAACCAGCGTGGGATTGAAACCCCAACCGATAGCAGGAATGGCACTCCCCGAAAAGCCCTCAATCGAACCAGCGTGGGATTGAAACGCGATCGTGACCGTTACGCCGGGAGTGCCATTCGATCCCTCAATCGAACCAGCGTGGGATTGAAACGCGATGGACCGGATCGGTGCAGGGAAGAAGAACTACCCTCAATCGAACCAGCGTGGGATTGAAACGGGAGATCCTCCGCCTTCCCCTGGGGATGATTCGCAACCCTCAATCGAACCAGCGTGGGATTGAAACCTGCCTAACCGGGGGCCCCGCCCCCGGCCGGAGGCCCCCTCAATCGAACCAGCGTGGGATTGAAACGGGGAATTCCCGGAGGGCGAGGGCGACTCGCAGGTCCCCTCAATCGAACCAGCGTGGGATTGAAACGTCCGTAGACCCGGGCCGGCGGCTGTTTTTTTTTCTATTCCCTCAATCGAACCAGCGTGGGATTGAAACTTGTGGTGGCCGTGATCGCGGGGGGCGCACTCCTCCCCTCAATCGAACCAGCGTGGGATTGAAACGTAGTTTCGTCCAAGCAAGGGGTCGGGATGGTGGCGGCCCTCAATCGAACCAGCGTGGGATTGAAACGTGGTCACCCCGTTTCCTGCTTCCACCCCCACCTTGGGCCCTCAATCGAACCAGCGTGGGATGGAAACC
>JANXBD010000123.1 GCA_025057635.1 Thermoflexus sp. | reverse complement strand
ATCGAACCAGCGTGGGATTGAAACATTATTCTGCCGAGGGCAGAGTGTTTTTCCCTTCTCGCCCTCAATCGAACCAGCGTGGGATTGAAACACCCCGACCCCCGGGGCGGGGTTTCCGACTCCTGCTCCCCCTCAATCGAACCAGCGTGGGATTGAAACATACGTGGACTTGATGTCGATGTAAACCAGCTGATCACCCTCAATCGAACCAGCGTGGGATTGAAACCGCACCGGAGTTGGTGAGGGAGGACACCAGAGCCGTGCCCTCAATCGAACCAGCGTGGGATTGAAACGTTTGGCAAGTGGCGCTACTTGCCACAACTGTCATTGCCCTCAATCGAACCAGCGTGGGATTGAAACCACTCCAGGAAGCGGGCCAGGGCCAGATCGGGCTCCCCCTCAATCGAACCAGCGTGGGATTGAAACGATGGGGGTGTGGGATGACGATTAGCGACTTCATTGGCCCTCAATCGAACCAGCGTGGGATTGAAACGCGCCGGATCTCCCCCGGGCGCGGATCCAGCGCCCAGCCCTCAATCGAACCAGCGTGGGATTGAAACGCAGCCCGTCCAGGACATCCCGGGCGGCCGGGAGATCCCTCAATCGAACCAGCGTGGGATTGAAACAGCATTGTCAAGCGGTTGACTTTAGGGAACTGGCGAGCCCTCAATCGAACCAGCGTGGGATTGAAACCTCGAGGTCGCCGATGCCTTCGGGTGGGGCCCCACGTCCCTCAATCGAACCAGCGTGGGATTGAAACTCAGCTTCGCCCGGTCCCGGATCTCTGCCAGGGAGACCCTCAATCGAACCAGCGTGGGATTGAAACGGGGAGAAACGCAAGATAAGGAGGTGAGATGAAGCTCCCTCAATCGAACCAGCGTGGGATTGAAACTGATGTCTTTCACGGAGACTGGGAGGAGTTATAATTATCCCTCAATCGAACCAGCGTGGGATTGAAACGATGGAGAACATCATGTGGGCCCCGGCCCAGAACCCCCCTCAATCGAACCAGCGTGGGATTGAAACGTAAAACTTCTTGGATTACTTCTGCGAGCA
>JANXBD010000122.1 GCA_025057635.1 Thermoflexus sp. | reverse complement strand
TCCCGGCTGACGTCCACCTCTTTGAAAGGAACGCCCCGCTGCCGGAGATATTCCTTGGCCGCGCGGCACCAGGGGCAGTTGGGCGTGACAAAGATGATCACCCGAGGCCATTGGGTTGTCCCAGCCATCGTCCCTCCTCCGGCGGATCGTTCCAGCGTCCTCCCTTTTCGTTAGATGCAACCGGGCGGTTTTCGTAACATGCGGGAGTTGCGCCGTTCGCTTCCTCTCGAGGCCTTTCACTCCCTTGCTCCACGGCCCGAAGCATCGCGGGGCGAGGGGATCGATGGGGACGGCGCGGGGAACAGGGCAGGAAAAGTTTGAGGTGGTGGGATGGGCGACTTCGCCGTCTATCTCCCCATCCTCGCCTTGCTTCTCCTTTCGGGCCTTTTTGACGGCCCATCGAGTTGGATATAAACTGCAAGATGATCGTTTCCCGGGGGAGTCTGCGGGCAAGCAGGCTGAGAGGGCGCCTTCATGAGGGGAGAGGGGAAGGAAAGCAGGCGAACAGGCCTGCGGTGTCTCTTTCCCCGCTCGTGCCCGGCGCCGACCCCTTGAACCTGATCCGGGTCATACCGGCGGAGGGAAGGGAGATGGGGTCGACCCTCGCGCTTCGTCACCTCGTCTGCCTCGTGTGCGCGATCCCCTTTCCTTCACGCCCACACCCAAAGGCCCAGGGATTCGGAAGGGAAAGCCCATCTATCTATGAAGATCCTCGACAGCGATGGAGGTCGGGTCTCTTTCGGGTGAGACCCTGGCGCTCGGAAGACCGCTGTTGGAATCCTTCCGGGGCGATGCGGTCCGATCCCTCATCCTGGCTGGAGGGTCCGATGAGCGAACCCGAGATCATCCTGATTGTGGCGGGGGGCGAAGTCGATCGAGAAGCCTTGCGTCGGATGGCTTCCCGGGCGCGATGGATCCTGGCTGCCGACGGCGGGGCGGCGCATCTTCGGGCCATCGAGGTGATCCCCCACCGGGTGATCGGCGACCTGGATTCGATGGATCCGGAGACGCAGGCTTGGCTGGAGCAGGCCGGGGCGCCGATCGAGCGCCACCCGGTGGACAAG
>JANXBD010000121.1:823-1086 GCA_025057635.1 Thermoflexus sp. | reverse complement strand
GCCTGCTTAGCGTCTACTCCGCCACCCTCACCGAGACGCTGCCGGTGGGCCTCTCCTACGTCCTCGGTACGACTGAGGTCAGCACAGATACGGTGAACTGGTATCCCGGCTCGGAGCCCACCCTCAATGGTCAGAACCTGGTCTGGACGCCAGGCGGGAGCGGCCTGCCGGGTTCCCTGCTCTCCCGTATCCGTCCTGGCGAGACGGTCTACCTGCGCTTCCAGGTCTACGCCTCTTGTCCCTTCGCCGGTGGCCAACTGCGC
>JANXBD010000121.1:551-813 GCA_025057635.1 Thermoflexus sp. | reverse complement strand
GCATCCAGACCGGGTACCGGGATACCTGCGGGAAACCCTACCTGACCTCGGCCTCCTACTTTGTGATGCCGGTGCGCCAGGCGAACCTCAGCCTGGTTAAGGTTGGTCAGAACCTGAGCCGCACCTCCCCGTCGCCGGATTTCATCTACGCCGAACCCGGAGAGACGGTGATCTTCACCCTGACCCTCTCCAACGCCAGCACCGCCGCGCCAGCGCGTGAAGTCGTGGTCACGGACTCGCTTCCGGGCTACCTCATCTTTCA
>JANXBD010000121.1:0-541 GCA_025057635.1 Thermoflexus sp. | reverse complement strand
TGGTCACCTGGACGTTTGACGTCATTTCGCCGAACGCCACCGTCGTCCTTACCCTCACTACGGTGGTCAGCCAGCCAGAGGGATGCACTGTCACCGACACCCGAAACACCGCCGAGGCGGGTTGGGGATGCCCCGACGGATGCCGCCTGGGCGTTCGGACCCAAGCGGTCACCCTGCGCACGCGCCCGGTGTTCGGTGCTCCTGTCATTGAGACCACTATCCCGCCCGCTACCCTCCACCAGTGCGGCGGTCTCATCACGGTCACCCTGAACAACCAGGGCCCGCCAGCCTATAACATCACCCTGACGGATACCCTCCCCTCCGGCTACGTCTACAGCGGTACCGTCTACGCCAGCACACCGCCCTCCGGCGTCCACACGGCCGACCTGAGCCGAACGGTCGTCTTCACCTGGGCTGTCCTTCCCACCGGTGTCACCACCCTTGTCCTGGATGTGCGCAACAGCGCCAGTACAGGCAGTTGCCTCTCTCCTTCTGGCCCCAACGTTATCACGGTGACTTACGATGATGACATACCGGATTG
>JANXBD010000120.1 GCA_025057635.1 Thermoflexus sp. | reverse complement strand
ATCCCGTTTTCAGGTCAATGGGCTCATCGTATGGCGGCTCTAGGATATGCATCCGCAGCGTCTCGCGATCCGGGACATGGTAGGCGATGGCCACATGGGTATGACCGAAGAGGCCGATGCGGGTGGGCAGTCGCTCGATGTTCTCCCAGGCCGTGTAGGGATCCAGGATATATTCCCAGATCGGGGCCCGCAGGCTCCCATGCACCAGCGTGATCCCCTCCTGTTCCGCTTGAACGGGAAGGCTCATCAGGTATTCCAACTGGCGGGAGGGGAGCTGTCCTCGCGTCCACTCCAGCACCTTGCGGGCAGCAGGGTTAAATACGGAGAGGGGCACCTGGCCGAGGACTCCCCAGTCGTGGTTGCCGGCAAGGGCAACCGCCGCCAGGCGCTGGATGCAATCGATGCATTCCACCGGATCCGGCCCGTAGCCCACCAGATCCCCTAAGAACCAGAGGGCATCCCAGGTCCTCGCATCGGCGAGCACCGCCTCCAGCGCTTCCAGGTTGGCATGGATATCCGAGAGAACCAGAATCCGCATCGAACGGGCCTCGCGGTCGGCTTTCTGAATTTAGATGCTATGGGCTGGGAGTAGGAGTAGGCCCGGTCGTCGGAGTCGGGCTGGGTGTTGAAGTCGGTGGTGCCGGCGTCGGGGTCCCGGTGGGTGTAGGGGTCTCCGGCGTCGCCGTGATCGTCGGTGTGGGGGTTTGGGTTGGCGTGGAGGTCAGGGTGGGCGTGGAAGTGGGGGTCGACGTGGCCGTGGGCGTCGGTGTGAGGGTGGGCGTCGGCGTCAGGGTAGGCGTCGCCGTCGCCGTGGGGGTCCGGGAGGGCGTGGGCGTGAAGGTCGGTGTGAACGTGGGCGGGATCCATTGGGTAGGGGTCGGGAGTCGGGTTTCCGTGGGACCAAACGGGAAGGTAGGGGTCGGAAGGATCCCGGGTGTGAGCCCCAGGGGCGTCAGCGTTGGGAACATGGCAGTAGGGGTAGCGGGAAGCGCCCCTGCTGGACGAGCGATCGTCAGCAATACCCCGCCCAGCACATAGCAGGGCAGCGTCGCCAGGATGATGCTGATGAACACCACATACAGCGTGCGCGTGCGCGGCGGCAGC
>JANXBD010000011.1 GCA_025057635.1 Thermoflexus sp. | reverse complement strand
CGAAAGCTGTCGGGTGAGATAATCGAACCGGAATTTCCGATCGGAATATCCGGGCGGAGCAGCGCCGTGATCGAAGACGGCCACGGCAATCCCATCCAGCCGGAGAGGGATATCGAAGGCGGCAAAGGCCTGTCGCAGCGCATCCCAATCGAAATCTCGCAACACCAGGCGGACCGCCCGCTCATCCATGCGGGCGGCTTCGTCCTCGCCGAGGATCCGCACCCCCATGGCCTGCACGACGTCCAGATCATCATTAAAGGTGCGCGCCGCCTCAGGGGTGGCATACACCGGAAGACCCATCCGGAGGTGATCCTCCGCCGCCCAATGGCACGGGCCTCCCCCCATCGTGACGCCGGTGAGGAGAATCGGCCGCCGCTCCCGAGTCGCCTGACGGATCGCCTGAGCAATCCGGATTGTCGGCGAAGGCAGGATCAGCTGATAGGCGTTCTCCAGCTCCCTCCGGCTATCATACAGCAAGATGTCCTGAGTTCCGGTCCCAATATCCACGCAGAGGATCTTCAAGAGAAACCTCCCTGGCTCATTCGGAAGGGATGTCCAAGGGGCGAAGCATGCCTCGCCGTTCCAGATCGCTATCCCCACGGACGAGCGATCGTCCCGATCGGGCGCTCCAGCCCGGCCTGCAACGCAGCGACGGCTTCCTCCGGCGTCTCCACCAGCCGCAGAAGGGCTGCATCCTCCTCCCGGACGTAAAACGGGTCTATGTATGCTTCTAACCAGCGCCGCCATCGGGAGCCCAAGAGCAAGAACGGCCGTGGGGGAATCTCGCCGGTCTGCAGGAAGCTCCAGGCCAGCGCCATCTCGCTTAGGGTGCCAATGCCGCCGGGAAGAGCGATCCACGCGTCGCTAGCAGTGACCAGATAATGAAGGCGCTGAAAGAGGGTGGGGAACTTGATCTCCACATCGAGGTAAGGGTTCGCCTTTAACCCCCATCGATCGAACAGATCCACTGTCACCCCGATGGTGAATCCCCCTGCCTCCTTTGCACCGCGGCTCACCGCCTCCATTGTCCCACCATAGCCGCCACTGATCACAATGAAACCAGCCTGGGCCAGTCGGCGGCCAAGCTCTACAGCGATTTGATAGTCCATGGAGTGTGGCAGCGAGGCGCTGCCGCCGAATACTGAGATCGTCCGTGACCGCATCGGCCATCCCCCCTCCCCTTCTCGCCGAGATCACCTTAAGCCTCAGGAAGAAACACATATTCTGAATTTAAGACGCCGCTCATATGCGGTCTCCTTCCCTGTTGCGAAGATGAGCACTCTTCGTAGTGCGCATCCTGTAGGTTCATACGAGGAGCCCAGAGCCAGAACCAGACATGGGTGCGCTGGCAGAAAAGGCCTTCCGGGTTCCGATACGCGATGGTCTGCGAAAGGGCCAGGCCGGAGCCTTCCTGCTCTCGAATCAACCATACGCGATACTGGGTGCCTCCAATCGCCCAGGAGAGATCCCCGCGCGCGGCCAACGTTCCTAGCAGGCAGATCCCGCATCCAACCCCGACCACCGCCAGCGCTAAGAGAACTGAGATCACGGTTTCAAATCTGCGTCGCATATCCAAGCTATCCGGTTAGGCTGTGCTGTGCTGAGCTGGTTTGTTCAAATGATTGCAAATTTTGGAAGATTAGGCCTCTTCCTCATTGCCCTGCAGGTGAATCAGGACGATCTCCGGAGGACACATCAATCGGATTCGCGGCATCCCCAAGCCTTCCATGCCTAACCCCCGGCTGACATACATCGTAGTTGAGCCTCGTTGATACAGCCCCATCTCATAACGCTTGCCGTAAATCGACGCGGTGATCAACGCACCGATCAGCGGAAGGCGGATTTGCCCGCCGTGGGTGTGGCCACACAGGTAGAGATCGATCCCCAGCGCGCTCGCTTCTGGGAAGAGATCCGGCGAGTGATAGAGCAGGATGGTCAACGCCTGAGGCGGAACCTGGCGCATCAGCTCCCTAAGCCGCTCGCCATCACGGTCGGGATCGTGAGTGCAAGTCAGGCCAAGCAGATAGATCGAAGGTCCTCGATGGCCTAGCTGACCGAAGCGGGCCACTTGGTTGTCCAACCATGTGATGTGGGTGAAGCCGAACAGGATCCGTCGCACCACGTCCGGCGGATCCACTAAGGGTGTCCCAGTGACAAGATAAATTCCTAGCGGTGCACGCAACGCCTCTAGGAAATGGCTGCATTGAGCCTGGGCCTGCGGATCGCGCACATAGCTCAGGTTGAGGAGATCACCGGTGAAGACGATCAGATCTGGATCCAGCTCCTCGACCCATCGCAGGACCTGTTGCTCCCGGCGGGTCAGGCGCTCCAAGTGGAGATCGGTGAGATGAAGGATCCGAAGAGGAGGCATTCCGCGCAGCTTCGGAGAGCGGATTACTAGTTCGGTCAGGGTGAGTCGGAAGGGCTCCCGATAGAGGGCGTTAAGGAGGTTCCCTGTGAAAGCCAGTTGTCCGATCAGCGCCAGCCCGATGGCATACGAAAGCGGTTGTAGGGGAAGCAGCCCTAGGCTCAGGAACAGGCGGAAGAAGGTAAAGGCGACAAAGGGCGGCTTAGGCGGGCCGAAGGAATAGCCTAGGCGCGGGAGCATAATCAGCATCAGGGCATCGCCTCCCACGAAGGCCAGGAACGCCCCAGTGGCGCCGATGCCGATCTCCATGGAGCCAGAGGCCTCCCACCAGGCTATCCCGGTGACTATCCCTAGGACGATCGCCCATGAGCTTAGGAAGGCCCACGGAAGGCGTTCTAGGCCATTCATAGCCACCATGAATCGATGAAGCAGGCTTGCCTCCGTTCCCGGTCGGAACCGTTGGCGCCGCAGTATCCCATCACTGGCAGACCCCAAAGAAACTCCTTTACGGATTTCGGATCCAGGTCCCAAAGCGTCCCGTCCTTCCATGCTCTGCCCGATAGGAATACCAGTCCTCGAGATGGCAGGCAGTGCACACCCTGGCGGTGATCACTGAAGGGACACCTAAGTGACGGAGATGCAGGCCCACTGCCTCAGGTAAATCCAGATGCCATGCGCCGTTGATGCGGCGCAGCGGAAGGGCTTTCCCGATACGGGATCTGAGGGTTTCGATGACCTCCGGGCCCACCGCATAGCAACACCCTCCAATCCCAGGGCCAAGGGCCGCGTGAAGGACGGAGGGATAACATCCTAAATCGCGATCCAAGATTTCTAGAGCGGCTTCTAGGATCCCTGCGGCCAGCCCACGCCAGCCCACATGCAGAATGCCCACGGCCGGGAGCGTGGGATGCGCTAGCAAGACTGGAATGCAATCTGCAAACCGCATAAAGAGGGTCAGCCCCCGCTCCACTGTGATCAGCCCATCGGTGCCTTCCAGGATCTGCCCCTGATGACGTGCATCCACCAGCGCTACTCGATTCCCATGGATCAGCCAGGCTGTAACGATCTCTTCTGCTCGTGATCCAATCGCTGCAAAAGCACGACGCAGGTTCTCGGCCACCGCGGCCGAGTCATCCCCAACGGAATAGCTCAAGTTCAGAGCCGCAAAAGGCGGAGCGCTCACTCCACCCTTCCGGGTGAGAAAGCCATGAGAGATGTTGCTCCACGGGGGATCCCGGAAGTGATAAAAGATCACCGGGCCTCTCTGGACAGCCTCCCAATGCACTGGCGCGATCATCAGGAAACGTCCAGTAGGACTTTCGACATGCCCTCGCGGGCGCGTTCGAAGGCCTGAGCGACCTCGGGGAGCACATGCCGAGCATGGATTAAGGGAAACACATCCACGAGCCCCCGCTGGAGGAGCCGAAGAGCATACGGGGACAGCCCAAAGCGGGAGCTGATCGCCGCCACTTCATCCATGGCGATTGCGATCGGCCTTGCCTCCACCGTGATGCGATCAGTGCTCTTCATGATGAGCGTTCCCCGCGGTCGCACCCAACGGTGGGTCAAGTGAAACCCTTCTTGGGAGCCCATGCACTCCACCACCAATCGATCGGTGGGATAGATGTGGATCCACTGAGGGATCTCTGGAGAAGCCTCATGGAGATTGAGCACAAGTAGGAGAGGATGTTCCGCAAATGTGCTACCGCGACTGGAGATCTCTAAGGCAGCCCGTTTCGGGCAGCGGGTGGACCGCTCGGCTCGATGGGCATGATAGACGCCACCGGCGGCACCGATCTCACCAACTATCCGCTTGCCGATCCATCCCAGATGACCCGGCACCTCTTCCACAATCCCCACGAACTCATGGTTGGGAACGCCTCGCAAATTCAGAGAACCCTGTCTTAACCCTAAATCGGTGTTGCAGATCCCTGCAATCTTCAATCGAACCTGGGCTTCTCCAGATAGCAAGGAATAGTTATACCGGATTTCCAGCTCCCAGCTCGGGTAAACGTCCAACACGAAGCGCTCTCCCGCTTAAGAAAGATATCGTTAACATATCAATACCTAACCTGCTGTCTCATTATAGCGCAACTGGTTCACGGAGGGCCGTTCTCCATGTCCATCAGAACCAGGATCCATTCATCGATTACGTTATCCCAAAGATAAACCAGATCTTGTATTAAGATTTCCTAAACCTCTTGTGGGAGTGGAGGAAACCCATATAATATAGGAGCAGAGTGGTGTAAAGTGGAGGGAAGTGGTGGGGTCAAGGGGCCGACAGAAGAACGGAATGGAGCAGCCCGTGCTTCCCCTAGGGGATTCGCCGATGTTCCTAGGGGAGTATCGACACGGGATCGACGCGAAGGGGAGGATGTTCCTTCCATCGCGCTATCGTTCATTCTTCAGCACAGGGGCAGTGCTCACCAGAGGCCTGGAGCCATGCCTGTATTTGTTTACGTTCCATGAATGGCGACGGGTTTCAGAGCGGATCAGCCAGTTGCCTCTTACGGCGCCAGAAGCTCGGGAGTGGCGTCGGTTCTTCTTTGGCGGAGCCTTCGAGGTGATCCCCGATGAACAAGGTCGGATCCTCATTCCAGCTCCCCTCCGAGCTTATGCCAGCCTGGAGGGCCAGGCGGTGATCGTAGGGGTTCATACCCATTTGGAGATCTGGTCTCCCATAGCGTGGCAGGAGATCTTGGAGCGCTTTCAAAATGGCCGAATAGCGCCGGATCACTGGATCAAGCTAGAGATCTAACGGCAGCGCATAGAGGGGAGAATCTATCCGATTGACAATCATCCACGATGCATGTTCCGGTTCTGCTTCGCGAAGCACTAGAGGGTTTGAAGGTTCGACCCGGCGGCGTGTATATCGATGCTACAGTGGGTGGGGGAGGGCATGCGGCGGCCATCCTGGAGCGCTCCGCGCCGGATGGCCGCTTGCTCGGAATGGATCGGGATCCGGAGGCACTGGCGCGGGCGCGGGAACGTCTGCGCCCTTTCGGCGAGCGGGCTGTTCTCGTCCAGGGCTCCTATGCAGAGCTGCGGCGGATCGCCGTACGTTATGACTTTTTGGAAGTCGATGGGATCCTGTTCGATTTAGGGCTCTCCTCGTGGCAACTCTCGGATCCTTATCGGGGCTTCAGTTTCCAGATCGATGGACCGCTGGATATGCGCTACGATCCCAGCCAGGGGATCCCAGCGGCAGAGATCGTGAACCGGTGGCCGGAAAACCAGTTGGCACAGATCATCCGCCGTTATGGGGAGGAACGGTTCGCCCAGCGGATCGCAAAGGCGATCGTGCGGAATCGACCGATCCGAACCACAACGGAGTTGGCTGAGTTAATTGCGCGGGTGGTAGGCCGGGGGCGGGAAGATCAGCATCCGGCCACTCGGACGTTCTTAGCGTTGCGGATTGCAGTCAACGAAGAGCTTCAGGCCCTGGAACAGGCCCTTCCCCAGGCGGTCTCTCTGTTAAAGCCGGGCGGTCGGCTGGCCGTGATCGCCTTTCATTCTTTGGAGGATCGAATTGTGAAAGCGTTCTTCCAGCGGGAGTCACGGGATTGCCTTTGTCCGCCAGAGATTCCGGTTTGCACATGTGGTCATCGCGCAACCCTACGTATGATCACCCGTAAGCCAATTCGACCCTCGGAAGAGGAAGTTGAAATGAACCCGCGGGCTCGCAGCGCCCGACTCCGTGTGGCGGAGCGATGGGGATGAGCGGGAGGCAACGTGTCCTTCTAATGGTGGTAGGAGGGCTGCTGTTCCTTGCTTCTTTTGCTTTGCTGTTCACCCTTCTCTCCACAGCGACTGTGGAGCAAGGACAGATCGTTCAGCATCTGAGCGAAACCCGCGCTGCGCTGGCGCGAGGGAACGCGGCTATAGAAGAAGCGATTGCGAGGGAAAGTGCGATCCCACGTCTACAGGAGCGAGCCCGGTCGATGGGGTTCATCTCTTCTAGTGGAGAGCCTGTTGGCCCTCCACTCTCGTTGCCGATCACGCTTCCGCTGAGAGATCCAGGGCCATGAAAGAGCCCGCGTCGACGCTACGTTTGCACCAAGTGGCGCTTCCGCCGGCCATGCTTCTCGGGCTGGTAGTGATCCGCCTGATCTATTTGACCTTCTACGCGCCCGGAGCGCCATCGGGCGTTCAGTCCTTAGAGCTGCACCTCGAGGCGCAGCGAGGCCGGATTCTAGATCGACGTGAGGCCGTGCTGGCCATGGACGCTCCGCGATATCAAGTGGTTCTGGAATATCCCCCCATCGCCCACGGAGGAGATCCACTCCGCCGGGCAAAATGGCTGGAGCAAGTCGATGAGATCCTAAACCCGATGCTAGGCGTCTCGGCCCAGGAGGCCGCTCGGAACTGGCCCGATACGTGGTGGCGGTTACCGATCGCTAAGGGGATCCCGGAGGATCTCGCTCGAGCGGTGAGCCGGCGGGTCGAGGAGATTGGACTCCGAGGGGTTCGGGTGTTGCCATATTGGCAGCGGGTGTATCCTGAGGGGCCGCTGCTGGGCCCAGTAGTGGGCTTTGTGTTCTTTGGAACAGATCATAATGGCCTGGAAGGACGCCAAGGAGCAGCGGGAGTAGAGAAGGCATATGATGCGTTCCTGCGAGGCAAGCCCGTCATCCTTCGCGTCCCAGTGGATGCGGAAGGCCGTCCACTGCCACTAAAAGAGGAAGCGCTAGCGCAACCCGAGCCCGGAGGGGAGGTAGTGTTGACCATCGATCGGACGATCCAGGCGATCGCGGCGGAGGAACTAGCGCGGGGTTTGCAAGAGAGCGGCGCCCAGCGGGGGGATGTGGTAATGCTCCGCCCTCGCACAGGCGAGATCCTAGCAATGGTGAGCCTTCCTACCTTCGATCCAAATTCCCCAGAAACACTGGATCGAGATGCCCGTAACCCAGCCGTCCAGGATCTTTACGAGCCGGGATCGGTGTTCAAGATCCTCACGATGGCCGCAGCCCTTGAAGCCGGAATCGTTCAACCGGAAACCCGTTATTTGGATCATGGGTGCGTGGAGTTCGGCGGAGCGCCAATCTGTAACTGGGATCGGGATCTTTTCCCGGGCGGACGGGGCTGGCTGGATATGACCGAGCTTTTAATCTACTCCCGGAACGTAGGTGCCGCTTACCTAGCCCGTATGCTGGGGCCGGATCGGTTCTATGCTGCTCTGCATGCTTTCGGGATCGGAGAGCCCACGGATGTGGATCTTCCTTATGAAGCGACGATGCGGGTGCGAGCCTACGGGGATCCCGACTGGCGGGAGGCCGATCTGGGACGCCAGTCCTTTGGACAGGCAGTCTCTGTGACGCCTCTGCAGATGGCAGTTGCGGTATCGGCGGTGGCGAACGACGGGCTGATTATGCGGCCCTTTGTGGTTCGCGAGGTCCGTACGGCGGATGGAGTATGGCGGATTGAGCCTCGGATCCGTCGTCGGGCGATCTCAGTCCAGACGGCGCGGACGCTTCGGGAGATGCTGGAGGCAGTCATCAGGCAGGAGGCATCGAAGGCACGCGTGCCGGGCTATCGGATAGCGGGCAAGACAGGAACCGCCCAAATCCCTACCCCACTGGGCTACGATCCGCAAGGCACGATCGCCTCGTTTGTTGGGTTTAGCCCAGTGGAGGATCCCCAGGTGTTAATCTTAGTCAAGCTCGATCGGCCGCGGCGCTCGCCCTGGGGCTCCGAAGAAGCTG
Source organism: Thermoflexus sp. (assembly GCA_025057635.1). Taxonomy (GTDB): domain Bacteria; phylum Chloroflexota; class Anaerolineae; order Thermoflexales; family Thermoflexaceae; genus Thermoflexus. The sequence continues at coordinate 26,444 of JANXBD010000011.1, read as the reverse complement.
CTCCTGTGTTCTCCCGGATCGCCGCGAGGATCTTGCCGTTGTTAGGCGTTCCTCCCTCGATGTCAAGGCCGTGAGGGGCCGCCCACGAATAGGGGCACGAATACACGAATATTATGAGAGTTGGGTGAAGGGAGGATGGCGGGGGAAATCGGAATTCGAGTGGCGGTTGAGGGGATGACGCTGGCGGATCTGGCGGAGGCGCTGAGCGGATGCCGACCGCCTTGGGAGACGCCCATTTCGCACGTGGCCATCGATTCGCGGGCATGCGAGGCAGGAGATCTGTTCATCGCGCTGCCCGGAGAGCGAGCCGATGGTCATCAGTATGTAGGCGACGCATTTCGGCGCGGGGCTATTGGTGCCCTCATCCACCGGGATGTTCCAGAGGGCGCGATGACAGTAGATCTCGAACGGGGACCATGGCCAGAATCCCTATCTTTCCCGGTTTGCTTCCGGGTCTCCCGCACGCTGGACGCGCTCCACCGCTGGGCTGGATGGTGGCGGAACCGTTTTCCTATCCGGGTGATCGGCATTACAGGGAGCGTGGGAAAGACCAGCACGAAAGAGTTGACCTGGGCGATCCTCTCCAGGCGGTACGAGACGCTGAAGACGGAGGGGAACCTGAACAGCGAGATCGGGCTGCCGCTGATGCTGCTTCGGCTCACCCCACGCCATCAGCGGGCGGTGTTGGAGATGGGGATGTATGCCCGGGGGGAGATCGCTGCCCTCTGTGCCATCGCCCGACCGGTGATCGGCGTGGTCACGATGGTTGGCCCTGTCCATCTGGAGCGCTTGGGGAGCATGGAGGCCATTGCGGCAGCGAAAGCGGAACTGGTGGAGGCGCTGCCGGAGAATGGAGTGGCGGTGTTGAACCGGGATGATCCATACGTTCGAGCGATGGCGGAGCGGACCCGGGCCCAAGTCTTCTTCTACGGCCTGGATCCGGAGGCCGATTTATGGGCGGATGAGATCGCGAGCGAGGGGCTGGAGGGGATCCGCTTCGACCTACACTACAGGGGCGAGGTCTTCCGGCGAGTTCGGGTTTCATTGTTGGGACGCCACAGCGTCCACATTGCCCTGCGGGCCATCGCGGTGGGCCTTCTGGAGGGGTTAACCTGGGAGGAGATCTTCGCCGGCCTGCGGGACCGACGGGCACAGCTGCGTTTAGTAGCCGTGCCTGGCTTTCGAGGCTCGCTCATCTTGGATGACACTTACAACGCCAGCCCCCCCTCTATGCTAGCCGCTTTGAACCTGCTCGCGGAGCTAGACGGCCGCAAGATCGCAGTGCTGGGGGACATGCTGGAGCTGGGCGCCTATGAGATGGAGGGGCATCGGCTGGTTGGAGGGCGAGCCGGTGCAGTGGTTGATCTCCTAGTTACGATAGGGCCCCGAGCCCGCATCATCGCCCAGGAGGCAATCGCGGCGGGTCTACCATCACATCGAGTGTGGACTTGCAATTCTAATCCGGAGGCTGTTGAGATCCTTCGGCAGATTCTGGAGCCTGGGGATGTGGTGCTGGTGAAAGGATCGCGAAGCCTGCGTATGGAGGAGATCGTAAACGCGTTATGTGAAGGATGACTTCGCCGACAACCAGGGTGTGCCTTTTCCGCACGCCTTCCTCCGGCGTCTTCGGGAGGGAAGCAGGATGGGCACAATGTGTTGAGGGGCCGAGGAAGGCCTTTCTTGAAGCTAAGATGTCGCCTTCGGCGGCGCCCCAGCTATAGAACCTGCTAAGAGGGCCGGAAGTTGACTGGGGCGCTCCATATCGCCTAACCACTTTTGACTATCTTAACGGATGAGGTGCCTCCGTGGCCCAAGCGTTGTTCATGGGAGGACTTTCCTTCTTGCTGGCTGTCGTCTGGGGTCCGCCCCTAATTCGCTGGCTGCGGGCGAACGGGATCGGGAAGAAGATCCGGATTGAGGGACCAAGGACTCACTTAGTGAAGATGGGGACGCCCACGATGGGCGGCCTCATGATTGTCGTGCCAGTCGTGATGATGACGTTGATCTTGAATCTTGGGAACCTCATCGCTAACACGGAGGCAGGGCGGGACTTTTTGAAACAGATGGGATGGCCTGGGGATCAGTTGATTGGGCGCTCGATTCTGGTGCCGGTCGCGGCGATGCTGGCGTTCGGAGCGGCGGGCGCCATAGACGATTGGATGGGTATCCGAGGAGGTAGGGGGCTACTGGCTCGTCATAAATTTCCAATTCAGATCGCCATCGCGACCGCGCTGGCGCTGGTGTTGCATTTCGGGATGGACCTGAGCGGCCTGGTTGTCCCCACAGTTCCACGCAAGATCGATATTGGGCCTTTCTACCTTCCAGTTGCGGTGTTCATCATCGTAGGCTCGGCGAATGCGGTGAATCTTACGGATGGTTTGGATGGCTTGGCCGGGATCATCAGCGCGACAAGTTTCATCGCTTATGGCGTGATCGCCTATCTCCAGGGCCAGATCTATCTGGCCACATTCGCCTTTATTGTAGCAGGAGCTTGCCTGGCTTTTCTATGGTTTAATGCCCACCCCGCCCAGCTGATCATGGGCGACCTCGGCTCGCAGGCCCTGGGGGCGACCCTAGGGGTGGTGGCCTTGATGACTGGCCAGTGGCTCTTGTTGCCGATTGTGGCGCTGATCCCAGTAGTGGAGACCCTCTCGGTGATTTTGCAGGTGGCCTATTTCAAATGGACACGGGGAAAGCGGCTGTTCCGCATGAGTCCCATCCACCATCACTTCGAGTTGCTTGGATGGTCGGAAACACAAGTGGTGCAACGTTTCTGGCTAATCGCCATCTGGTCTGCCATGATCGGCGTCGCACTGGCATTGCTGTGATCACAGGTCTTCAGGCAAGAGAGGAAAAGGAAAAATGCAGGATTTCGCGGGTGCTCGCGTGGTCATCCTAGGGTTGGGCCGTCAGGGATCGGCGCTGGCCCGTTGGTTGGTGCGACAAGGCGCTGAGGTCACCGTCAGTGATCGACAGCTGGCCGATCGACTTCAGGGCTTTCTATGCACCCTGGAAGGCCTGCCTATCCGATATGTGCTCGGGCATCACCCCCTGTCGCTGCTGGAGGGTTGCGATCTCCTCTGCCTGAGCGGAGGCGTTCCTCTGGATATTCCGATCGTCCAGGAGGCGATCCGGCGAGGGATCCCCCTTGCTAACGACGCGCAGCTGTTCCTAGAGCGCTGTCAGGGATGGACAGCAGGGATCACTGGCTCCTCCGGGAAGACGACCACGACGGCGCTTGTGGGAGCGATGTGCCAAGCGGCGGGGTTCCGAACCTGGGTGGGCGGGAACATCGGCAACCCGTTGATCGAATCTGTCGAGGAGATCGGCCTGGAGGATCGGGTGGTGCTGGAGCTTTCCAGTTTCCAGCTGGAGATCATGACGGTGAGCCCGCGAGTAGCGGCTGTCCTAAATATCACCCCGAACCATCTGGATCGGCACAAGACGATGGAAGCCTACATCGCCGCTAAACAACGGATCCTCGACTTCCAAGATGTGGAAGACATCGCGGTGCTGGGCTACGATGATCCGAACGCCCGTTCCTTAGCGGCAGCGGTGCGGGGGCGACTGCGGTTCTTTAGCCGGGAGCAGGAGGTCGCCCAGGGGGCCTTCCTTCGGGGGGAGACCCTTTTCCTACGCCTAGGAACGGACGCTTGGCCCATCTGTCAGGCGGGGGAGGTGCGCCTGCGAGGCCGGCACAATTTATGGAACATCCTTGCGGCAGCAGCCATCGCTGGCAGCCTAGGAGCGGATCTGGGGGCGATCCGCGAGGTGGCGACGACTTTCTCCGGTGTGCCCCATCGGTTGGAGCTCGTTCGGGAGGTGCGGGGAGTGCGCTATGTGAACGATTCCATCGCCACGACTCCGGAGCGGGTGCGGATGGCGCTTGAGGCTTTTGAGGAACCCTTGATCCTGCTGGCGGGAGGACGGGATAAACGGCTCCCGTGGGATGAGGCTGCGCGGGATATCGCCCGGCGGGTGCGGGTGCTGATCTGCTTCGGCGAGATGGGAGACCAGATTGCGAAGGCTGTTCGGATCGCCCAAGCAAAGATCGGAGAGACCATCCTAGAGCAGGTAGAGCGGGTGGGCACACTGGAGGAAGCGGTGACGCTGGCTGCCCGGCTAGCCCGCTCGGGAGAAGTGGTGCTGTTGTCCCCAGGGGGAACCAGTTACGACGCCTATCGGGATTTTGAGGAGCGTGGCGTCCATTTCCGGCAGCTGGTGGAGGCCCTGGGATGACCATGGCGCGAAAACAGTGGCATGGTTCTCCAATTACCCAGAGCGGACCGTCGACGTTGCATTCCGGGGTGACTTCCCTGGAGCTGGGCTTGCTCATCCTGCTGGTAACTTTAGTTCTGGCGGGCTTGTTGCTGGTTTACAGCGCCACCTACTATCTGTCGCGACAGATTTTTGACGATCCGTTTTATTTCGTTCGACGCCAGGCGGGCGCCGCGCTGGTGGGAACGCTCGCCCTCCTGGGGCTGTGGCGGATGGACTATCGACGCCTGCAACGGCTTTCGATCCCTCTGATGCTCCTAGGGGTAGCTTCTCTGATTGCTGTGCTCCTGATTGGAGAAGAGCGACTGGGTGCCCGGCGAGCCTTCTCAGGAGGCTCCTTTCAGCCCTCAGAATTCGTCAAGCCGATCATTATTTTATATCTGGCAACGTGGCTGCCGACCAAAGGTGAGCGTTTGCGGGAGTTCGACCGCGGGTTTCTTCCGTTCGTGATGGTGTTGAGCGTGGTGGTCATCCCGATCTTTTTGCAACCAGATCTGGGGACTGGGTTGCTGATCGGGATGGTTGCCGCCTGGATGTTCGTGGCCTCAGGCGCTACTTTCACCCAAGTGCTCCTCGGACTGGCACTGGGAGCAGGGATGTTCGGCCTTCTTGTCCAGGTGCATCCTCATGCGATGGCACGATTGATCGATTACCTTGAGGCCCTGAGGGGCCCGGAAGAGGCTCATGTGCATCTCACCGCTGTCTGGCAGGCAATCCGCGCGGGGGGACTTTTCGGCAAGGGGCCGGGGGCAATGCTTTACACCCTGAGCGGGAATGTGCCACTCCCCCACTCCGACAGCGCCTTCGCCGTGGTAGGCGAGGCTTTTGGGTTCATCGGCGTGATGGGGCTGATCACCCTGTTGAGCCTCTGGGTGGTTCTGGGATTCCATGTAGCTCGACAGGCATGCGATGCCTTCGGCGGTCTGCTGGCGCTGGGAGTGACGCTATGGATCGCATGGCAAGGATTGATCAACTTGGGTGGGCTGACGGGCGTGATCCCTTTCTCGGGAATCCCATTTCCTTTTATCAGCTACGGCGGCTCCGCCCTGCTCAGCGAGCTGATCGGCGCAGGGATGTTACTCAGCGTCGCCAGGAGACGATGGGATGAGGATCTGGATCGCCGCGGGCGGGACTGGCGGGCACATCTATCCAGCGCTGGCCGTCGCGGAGGCGCTCCAGGCCGTTGATCCCAACCTGGAGCTGATCTGGGTGGGCACGCGGGAAGGGATGGAAGCCCATCTGATTCCCCCGCGCGGTTATCCGTTTCTCCATGTGGAAGCGGGCGGTGTGTATGGAATGGGTTGGCGGCGGGGATGGAAAGGGCTCTGGCGGGTGGTTCGGGGAACCCTTCAAGCTTGGCGGGAGATGGGTCGGCGACGCCCTCAGGTGGTGTTCACCACCGGAGGATTTGTGTCGATCCCAGCGGCCCTTGCCGCGGCAGGATCTGGAGTTCCGATCCTAGTTTACCTGCCGGACATCGAACCGGGTCTCGCCGTCCATGTCCTGTCCTGTCTGGCCGCCTGTGTGGCAGTGACTGCGCCGGAAGCTGGGAAAGCCCTGAGAAGGCCGACGGTGGTCACCGGATATCCGGTGCGTCGTGTGCTGGTGGAGGCGGCTCGATCTCGAGAAGAGACCCGTCAGCGAGGGCTCGCCCGCTGGAGGTTCCATCCGGAGGTTCCGGTAGTGCTGGTGTTTGGGGGAAGTCGAGGAGCTCGCCGGCTGAATCAGGCAGTCGCCCGGCATCTGGAGACGCTGACGGCGGAGGCGCAGGTGCTCCATCTCACCGGACCAGCGGATCTGGAGGCTATGCAACGACGGCGAACGGAGCTCCCCCCCAAGAGCCAGGTCCGTTATCAACCGGTGGCGTATCTGGACGAAGAGATGGGGGAAGCGCTGGCGATGGCGAATCTGGCCGTGTGCCGGGCAGGTGCCTCCACCCTCGGGGAACTTCCTCTGTTTGGGCTGCCGGCGGTGCTGGTGCCATATCCTTACGTGCGGCGCCATCAGGAACGCAACGCCGCTTATCTAGTCCGACACGGCGGCGCCGTGATGATCCCGGACGAGGAGATCGAGAAGCGACTGGGGGAAGTCGTGGGGGATCTCCTGCAGAGCCCAGAGCGTCTGAGCGAAATGCGCCGCCGGATGGCGGCCTTGGCCCGGCCGGAGGCGGCTGATCGCTTAGCCGCCTTACTGATCGAGCGAATTCAGGAGCATAACTCGATTCGGGCTGCCCGAGCTGGGAGGAAAGAATGATCGCCTTGCACACGGTCTTCTGGGCTTTTGTGTTGATCTTCGCTTTCATCGGTGCATTACGAGGAGTAGCCAAGGAGATCCTGGTTAGCGCCTCGATCGTAGGGATCATGTTCCTCTTCAGCTTGCTGCAGCAATTCCTGCCCGGGATTTGGGAGTCCTTCACTCGAGATCCAGCCACCGGTTTTCTTACTGAGACCATTGCGATTGGCACCGCTGCACTCTTCGGCTACGCAGGCCCCACCCTATCCATGCAGCTAGCAGGTCGGGCAAAACGGGAGAAAGGCGTAGAGATCATCGCTGGCTTCGCTGCCGGGGCAATCAACGGATGGTTGATCGCAGGTTCGATCTTGTTCTTCCTGCACCATGCGGGATATCCCTTTAGAGATATTCTCCAACCTCCAGGACCGGATAGTCCGTTGATGGATTTGTTGCCATGGACACCTCCAGCGGTGATGAAGCCGCCCGTTCTTTACTTTATGGTAGTTGCCGTGCTGTTCGGATTGTTGGTATTTTATCTCTAATCCGAGAAGGGACGGATCTCCTTTGAGGACGCATGCCCGCCTGAATGCGGGATCTTTGAGCTCACAAGCATGGAAGAATCTCTGAATCGGGTGGAGACGATTGCAATGCTGAACCTGAAACCCGATATCGCGTTTCATCTGATCGGCATCGGCGGGGCCGGGCTATCAGCCCTGGCGACAGTGCTGCATGAGGCTGGGTATGCGGTGAGCGGGTGCGATCGCTCTCCCTCACCTTTCGTGGACTCCCTTCGCGCCCTGGGCGTTCCGGTGCAGTTGGGCCACGATCCCGCCCACGTTCGGCATGCGGGGTTGGTCGTGCGTTCTTCCGCCATCCCGCTGGATCATCCGGAGATCCGGGCGGCGGAGGAAAGGGGTGTGCCGGTGGTGAAACGAGAAGCAGTGATTGGGGCGCTGATGGCCGACCGGATGGGGATCGCGGTGGCGGGGACGCATGGGAAGACCACGACCACGGCGATGCTGGTCTGGATCGCTATGGCCGCCGGCCGCGATCCGTCCTTCATCGTCGGCGGCCTGATCCGGGGCCTGAACCGCAACGCGCGGGCGGGGCGTGGGGATCTCTTCATCGTGGAGGCCGATGAATACGACCGGATGTTCCTGGGATTGCAGCCGCGGATCGCGGTGGTGACAACGATTGAACACGATCACCCGGATTGTTATCCGACGCCGGAGGATTTCTTCGATGCATTCGTGATGTTTACGGAGCAATTGCCATCCGATGGGATCTTAGTGGCATGCGATGCGGATCCCGGGGCCCGCCGTCTGGCCGACCAAGCAGAGGCCCATGGCCGATCCGTGGTGCGGTATGGGTGGGGGCCTCCCGCCCAGTGGTGGGCCCGGCCCATGGCGGTGGATCGTTTTGAGATCTATCGGGGGGATCAGCCCATCGGCGAGCTGAAGCTTCAGGTCCCTGGGCATCATCACGGCCTGAACGCGCTGGCAGCGCTGGCGGCCGCGGAGGCGGTGGGGATCTCCCCGGCGAACGCTCTGGAAGCCCTGGGTCGATTTCCGGGCACAGCCCGGCGGTTTGAGGTGAAGGGCGAGGCGCGGGGGGTGCTGGTCATCGACGATTACGCCCATCACCCTGGAGAGATCCGGGCCACGCTCCGGGCCGCTCGCGCTCGCTATCCGGGCCGTCCGATCTGGGCGGTGTTCCAGCCTCATACCTACAGCCGGACACGCGCGTTGCTGAAGGAATTCGCGCAGGCTTTCGAAGATGCCGACCATGTGATTCTCACCCCAATCTATGCAGCTCGCGAGACGGATACCCTCGGGGTGAGCAGCCAAGACATCGTCCAGCAGATGATCCACCCGGATGCCCGACATTTTCCGGATTTCGATGTCGTGCTCGCTTATCTGAAGGAATGCGTCCAACCCGGGGACGTCGTGCTAACCCTGGGCGCTGGGGATGGATACCGGATCGGAGAGCAGTTGTTGGATCTCTTGGGCCGGTCTGGGGAGGGCGAATGAAAGGGTCCTCCGAGGTCATCCTCGGCGAGGCCCTCACAGCGGCGCTGAAGCGATGGGGACTGGCGCTGGAGCGGGATGTTCCCATGGCCCGGTTCACCACGTCCCGGATCGGTGGGCCGGCGGATGCCCTGGTGATCGTGGAGGACGTCCAGGCGCTGGTGGATGTCGTGCGGGGCGCATGGGCGGACGGGATCCCGGTCACCATGCTGGGCGGGGGCTCGAATGTCTTGATCGCCGACCAGGGGGTGCGGGGACTGGTGGTGCTGAACCGGGCGCGGGCGCTGCGCTTCGAAACCGATGGGCGGGTGTGGACAGCTTCGGGCGTCTTGCTGCCGACCCTGGCCCGGCTGTGCGCCGAACGGGGGTGGGCCGGCCTGGAATGGGCCATCGGGATTCCGGGCACGGTAGGTGGAGCTGTGGTGGGCAACGCGGGAGCCCACGGAGGAGATATCGCGGGTTGCCTGGAGTCGGTGGAATTGTTGTTGCCGGAAGGGAGCATTGCGACCTGGAGCGCGGAGCAGCTGGAGCTGAGCTATCGAACCAGCCGGTTGAAGACGTGGCCAACCGTGCCGCGGCCGGTAGTCCTCGCTGCCCGTTTCGCCCTTCGACCGGAGGATCCGGAGGCGATTCTGGAGCGGATGGCGGCTTTCAACGCTTACCGCCGGCGCACCCAGCCGGGTGGGGCGAGCATCGGTTCGATGTTCCGGAACCCGCGCGGGGATTACGCCGGCCGTCTGATCGAAGCGGCGGGCCTCAAGGGAGCCCGCCGGGGAGCGATTGTGATTTCTACTCTGCATGCGAACTTCTTCATTAACGAGGGAAACGGCACGGCTGCCGACGTGCGGGCCTTGATGGCGGAGGTCCAGCATCGTGTCTGGGAGCGATTCAGCGTGCTCCTGGAGCCGGAGATCGAGTTCATCGGGGAGTGGGAGGATGAAACGGCGGATCCGGGTGGGCGTGCTGTTCGGGGGGAAGTCCGGGGAGCATGAGGTGAGCCTCCTGTCCGCTCAATCGGTGATCCGGGCGCTGGACAAGACGAAATACGAGGTGATCCCGATTGGGATCACCAAAGAGGGCCGCTGGCTCACCCGAGGGGATCCGATGAAGGCCCTGACGGGCGGGGTGGTGACCATGGCCGATTTGCTGGGAACGCCGCCCGTTGTAGCGCCGGAATCAACCGCTTATATGGCTGTTCCCCCGCGTCGGGAGCTGATCCCGGGAGTCCAGGCGGATGGGATCCCGGAGGTGGATGTGATCTTCCCGGTGCTTCACGGACCTTTTGGGGAGGATGGGACGATCCAGGGATTACTGGAATTGGCGAATATTCCTTATGTCGGCGCAGGGGTGCTGGCCTCGGCCGTGGGAATGGATAAGGCGGTGATGAAGGATGTGTTCCGGGCTCATGGCCTCCCGGTCGCTCATTATATCGTGGTCCTCCGACGGGAGTGGGAACGGGATCCAGAAGAAGTGATGGATCGAATTGAGCGCGAGATCGGGTTTCCGTGCTTTGTCAAGCCGGCCAACCTGGGTTCCAGCGTGGGCGTTTCCAAAGTGAAACGACGGGAGGAACTTCCGATCGCTCTGCTGGAGGCGGCCCGTTACGGGCGCAAGATGCTGGTCGAACGGGCAGTCCCCGCGGCCCGGGAGATCGAGGTCAGCGTGCTGGGGAATGAGGAACCGATTGCCTCGGTGCCTGGTGAAGTCATCCCGGCCGGGGAATTTTACGACTATGCCGCGAAGTATCTGGACGATCGAACCCAACTGGTGATCCCGGCTCCGCTGGATGAGGCCCTGGCGGAGCGAATCCGATCCCTAGCCCTGGCGGCCTTTCGAGCGATCGATGCATGTGGGATGGCTCGGGTGGATTTCCTGCTCTCCCGTGAGACTGGGGAGCTGGTGGTCAATGAGATCAACACGATTCCGGGCTTCACGGCGGTCAGCATGTATCCGCGCCTGTGGGAGGCCAGCGGCCTGTCGTATCCGACGTTGCTGGATCGACTGATTGAACTGGCACTGGAGCGGCATCAGGATCGCCAGCGGGATGCGATTGCTTACGAGGGTCGAACATGGCTTTCTCCTCATCACACCGACGATCTGCCACGAGAAGACGAGTGCGAACCTTCTACTCGGTGAGCCCGACTGGGATGGCGGTAGCGATCTGGGCCCTCCGCCCGGCGGGATCCCGGATAGCGGCCGGAGGGTTATTCCTACTCTGGGCGATCCTCGGGGGAATCGTATTGCTTCATGATGCCTTCTACACCCGGCTGGACGTGGCAGGTGCTCGCACGCTTTCTCCAGAGGCGCTGGCGGTAGCCAGCGGGATCGATGGGTTGCATATCTTCTGGGTAAACCCTGAGGAAGCCGCCGCCGCCGTTCGTCATCGGTTCCCCATCCTGAGGGAGGTAGCCGTGCGCTGTCGATGGCCGGCATTCTGCACCCTTTTCGTTGTAGAAGGCGAGGCTTCATGGGAATGGTTAAGCGGAGACCTGCGATTGCTTCTGGATGAGGACGGTCGGGTGATGGAGGAGAATGCAGCGAAGGCCCGGTGCCGCTTAGAAGTGCATGGCCTGCCACCCCTCGCGCCAGGCCAGCGGGTGGATCCCTGGCTATGGGAGCGCATGCAGGACCTGAGCGCGGCATTTCCGGAGATCCAGACATTCCGCTACGAGGCGGGTCGTGGCTTCTCCTTCGTAGATCCCTACGGCTGGCCCGTGTTGCTGGGAGAATTCGGGTCGATGGCGACGCGGGCTGCAGCCTGGCGGGTGCTGCGTGAGCTCCTCGCTGGGCATGGTCATCGCCCTGCTTATCTTGATCTGCGGGTCCCTGAAGCACCCGCCGTAGGTTTTCAACACCAAAAGACTTCAACAGTCAACCCCTGAGCCTTCTCTGTAGGTCTGTAAGGGAGAGGGAGGGATTCATTTAAAGTCTGATCATCCACTAGCCGAGCACGTCCGCTCGATTCCCGAGGGATATAAGAGGGTGTGACCTATGACGCTGGTCGCGATGGATATCGGAACCAGCAAGATCTGCACGCTGGTGGGCGAGGCCGATGAAGCTGGGATGCTTCGCATCCTGGGCGTAGGGGTCGTTCCGGCTCGGGGGATCCGAAGAGGCGTGGTGGTGAATATCGCCGAGGCCACCGAGGCGATTGCCGCTTCTGTGGAGAAAGCGGAGCGCACGAGCGGCTACCAGATCCGCCGAGCCATCGTGGGGATTGCAGGGCCTTACGTGGCCTCGGTGAACAGTAAGGGTACCGCCTCCGTGATGCAGGGGAATCGGGGGATCAGCTCAGCGGATGTGCAGCGCGCAGTGGAAAACGCCCGGACCATCGCTATTCCCCATTCTCACGAGATCCTCCACGTGCTCCCACGCTCCTTCATCGTCGATGGCCAGGAAGGGATTCGGGATCCGATGGGAATGTATGGCTTCCGGCTGGAAGCAGAGGTCCACATTGTGACGGCTCAGGTGGGCCCGCTGGCCAATCTGCGGCGGTGCATTGAGGCGGCTCAGATCGCGGTGGAAGAGTTCGTCCTCTCCCCGTTGGCCTCAGCCGAGGCGGTGATCACAGAGGGGGAACGAGAGATGGGGGTTGCCCTGGTGGATATCGGGGCGGGGACGACGGATCTGGCCGTCTTTGTGGAGGGAAACATCGCGCACACAGCGGTGATCCCGGTGGGAGGGCAACACATTACGAATGATCTGGCCTACGGCCTGCACGTCCCGGCGACAGTAGCGGAGGAGCTCAAGATCAAATACGGGCATGCGGCGGCCCAGGCGGTTGCGCCAGAAGAACAGATCACCGTTCAGGGTTTTGGGGAGAACGGCGTGCTGACCTTCTCCCGTCGAGAGATGGCCGAGATCATCGAGGCGCGGGTCCAGGAGATCTTTCAATTAGTCCTGAAGGACTTAAGAGCCTCGGGCTACGAACGGCTGCTCCCAGCAGGGCTGGTCCTCTGCGGGGGCACCGCCATGCTGTCCGGGATCCGAGAGGTGGCCCGCGAGGTCACCGGGATGCCAGTCCGGGTGGGCATGCCGTGGGATCTGGGAGGCTTAGCGGAAACGCTTCGTTCGCCGATGTTTGCGACAGCGGTCGGCCTGCTCCGCTGGGGCCTGCGGATGGATGCAAGCTTGGGTTATTCTGCATCCAGGGACTCATGGTTGAACCGTCTCTGGAAGATCCTACGCGGGATCTTTAGGGAGATGTTGCCTGGATAGCGATGGAATGTGGTCGTGGTCTATTCGATCCCGATTTGGGAAGCATACACTGTCTCAGTCTCAAGAGGCGAGCTTCCCTGTTGAAGTTTTGCTTATGCTTAACCGTGCTTAGGCTGATCAGGAACCCTATATAAAAGGAGGTGGACGATGGATACGACAACGATCGGTCAGACTCCAGCCAAAATCCGGGTAATGGGTGTAGGAGGTGGAGGCAGCAACGCGGTGAACCGTATGATCGAAGAGGGACTCCGGGGAGTCGAGTTCATCGCGGTAAACACCGATGTGCAGGCCCTCTCCCTGGCCAAGGCCGATCGCCGGATCCACATCGGGGAGAAGATCACCCGCGGGCTGGGCGCGGGAGGGAACCCGGAGATCGGCCATAAGGCCGCCGAGGAATCGGCGGATCTGATCTATGAGGCCCTCCGGGGTTCCGATATGGTGTTCATCACGGCGGGCATGGGGGGCGGAACCGGAACGGGTGCCAGTCCAGTAATCGCCCGGATCGCTCGAGAGGTGGGAGCTCTCACGATCGGGGTGGTCACCCGACCCTTCTCTTTCGAGGGGCCGCGACGAGCCAAGGCGGCTGAAGAGGGGATCGCCCGTCTCAAGGAGAACGTGGATACCCTCATCGTGATCCCTAACGATCGCTTGCTGGAGATCACCGATAAAAAGGTGACTCTGGTGCAGGCCTTCCGGATGGCCGATGAGGTGCTCCGCCAGGGCATCCAGGGGATCAGCGAGCTGATCACGGTCCCTGGTCTGATCAACCTGGATTTCGCCGATGTGCGCGCCATTATGGCCGAGGGCGGCGCGGCCCTAATGGCCATCGGGGAGGCTTCTGGGGAGAACCGGGCGGTGGAGGCGGCTCAGCAGGCCATCTCCAGCCGGCTGTTAGAGGTCACCATCGATGGGGCGCGAGGGATCCTGTTCAACGTCACAGGTGGATCTGATCTCACGCTCCACGAGGTTCATCAGGCAGCGGAGATCATTCGTCAGGCGGCTCACCCGGAGGCCAACATCATCTTCGGCGCGGTCATCGATGAAGCGATGCGAGATCGAGTGCGGATTACTGTGATTGCGACCGGATTCGAGCGTCCCTCCATCCCTGCTCGCCGTCCTGCTTCGGGAGCTATGCCTGCCCGATCCGACTCCAGCGCCTATCGACATGAGGAACTTCGGCGCCCGATTCCTTCCGAGCGCAGCTTTAGCGAGGGTGACCTGGATATCCCAGCTTTCCTGCGACGGCGAGGATAGGTTCTACGGCCTTCCTCAAATCCCTCGATGGATCTCTTAAGAGAAGAGCCCGCTCCGCTCCCATCCTAAATCTGGGAGAAGGGGACGAGTAGTTTCGCTGCTCGTCCCTCAGGTGGTGTGCTGTGCGGCTTTCCCAAAGGGGGATCAACACAGTTTAGTGCCCCAATTCCGAGGCTGAGGTCATTCGAGGCTGCCAGACCAGATAGACCTCTCGAAACCGGTTCAGGCGCTCACGGGCGGCTTCCCAAAGAGCGCGCAGATGAGGAGCGCGAACCCGGAAGGTGCCCTCGAGCTGGGATATAACCAGTTGGCTGTCTCCTCGAATCTCCAGGGTGAAGGCTGATGGATCTTTCCCCGCTCTCTGAATTCGATGGATTAGATCCTCCAGAGCAGCGATCAATATCCGATATTCCGCTTCGTTATTGGTCATTTCTTCCTTAAAATCCAATCGGCGTCGGTCCTCTCGCCCATCCCGGGTTCGGATAATATAAGATCCATAACCGGGGCCCGGATTGCCTAGACTTCCCCCATCAAAGATGAGCACGTAATCTGGGACAACACGTTGTGTCATTCTAAAGTCCTCCAGTATTGGAATAAGCGAGCCTGGCACCGGCGAGTCCTCACCGATTTCCCCTTGCCCTGAGCATCTCGAGCCTCGAATCGACTTAGCTGAGTGGAAACCTCACTGGCATTCAATAGATCCAGATAAGAGTCTGGTTGCCTAGCTCTATCTGGCTACGGCCCGAGGGTGCCTTTTGTCGAGGGGATGTCCTGTCGGCGGGGATCTAAGCGCACGGCCATGTCCAAGGCCCGGCCCAGCGCTTTGAAGAGCGCCTCCGCCCGATGGTGATCGTCCCGCCCATATAGCAGCCGGGCGTGCAGGTTCATCCGGGCATGAAACGCTAGGGTTTCCAGAAAATGCGGGATCAGGGACGTGGGCAGCGCGCCGACGGCCGGACCGCTGAAGGCCAGGTCTAGCACTGCGTAGGGCCGCCCGGATAGATCCACGGCCACAAAGGCCATGGCCTCGTCCATCGGCACCCACGCGTGTCCCATCCGCACGATCCCCCGGCGATCCCCCAGCGCCTCATCCAGAGCCTGCCCCAGCACGATGGCGACATCCTCTGTGGTATGGTGGGGGTCGATGTGCAGATCCCCGCGGGCCCGCACTTCCAGATCGAAGAGCCCATGGAACGCCAGGTGGTGCAACAGATGGTCTAAGAAGCCGAGTCCGGTTTCCACCCGCGCCCTCCCTTGCCCGTCCAGCCGTAGGAAGATCTCAACCTCGGTTTCCGCAGTGCGTCGGTGGCACCGGGCTTCACGAGGCGCCATCGGGAACCTCCTGAGCGATCTCGGTCAGGGCAGCCAACAGGGCCTCAGTGTGCTCTGGCCGCCCAACGGAGATCCGAAGGTAATCCCGCAGGGGCGGCGCGGGGTAACGACGAATCAGGATCCCACGTCGCAGAAGGGCTTCCCAGAGCGAATGAGCATCCCAGCCAATCACCCGACACAGGAGAAAGTTCGTGTGGCTGGGGAGAGGCTGAAGGAAAGAAAATTGTTGCAGAGCCTGACAAAGCCGCTCCCGCTCCGCTACCAGCCGCGCGACGTTGGCTAGGAGATAGCTCCGATCCTCGAGAGAAGCAAGGGCCGCCTGTTGAGCGGCCAGGTTCACGTTGAACGGCGGCCGCACCGCATCGTAAGCTCGGACTAAGTCGGGGTGCATCAGGGCGTAACCCATGCGGAGGGCCGCCAGCCCCGCCCACTTGCTGAAAGTCCGCACAATGACTAGGTTGGGATGTTGGGGAAGCCAGGGAGCGAAGGTGTGACCAGCGAACTCGAAGTAGGCCTCGTCCACGATCACCATCACGTCCTCTGCGAGCAGATCCCCGAGGGTCTCCTCCGGGAGCAGGCGGCCGTCCGGGTTGTTGGGGGAGGCCAGGAAGACGGCGGCCGGACGATGGCGGCGGATAGCTTCCAGGAGCGCCGTCTGCGGGATGCCGAAGGCCTCATCCCGGTGAAGGGTAAGGACCTCCCCCCCGTGCCAGCGGACTGAGAGGGCATACATTTCGAAGGTGGGCTCCACGATCAGGGCGGCGCGTCCGGGCCCGACTAAGAGGCGAGCTAGGAGATCGATCACGTCATCCGCGCCATTGCCCAGGGCGATCCACTCTGGGCCGAATCCGGTATATTCCGCCAACGCTTTGCGCAGTGCCCTTCCCTGTGGGTCTGGATACTGATGCCAGATCCCATGGGCCAGGGCAGCCGATACCCGCAGGGAGGGACCATAAGCGTTCTCGTTCGCATGAAGCCGGATCAGACGATCTGGGGATACCCCGTAAGCTGCCGCCAGCTCCTCCGGCGAGACCGCCATGCTGTAGGTCAACTGCTCTCGAAGGTCCGGGCGTAGCCAGCGTTCGATCACGGAGATGCCTCCCGGGTGAGGATTGGGAAAACTGCCGCTGACGGACTTCGCCGCCCTCAAGCGCGATCGGGGCGGTCGGGGGATCGCTTCAGCTGCTCCAGCACCCGTTGCCATCGAGGGGGCTCTTCCTCGAAGATATAGGTCACCGGGGCGACCACCACGCCGCTGCCCCCGATGGTCCGCAGCTGCCGGATCGCTTCGTTCAGGCGATCCTTCCGCACGATGATGTGGATCGCGAACCATCCGGGATCCTCCTCGCGGACGTAGACGCGGGAGATGGTGGGCCCCTGGAGGCCGCCCAGATCGGTCTGCGTGAAGAGGCGGTGGGCAAGGGCCTCTGCCGATTCCCCTCGCATATTGGCGAAGAGCATATAGTGGCCCTCCGCACGAAGATGGGCCTCGAAGAACTCCACCAGCTGGCGAGCCACCTCCAGAACTCCAGGGCGGGCGGTCAGCGCCTCGCGGTTGGCGATCAAACAGGCTTGAGCACGGAGGATCCTACCGTCCCGCAACGGCTTGAGACGGTTGTCACGCAAGGTCGTGCCGGTGGTGGTCAGATCGGCAATGAGATCCGCATAACCGATGCTAGGGGCCACCTCCAGGGTGCCCTCGGAGACCACCAGGTGGAATTCCAAGATTCCGTGTTCCCGCAGGAAGCGGCTCACCAGGTTCGTGAAGCGGGTGGCGATCCGAAGCGGGTGTCCTTCTCGAGCACGGGATTGAGCGAGGGCAGCCAGCTCGTCCACGGTCTCGATGGGCCAAGCTTCGGGAACCGCTAGGACGAGATCACAGTGGCCATAGTTGAGGGCCTCGTGCAGGATCAACACCTGGGGGTCATGGTCTAAGCGCTCCATGACTACATCGTAGCCCGTGATGCCGAAATCCACCCCACCGTCGCGCACACTTAGGGGGATATCTCCAGCCCGCTGGAAGAGCACGGTGACCCCGGGCAACGCGGGGATGCGGGCGACATACTGCCGGGGATTGGCCTTCTCCACCGCTAGGCCGCAGGCCGAGAGGAAGGCAAGGGTCGGTTCCTCGAGACGCCCTTTGCTGGGCAAAGCCAATCGGATCTCCCCGGAATCTCTTCCTGTTGAGCGCGAAGGGTTGAGGGCGGACAAGCTTCCCCCTATCTCAGTATTTCTTGCTTTCCGATTAGCTAGTTATTCCGTATACCTGTTTGGTAAAGAATCTTGCAAGCTGGATAACACTCAGGATCTTTTTCCCAGCCTTGAATAATCTACTTTGGACTTTCTCCACCATACGCTCATACCGCATACAGCCAGAGAGAAAGGTCTCGATCACGACTCAGACACAAATCGGTTGCGTGGGGTTACAACGAGGAATTGCGCTTGGTAATTCTACTCAACTCAACATGCATTATATCAGGGGCTCTGGGTCTTTCTCGCTAAATTCTTAATGAAATGCCAAGAAGCTGGAAGCTCGGATCATCGCTAGGGTCGCTGAGACACTGCCCGAGCCTCAGACGGGAAATTCGCCGCTGATCCAGCACTCCACCCTTTCATGGACAGGGATCACTTTTCGAGCGTGAGATTATAGCCCTAAGAATCGGCACTGCGTCTTCCCCGTGAAATCACTTCCCCTTTGTCACCTGAGCTTATGCTTGGAGGTTCGGATCCACCAAGCGTCGGCACTTGAACCTTCCCGGAGCCGGAGGGCGGGCGAATGGCTGCTCTGACAATCGATCGGAATAACCCAAATGCTTTGTATGTGGGGACATATGGAGACGGGGTCTGCAAGAGCACAGATCGCGGAGCCATCCAGAGCTGGATCAGCAATCGGCTAAGCGGCGAAGATGCTCGTGAGGTTTGGGCTAAGGAGGGATTATGATATTGTGGCTTGAGCTTGACATTATTTGAACTACTCGGCAGGCCGACGAGCATCGGTGATCCGTCGGATGGCGATCCGCCACACTCGACGAGAGTTAGATGCAGGGCGGATAGAAGCCGCTGGTCGCACACCCGCCACCCACAGGATCTCATCCCGTTCGTTGACCAGTAGTGGCCATCGATCGCGCCAAACCCGCGGGATCTTCTGATTGATCAGGAAGGTCTTCAGGCGAACAGGGCCGGACATCCCAGCCGGGTGAAAGCGATCGCCTGGACGGCGAGTTCGGAAAGCCAGATGGGCACCGGCGCGCTCGGGATCCAAGTGAAGAATCCATGGATCCCCGAGCTGGTGGGCGGCATCCCGCGTGGAAATCTCCTCCCAGATCACCGCCCACTGGCCATCGGGCCAGAGGGTCTCCCCGGGATGCAAGGAGAAGGGGACGGTCAATAGGGGAAGGTCTGGGTCGGGCCAGACGGCACCTTCTCGGGCCACGATGAGGTTCCCATAGGCCACCGCCACCCGCAGGTCTTCCGGCCAGGTCAACATTCCCCCCGTCATCCCCTCCTCGGCCATCCGGATCGCTTCCTCTACGTGTTCGAAGCGCAGATCCCGCAGGCGGTGGGCCAGGCGGAAGGCGGCTTCCCGCAGCGCCATGCGCCGGAGGCTCAGCGGGAGGCCCCTCCAGCGGGCGAGGTCGAAGACGATGCGATCGGGCGCTTCGAGGACGGTCACCGTGGGCCAGACCTGACGGAGGGTCTGCGCCAGGAATTCGTAGTCCGCCGCCAAGGCCTCGGCCATCCGCCACCAGGTTTCCCGCAGCCGCGGATTCAGACGCTCCAGAAAGGGGAGAACTTCATGGCGCAGCCGGTTTCGAAAGAACGTGAGATCTAAGTTCGATCGATCCAAGCGAGAGGTTAGGCCTTTGGCTTGCAGGTAGGCCTCGATCTCCCGCCGCCACACCCCCAACAGCGGCCGCACCAGCCAGAGCCCTTCCGGAGGCCGACGCAGAAGGCCGTGATATTCGGTGAGGAGCATGCGGGGGCGCATCCCCCGCAATCCGGCCAGGCCACTCCCTCGTAAAAGATGCATCAGCACGGTTTCCACCTGATCATCCGCCTGGTGGGCCACCGCGATGGTATGGCTTCCCAACCGGGCGGCGACCTCCGCCAGGAACGTATAGCGGGCTTGGCGGGCGGCTTCCTCCTGGGAAAGGCCCTCACGGGCGGCCAGCGCGCCCACATCTTCCCGCTGGATCGTGTAGGGCAGCCCTCGTTGCCAGGCGATCTCCGCCACGAAGGCGGCGTCTGCGTCCGCCTCCGCCCCCCGCAGGCCGTGGTGGAGATGGGCCATGTGGAGGGCGATCCCGAACTCCGGAGCCAGATCCTGTAACACATCCAGCAGGCACAACGAATCCGGCCCTCCGGAGACCCCGACAACGACGGTTTCCCCCGGCATAAACAGCTGGAAGCGGCGGGCAGCTTCGCGAACTGCTCGTCGTACGGTGGCAACAGCACGTTTTTCCATGAGAGAAGCATTTCGAAGGAATGTGCATGAATCGCTTGGATGAAATGGATGATCCTGAGCAAGGAAGCAGGGATGAAAAGTCCCTGGCCCCTCTTCGTGGATATCTCCTAAACCACCAGATCTATTTTGCAAGCTCCTGAAGAAAAGCCCAGACCGCCTCATTGAAAGCTTCGGGAGCCTCCACGTTGGCCAGATGGCCGGCTCGGGGAATCACCACCACCCGGGCTTGAGGGATCCCCTCCGCCATCTGGCGGGCGACGTCTGGCGGGGTTACTGCATCTTCCTCCCCGACGATCACCAGTGTCGGCACTCGGATGGAGGGGAGCAAATCCGTGCGATCCGGACGTTCGGCCATTGCCTGGAGGGCCCCGATCAGCCCGGCAGCGGGGTTCGTCATCATCTTGCGTCGCAAGGTTTCTACCCGTTCTGGCCGCTCGCGCTGTGTGGTCCCACCGAACAGGCGGGGGAGAAACGCCTCTACTGCGGCGCGTGTCCCTTCAGCCCGGATTCGCTCGATTACAGCATACCGGTTCGCCCGCACTTCCGGCGTATCCGCTTGATGCCGAGTATCGGCCAAGATAAGGCCTCGAACCCGTTCTGGGTAGGCAGCGTAAAAGGCGAAGGCCACGTAGCCGCCCATCGAAAGACCGGCCAGCACGGCTTGATCGATCCCTAAGATGTCCAGTAATCCGCGTAGGTCAGCCGCATAACTGTCCATCGTATATGACCCTTCGGGAACGCTACTTCCGCCGAACCCCCGCAGATCCACCGCGATCGAGCGAGCGACAGCCCCCAGGGCCTCCACCTGCGGATCCCAAAGCCAGCGCCCCAAGGGGAAACCGTGGATCCAGAGCACCGGAGTCCCATGGCCGCGAATGTCATAGATCAGACGGATGCCACGGACAGTTGCGAACGGCATGGCTGCCTCCATGGAGACTAATGGTGAGATAGCGGAAAGCTCTCGAAGGACAAGACAAGTCCATGCCTCCCACCTGCCCCTAACAACCAAGCGCTTAGGAACAGAGAGCAAGACACGCCTTCTACCACCAGCTTTATCATAACCCAACTTGCCAACCGAGCATCTTGACTTGCGAGGGAAAGAGAACCGAACAATCTGCCACCGCGACCTGCCTTGGGATGGCAGATTATGCGCTTTTCCCTGCAACCCGTAGGAGAGTGTCGATTTGCCGGGATTGAATTGAGCTATTATAGAAGACAACACTAGAACCCTAAAATGAAATGAATCGCAGAGGAGGATAAACAGTGCGACGAGAGGGTCAGTGGTTATTGTTAGGGATAGGGGGCGCTCTGGGTGCTCTGTTCGGGATGTTGGCTACTTATCTCTACGTGCGGGCCCGTCAGGAGCGCGGAGGAAGCGCGCGGCTATCCCCAGCCGCTCTGGTCCAGAGCGCTGTCACGCTGGTCACGCTGTTGCGTCAGATCGTTGAGCTGGCGGATGGAAAGGGGCGCCGGCTGTGATCGTTTTGCCGAGATTGAGCCTTGCCGAGGCAAGATACGAGCGGAGGGCGCTATGGATGAGATCCTGGAGCGCGTGAAGGCCAACCGCCCGGCCCTGGAGCGGTGGCTCCGGCTTCTGCCGGGTTACGCGGGATACAAAGAGAAGGAGCAGCGGCGAGATGCAGATCGGATCCTGCGGGAGGCGATCCGCCATCGGCTTCTGGAGATTGCTGATCGGCTATTAGGGCTCCAGCGCGAGCTGGCTGAGCGAGATCTTTCTCAAGCGGACGAACTGGATCGAGTGGTTCGCCGGATCCAAACGTTGGCCGATCAAATCGGAGTGGCGCGCTATGGTTACGCTGGATTCTTCGATGCCATTCGCATTCATGAGCGAGAACTCGAGGCACTTTATCGATTCGATGCGGATCTCCTTCAGAAAGCTGAGGAATTCCAAGAGGATCTGAGCGCTCTGAGTCAGGCCCTTCGGGGGAACGGCGAGCCTCGGATTGCTCTTCAGGGGCTAGAGAGCCGAATTCAGGAACTCCAGCGAGCGTGGGAGAAGCGGATGGAAATCCTCCTCCATGTCGTATAAATGACCCGCTTGGCCGATACACCCCCCCGCTTGCTTGATCGGCTCTGGATCTTCGAGATGTAGGTATGGCCTATAACAACTTGAATGGCTCCTGGCATGTTTTTCGCCGGAAAACCTGTTTGTATGTGACGAGGCATTCTTCGCTCCTCACGATGCATTTTTGACACTAATCCACCTACCGCATACACTCAATATGTCCCGTTGAGGCTATTCCCTGGAGGATCACAGACATGGCAGAGCATGAGACCACGTGGGGAGATCATCCGCGCACAACGGTGCGAGTTCGGCCCGGCGAACGGGTCACCCTATGTCGCTGTTTTCAGTCGCGCAACTTCCCCTTCTGCGATGGCTCACACCGAGAGGTCGCTGGACGAGGACCGGTGACCATTATCGTTCTCCAGGAAGAACCATCCAGCCCGACTGGGATAGCTTAATTCTAAGCGAATGGCCAATCCGATCAGTTGTTGCCAAACCGATCAGGTCCTGTTCCTTAAGTAAAGACCCTCAGGAGCAGGAAGCTGGGGGGGATTTTTTGTATCGAGATGAGAGGAGAAATTCCATTTCACTTTCACAATGGAGGAATTTGGAATGAGTGAACATAAAGTCGTGATCACAACCCATAACTTTGATCAGGAAGTCCTTCGCTCGGATAGGCCGATCTTGGTGGACTTCTGGGCGGAGTGGTGTGGGCCGTGTAAGGCCATGGAGCCGATTGTGGATCAGATCGCCCGAGAATATGCCCAGGTCTTGAAAGTAGGCAAGCTAAATGTAGATGAGTATCCAGATCTAGCGATGCGATATGGGGTGATGGGGATTCCCACTCTTATTTTGTTTAAGGAAGGGCGTGAGATCGCCCGGATCGTTGGATATCAACCCCGAGAACGTTTGCTGCGCCAGATTCTCCCCCATCTTCAACCTCAGCCCCAACGTTAATTTTATTCATCCATCGAGCACGCGATCTGGGTTCCATATCATTCCCTTAGGAGTTACGGGATTTGTCTCTCTTCAGGAAGCCTTGCTCTCCCTGCCCATAACTCTTTGGGCCGTGGGCATGGGAGAGCAAGGCCGATAGCCTACCTTGTCCAGGAGTCTCTAACAGAGTAATTCCTACCCTCTTAAGAACACAGGATGGGCCTCATGAAGCGATGGATCGGATGGAGCGCTTGGAGCAGCTGGCTTCTCTTGACCGCCTGTGAGTCCCTTTGGGGCCCCAACCGTCCGCCTGCTGTCGAACCGGCCAAGGACATCCCTATGGTGACCGAGAGGCCTTCGCCCGCCGTGACGGTGGAGCACTTCGTCCTAATCCCCACTATTCCTCCTATGGCTCCGAGGGAATCCTATCCCTCTCCGTACGTTACCCCTTTGCCGGAGGCCTGCGCGCCGACCCCGCCGGATGCCCTAGGGCCGTTCTATCAGCCCGGCGCTCCGGTGCGTGAGCGCGTGGGGCAGGGACATGTGTTGCGCGGCGTAGTCCGGTCCAGCGCGGACTGCGCCCCGATTGCAGGGGCGAAAATTGAGTTCTGGCTTGCGGGGCCAGATGGCCGATACGCG
Source organism: Thermoflexus sp. (assembly GCA_025057635.1). GTDB lineage: Bacteria > Chloroflexota > Anaerolineae > Thermoflexales > Thermoflexaceae > Thermoflexus. Next base: position 3,037 of record JANXBD010000011.1, on the reverse strand, counting down.
GATGCGTATCGGGCTACTGTGTTCGCCGGACCGGATGGAACATATCGTTTCGAGAGCCACTTCCCACCCGCCTACAGCGGTCGTCCCCCTCACATTCACATTCGGGTCACCGCCTCGGGTTACCAGACCCTGGTGACTCAGTATTATCCTCAGCCGGGCCAGACTGAAGGGATCTTTGATCTTGTCCTGATCCCAACTCGGTGATCCCCTCGAGCGCCTTTAAGGTTCCTGCCGGAGTCCGCTCTTCCTGCGTCCGGCTTTCGCCGTGCTGTCCTGCGACCCGGTCGTGGGAGAACACCGCGGCTAGGGCATCTCGCCCGTGCTGGTTTGATAATCCCCCGCCCACTCAACGCTCAAGTGGGCGAGAAAGGAGACCGGTCAGGCCAGTTCTGTCCCCCCGTTCGGCGATTTCCCCATCGCCCCTACAGCAAATCGTCCATAATCTGCTCTCGTCTTCGATCTCTCCACCTTCGGATGCGAAGCGGGGTTAGGTAGATTTAGGAAAAGCCCGCTGATGCTGGGTCTGCGTCTGCGGGTGTTCGAGCGTATACAATCGGAGAGAGAGTGCCCAAAACGTCTCGAAGGTGAGAAGGAGCGCCGGTGGAGCGACTAACATCGGAGGAGCCTCTGGCCTATCGGGCGGTGCGAGGTGGGCTGTGGGTGGCCCTGAGCGCCTACTGGACGTTAGCTTTCGGGTTCGTCGCCAACATCCTCCTGACCCGCATGCTGGCGCCGGAGGCTTTTGGGACCTTTGCCCTAGCGATGTTTTTCGCTCAGCTCTTCCGGATCCAGACCAAGCTGAGGTTGGGGTATGCCTTCGGACAGCATCCGGAGACCACGGGGGAATCTGTGGGAACCTACGCGGTTCTGGAGGGGGCAGCTGCGTTAGGAGGCCTGGCCCTGATGGGGATGATGGTTCCCGTGTTACGCACACTGGGTTACAGCGAGCAGGTGGTGATGGCGGCCCTTGTTCTCTCCTTTGCCGCTTTTCTAGAGGGCATCGCGGGCATCGCGGGAACCCTGCTGGAGAAGGAACTTCGGTTCGGGGCGACCAGTCTGTATCAGAGCCTGGTTTTTCCTCTCTCATACCTTCCCGCCTTCTGGCTGGCGCTTCACGGGGGCGGGGTGTGGAGCCTAGTGGCGCAGACGACAGCTTACAGTTTTTTTCTGCTCGGCTTGGTGCTGATTTCACTTCGACAGCTACCCCATCTATGGCAGCAGCGCTGGGAGTTTCGCTGGGATCTGGCGCTCTCGTTTTTGCGCTTCGGGAGTGTCGCTGGCCTATGGTTGATGGCTGGGACGCTGTTCGCGCAGCTTGACAGCTTTCTAATCGGCACTTTCGTGGGCGTAACTACCTTAGGCTATTACGATCGGGCTTATCGGATTGCCCAGTGGCCGGGCTTGATCTTTAATGCTGTGCTGGCGCGCGCGGCTTTCTACACATACGCTCGTTTACGGAGAGATCGAGAACAACTAAAGAAGACAGCGGACATGATCAGTTGGACAATTGCAATGATTGCCAGCCCGCTGGCGCTGGCCATCTTACTGACCGCTCAGGAGATCGTTCTGCTTCTCTACGGAGAGCGCTGGCTGCCCAGTGCGCTCTTTCTTCAGATTTTGATCGCCTGCTTTGTAATCCGGCCCTATCTAGAGCATGTCGGTATCCTGCTCAACGCAACAGGAAGGCCCATGCAGGCGGCCACGTTGCAATGGATTCAGGTAGGGGTTTTAGGAATTGCCGGGGTGCCGTTGACGCTGCGATGGGGCGCGCTGGGCACGTGCGGGGCAGTGGGGCTGGCGCTGGCGATCGGCTTTGTCCTCGCCTCCGTCTCTCTACGAAGGGATCTTCAGATGGATCTGCGAACAGCGCTGCGAATATGGCGAGTGGCTGCTGGCCTGTTGATAGCGACCCTTCTTATGACCTCGTTCTCGCATTTTCGATGGTCTTTCGCTCCACATGGATGGCTGTTGACTGTGTCGAAATTCGCCAGCGCTTTTGTCCTCTTTTACGCTTTAATGTTCGTCATCGACCCGGCAACCATACGAGAGCAGACGGGGTATATATGGAGGCTGACCACAGGACACAAGCAGAGGCTCTCTAAGCGATAACCTAAGCTCGGCACCGAAGGCGTGGCCCCTCACCTGATCGGAAGGCCATGCCATGCTCAGATGACAAGGGTGATCCGCGCCCAAATACCGAATCCATAATGGTGAAGGGATACCAAAGCAGAATGATTCGGATGCCAGAAGGCACTCTAAGACCGCAATGAGCAGACGGATTCGTTGATTGCACATCTTATCGGCTGGTTGCTCAGACTACGATGTTGAAAATTTTGAATGCCAACTGTCTCCTGACGACGCTTTTCCAGATCGTGATGTGGGTGGAAATGGAGCCTGCATAGGAGCTTCAGATGCACATTGCCCTAGGCTATCGTTGGTTCCCTACCGCTGCCGGATATCACATTGAGCGAGCCCTACAAGCCCTAGGTCACACGGTCACCTACGTGGGCCTGCCGTGCAGCCAGCGCCCCGGCTACGATACGACCGTTCCGCTGGACGAAATCATCACTGCGCTGCCGGAGCGGCCCGACCTCTACCTCTGGATCGACCCAGCAGGGCGCTACTTCCCCCTCGGAATCGAGCGACTGTCGATCCCCACCGCCGGCTACTTGATCGATGTGCATCTGGGCCGCTGGCGGGAGCAGGCCGCTCGCTTCTTCGACGCCGTCTTCATCGCCCAGAAGGATTACGTGGAGCGCTTCCGGCGGGCGGTGGGCCACGACCAGGTCTACTGGCTCCCGCTGGCCGCCGCCCCCGATGTCCATTACGACCATCAGCTCCCCCGCATCTATGACGTGAGCTTCGTGGGGAACCTCTCCCGGGCTCACCGGAAAACCCCTCGTGCCCGCCGGCTCCGGCGGATCGCCGAACGCTTCCGCACCAACGACTTTTATCGGAACTATCTGCCCGAGGAGGTCGGGCGGATCTACAGCCAGTCCCGGATTGTCTTCAACTGCAGCATTGCGGGCGATGTGAC
>JANXBD010000119.1 GCA_025057635.1 Thermoflexus sp. | reverse complement strand
CAGATCTGGTCGTACAACGCGAACGCCGCCGTGCACACGCCACCGGCGTACTCGCCGTCGCGCAATCGCGTCGTCGTCGCCACCGAAGATTTATATGTACACGCGATCAACAACGCCACGGGCGCCCAAGCCTGGCGCGTCAAGCCCACGGTGCGCACCGGCGGCGACCCCGGGGACAATAACACGACGCTGGCCGAGGTCAAGAACGGCTGGCCGGTGATTGCCGAAGTTCATGGGTATGTCTTGATCAAGCTGCGCTTAGACTGGAACGCCCTATGGGATGCGAGTCCCTGGCCGGCCGACAACGCCGCCATGCGCAGCTATCTCCAGCAGAATCCCGAATACCAAGCGCTCTTCGTGCTCGATCTCGACGACGGCTCGGTGCCGTTCATCGCCCACGTCGGGCACGGGGGCTTCGGCGACGGCGGGTATCTGCCGATGGGACCGCAGCCCGTCGTCAAGCGTTTTTCCAATGGCCAAGAACTCGTCTATATCGTCATCCGTGGCCGTGAGTGCGCTCCTAACGACTCAACTTGTGATGGCCGCTGGGATTCTCATCTCGGAGAGATGGTGCTCGACGACACGACCGTGCCAGGGTACTTGGCGGGTTATGTGCGCTTCATGCAGAACACCTTCTTCCCCACCGATGAGCAAGCCTATGTGAGCATGGCTGGAGACTATATCTTCGGGGGCCACTGGGAGGCGGGCATCGCGCATCGCATCGTAGACAGATCGCCCGCGCGCGGCACATTCGCCAATCCCATCGTGACTGAGAACTTACCCCACATCGTCACGTCGCAGGACGTGGACGTCTGCGGCACGGGCTTCAGCGCCACGCACTACTGCGAGCAAGGGCTGATCAATACGCGCAACTGGCCCGGAGGATTCTATATCTATTGGCAGCAGGGCGCCGTCTACGATCAGTACTGGAGCGAGTACGCGACGTGGGTCGTCAGCAACAATACGATCTATTTCGTGAGCACCGATGGGGCGGTCGTCGCGTTGGAGAGCGCTGCGCCGCAGCAGACGGGCGCGAGCTTTCGCGTCGAGCGCACCACGGGGAACGTCTATGCCGATGGCCAATTCTACGCTGGCGGTGCCGACGTCGCGGA
>JANXBD010000118.1 GCA_025057635.1 Thermoflexus sp. | reverse complement strand
GCTGGGCCGGGGTTGGGCGTGCAGGTGGATCGGCGGAAAGTCGATCGAGCGACTGTGCGGATGGAAGCTTTCCCGCGCTGAGGGCATCCCATGGCCATTGAAGCGAAAGCAGGAGATCTGGCGCTGCTCATTGGACCGGGGGGGAAGCCCTTCCTGATCCGCCTGGAACCGGGCGGGCGCCTGCACACGCATCGGGGTGTGGTGGCGCATGAGGACTGCATCGGACGGCCATGGGGGACCGCGGTGCGCTCCCATCGGGGGGAGATCTTCTGGTTGCTGGAGCCCTCGATGGAGGAATTAATCCGCCACCTCCCTCGCCAGACCCAGATCCTCTATCCGAAGGACATCGGCTACATCCTCCTGAAGCTATCCGTTCGGCCCGGGCGTCTGGTGCTGGAAGCGGGGACGGGGAGCGGGGGGCTGACCATGGCGCTGGCCCAGGCGGTCTGGCCCGTGGGCCGAGTGGTGACTTACGAGGTGCGACCGGAGATGCAGGCCCTGGCCCGCCGGAACCTGGAACGGGTCGGGCTGGCGGAGATGGTCACGTGGCGGGTTCGAGATGTTGCGGAGGGGTTTGAGGAAGCCGAAGCCGATGCCCTCTTCCTGGATCTGCCGGAGCCCTGGGCCTATCTGCCACAGGCGGCGACGGCCCTGCGGAGCGGCGGCTTCTTCGGGGCCATTCTCCCCACCGCCAACCAGGTGATCCGGCTTCTTGAAGCCCTGCCCCCTCACGGCTTTGGATTCGTCGAGACTGTCGAAATCCTCCTGCGGCCGTATCATGCGGTAGGCTGGCGCTTCCGTCCTGCTGATCGGATGGTGGCCCACACCGGGTTCCTCATCTTCGCCCGACGTCTGGGGGAGGCCCCTGATGTGGAGGCCCCTGCGGTGGAATCCGAAGCCTATGAGGACGAAAGCCCAAATCCCTAAACAGGGATCAGGCCGATAACCTACGTAGCCTGATCCGCCAAGAGGCTACAAGTTCAAGAGGCCTAGATGATCCTTGCCGTCTGCTTCTCTTCTAGGTATAATGTTCTACGAGCTACAGAATGGGCGGTTAGCTCAGGTGGTGAGAGCGCCGTGTTGACAACGCGGAGGTCAGAGGTTCGAGTCCTCTACCGCCCAT
>JANXBD010000117.1 GCA_025057635.1 Thermoflexus sp. | reverse complement strand
GGAGGCCCTGGCCGCCGCCAGGGAAATCGGTCGGGAATCCGACCGCGCCGAAGCCCTGGCCGGGCTGGCCCCCCACCTGCCTCCGGACCTCCTGCGGGAAGCCCTGGCCGCCGCCAGGGAAATTCGGGACGAATACGACCGCGCCAAAGCCCTGGCCGGGCTGGCCCCCCGCCTGCCTCCGGACCTCCTGCGGGAGGCCCTGGCCGCCGCCAGGGAAATCCGGGATGAATCCGCCCGCGCCGAAGCCCTGGCCGGGCTGGCCCCCCACCTGCCTCCGGACCTCCTGCGGGAGGCCCTGGCCGCCGCCAGGGAAATCGGTTGGGAACTCGCCCGCGCCGAAGCCCTGGCCGGGCTGGCCCCCCACCTGCCTCCGGACCTCCTCAGGGAGACCCTGGACGCCGCCAGGGAAATCAGTCTGGAATCCGCCCGCGCCGAAGCCCTGGCCGGGCTGGCCCCCCACCTGCCGGAGGAGTTGCGGGCACAGGCCCTGCGGGAGGCCCTGGCCGCCGCAAGAGAAATCCGGGATGAAGACGGCCGCGCCGAAGCCCTGGCCGGGCTGGCCCCCCACCTGCCTCCGGACCTACTGCCCGAAGCCCTGGCCGCCGCCAGGGAAATCGGTTGGGGACTCGCCCGCGCCGAAGCCCTGGCCGGGCTGGCCCCCCACCTGCCGGAAGACCTCCTGCGGGAGGCCCTGGCCGCCGCAAAGGAAATCGGTTGTGGACCTGTTCGCGCCCGCGCCCTGGCCGGGCTGGCTCCTCACCTATCGGAAGACCTCCTGCTGGAGGCCCTGGCCGCCGCAAGGGAAATCCGGGATGAAGACGCCCGCGCCTGGGCCCTGGCCGGGCTGGCCCCCCACCTGCCTCCGGGCCTCCTGCGGGAGGCCCTGGCCGCCGCCAGGGAAATCCGGAATGAATTCGCCCGCGCCGAAGCCCTGGCCGGGCTGGCCCCCCACCTGCCAGAGGAGTTGCGGGAGCAGGCCCTGCGGGAGGCCCTGGACGCCGCAAGAGAAATCGGTTGGGAATTCGCCCGCGCCCACGCCCTGGCCGGGCTGGCCCCCCACCTGCCTCCGGACCTCCTGCGGGAGGCCCTGGCCGCCGCCAGGGAAATCGGTCGGGAATCCGACCGCGCCGAAGCCCTGGCCGGGCTGGCCCCCCACC
>JANXBD010000116.1 GCA_025057635.1 Thermoflexus sp. | reverse complement strand
GAACCAGCGTGGGATTGAAACGCGTATCCGGGAGAGGCTGCCGGGCGGCCTTTTCCACGGCCTCAATCGAACCAGCGTGGGATTGAAACTTGAATCGCTGGCGGCATTTATTGGAACCATCGGTGGGCCCTCAATCGAACCAGCGTGGGATTGAAACTGGGCGGATATCGATCTCCGCCCACGGGGGCCTGCGCCCCTCAATCGAACCAGCGTGGGATTGAAACCCTGAACCGCCCGCATGGCCTCATTTGGATCCACGCCCCTCAATCGAACCAGCGTGGGATTGAAACCGCGGACGCCGACACTGACACCTACTCCCACTCCTACCCTCAATCGAACCAGCGTGGGATTGAAACGCTGGACACACCGCCCACGGTTCCGGACAGATCCACCCCCTCAATCGAACCAGCGTGGGATTGAAACACTCCAACTTCTGTGGTTCCGACTCCAACGCCGGCCCCCTCAATCGAACCAGCGTGGGATTGAAACTATACATTCACAGAGTACTCGACTGCAAGCGCATACCCTCAATCGAACCAGCGTGGGATTGAAACGTTGATCGAGGCGTTGTTCTTCCAGTCCCGCTAATCCCCTCAATCGAACCAGCGTGGGATTGAAACTTGTTCGACCTGACGGGGAAAGGGCTGGTCGTATGGCCCTCAATCGAACCAGCGTGGGATTGAAACGGATGGCGGTCTTCCGCACCATCCCGCGAAAGGACGCCCCTCAATCGAACCAGCGTGGGATTGAAACGCGCACGACGAGAAGAGGCTAATCCCTCGTCGTGCGCCCCTCAATCGAACCAGCGTGGGATTGAAACAAAATCGATGTGGATGGCATCCAGGTAGGATGCCACCCCTCAATCGAACCAGCGTGGGATTGAAACGCGACGATGGTCATCGCCGCCGGCAGGATTTCCTGCCCTCAATCGAACCAGCGTGGGATTGAAACCGGGTTGTCGCTGCGTGTTTGATCCGGTGATCCCGAGCCTCAATCGAACCAGCGTGGGATTGAAACCACATTCCCGAACCCGTTGGCCACTCGCACCCCGACTGCCTCAATCGAACCAGCGTGGGATTGAAACTTCATCAAAGATACTGGCCAGCCGGAACACCGCCAGAGCCTCAATCGAACCAGCGTGGGATTGAAACAACATGAGAGGCTGGATATCATCAAGATGCGATGGTAGCCTCAATCGAACCAGCGTGGG
>JANXBD010000115.1 GCA_025057635.1 Thermoflexus sp. | reverse complement strand
TTAGGATCGTCGCGTTGGTGCTCCCTCAATCGAACCAGCGTGGGATTGAAACTTGGGGACGCCTCTTCATCTTCCCAGCCCCGTAGCGCCCTCAATCGAACCAGCGTGGGATTGAAACTGGCTAAGGCTCGGGGCGGTTTCAAGGATAGGTGGGCCCTCAATCGAACCAGCGTGGGATTGAAACCTCCAACTCCGACTCCGGTGACGGTGACGTTGGGGCCCTCAATCGAACCAGCGTGGGATTGAAACGCCAAAGCGAGAGAGAAAACTGACCCACGCATCATGCCCTCAATCGAACCAGCGTGGGATTGAAACTATGCATTCTCAATTGAGCACTCTCATACTCAATCCTCCCTCAATCGAACCAGCGTGGGATTGAAACGCGGGCGGATCGCTCTCGGTTTTCTGGCGTGCATCCCTCAATCGAACCAGCGTGGGATTGAAACGACTCCCACTCCCCCTGTGGTTACGCTGCCGACCCCCCCTCAATCGAACCAGCGTGGGATTGAAACGGGGAACCGGGCCATAAACAACAGCCACCGGCCCGGAGGCCCTCAATCGAACCAGCGTGGGATTGAAACCGTAAGAGAGGTAGCGGTCTCCGAAAAGCCATCCACGGGCCTCAATCGAACCAGCGTGGGATTGAAACGAATGCAAATTTCCAAATCCGGGTTCGTATCATTCAAGCCTCAATCGAACCAGCGTGGGATTGAAACTCTCGGGTGGAGCATCTTTGGGGTTCAGCTGCCTGGCGTCTCAATCGAACCAGCGTGGGATTGAAACCGCGACGCCTAACCACTCCTGCCTCGCGCGCCTTCTCCCTCAATCGAACCAGCGTGGGATTGAAACCGGGAGCGGGGGGCTGTGGCCAACGGGGGCGCCAACCCTCAATCGAACCAGCGTGGGATTGAAACTGCGTTTCTTCGTGCGCTGTGGAACAGGGCAGAGTATCCCTCAATCGAACCAGCGTGGGATTGAAACGGGGGCGACTGTGTTGAGCTGCTTCCTGGGGGGGATGTCCCTCAATCGAACCAGCGTGGGATTGAAACTGCGATCCCATTCATCTCCACCGGGGAACAACATGACCCTCAATCGAACCAGCGTGGGATTGAAACGAAGCAACGCAGTGACTATCGACAAGATCTCCTCGACCCCTCAATCGAACCAGCGTGGGATTGAAACCCGGTTCGAGGCCCTGGCCCGGTGGGCGCAGGCGGCCCCTCAATCGA
>JANXBD010000114.1 GCA_025057635.1 Thermoflexus sp. | reverse complement strand
CCTCAATCGAACCAGCGTGGGATAGAAACACGAATATCCAAACAATGGCATTCCACCGGACCCCTCCTCAATCGAACCAGCGTGGGATAGAAACGAACCTGCTGCTGTTATAGACAATGAAAGTCGGCACAGGAACCTCAATCGAACCAGCGTGGGATAGAAACGAACCAGCCACCCACTGGTTCCGTCCCGCTGACTGGGCCTCAATCGAACCAGCGTGGGATAGAAACGAGGAGTTTTATCTTCGCTTACCTGTGTGCCGCGTTCCTCAATCGAACCAGCGTGGGATAGAAACGGCTGGAACGCGTGCACCCCCGTTCCCGCCACGGCGGCCTCAATCGAACCAGCGTGGGATAGAAACTAGTCTCAAGACCAGCCTGACGCGCAATTCTGACAACCCTCAATCGAACCAGCGTGGGATAGAAACTCGCGCGTAGCTCGCCTGCCGCCGCCGCCGCTGCCTCCCTCAATCGAACCAGCGTGGGATAGAAACATTTATGAGTTTTTGGTTGACTTTTGGTTGACTTGACCTCAATCGAACCAGCGTGGGATAGAAACTGCGCTTGCGGCGAACGGACTCAATCGTTTCAGAGAGCCTCAATCGAACCAGCGTGGGATAGAAACACGGCGTGGGGATTTCTGGAATCCCCAGCCCAGGCAGCCTCAATCGAACCAGCGTGGGATAGAAACCCTCTAACTGATGCTGCGATTGTGGTTGACGAAGCGGCCTCAATCGAACCAGCGTGGGATAGAAACCCGCTACAGCCGAAAGCACCACCACAACTGTCCCCCAGCCTCAATCGAACCAGCGTGGGATAGAAACCAGAGTGATCCATAGCCGTCGCTCCACTGGCCTCTCAAGCCTCAATCGAACCAGCGTGGGATAGAAACCACACGCGGGGATAGCGCATACTGAACGGAGGCAAAGCCTCAATCGAACCAGCGTGGGATAGAAACACCAATCTGTTCTGTAGCACTAACGGGAATCTGGACGTCCTCAATCGAACCAGCGTGGGATAGAAACTTAGAGTATTTAGAGTAGCTTAACACGGTTCTCTGTCCTCAATCGAACCAGCGTGGGATAGAAACGGCGAAACAGCGTTCCCACGATCGCGGTCGCAGCGACCTCAATCGAACCAGCGTGGGATAGAAACGGCGACGGGCCAGAACTTCTTCCACCGCCTGGCGGCCTCAATCGAACCAGCGTGGGATAGAAACTTCATCCCTCCTTCCTCCTTGATTTGGAATATAAACCCTCAATCGAACCAGCGTGGGATAGAAACTTGCGAGGGCGGATTCTATGCCGCCGTCCATGAGGGCCTCAATCGAAC
>JANXBD010000113.1 GCA_025057635.1 Thermoflexus sp. | reverse complement strand
GTACTGATACAGTACATCGACGATTAAGTAAATGTTTCAATCCCACGCTGGTTCGATTGAGGGCTGCCTTACCCCAGGGCGGATATCGATCTCCGCCCAGTTTCAATCCCACGCTGGTTCGATTGAGGGAAAATGAGTATGGAACCACCTCAAACATCTCATTGCGTTTCAATCCCACGCTGGTTCGATTGAGGGGTGCTTCTCGTATCGCACGACGCGCAATGCGTCGTGCGGTTTCAATCCCACGCTGGTTCGATTGAGGGGCTGCATCACTTCTCGCTTATGTAACTCTTATTCGCGTTTCAATCCCACGCTGGTTCGATTGAGGGGGGTAACATGTTGCTCAATGGGATTGAGGAATTGAAGTTTCAATCCCACGCTGGTTCGATTGAGGGTCAGTCAGCCGCAACGGCCGGGGTGGTGGTGTGGGGGTTTCAATCCCACGCTGGTTCGATTGAGGGTCGCCATGCGCACCGGGATTAGTCCCCATGAGCTTGTTTCAATCCCACGCTGGTTCGCTTGTGGGGTGACAGTTCGCGTTGGCGCGACGGTCGCTGTCACTGGTTTCAATCCCACGCTGGTTCGATTGAGGGTACGATGAGCAAGGCACCCGCCAGTGCAGAAGTGCCGTTTCAATCCCACGCTGGTTCGATTGAGGGTCCCAACCGGAGTCTTGGTCGGAGTCGGGGTCGAAGTGTTTCAATCCCACGCTGGTTCGATTGAGGGATTGTTGCCGCCACGAACGCCAGCAGAAACCCCACCAGGTTTCAATCCCACGCTGGTTCGATTGAGGGTTTTCTGGCGTGCATCTGGGGTGCGGAGTGTGTATGGTTTCAATCCCACGCTGGTTCGATTGAGGGCTACCAAGGCTTGGCGAAGCGCCCTAAGAACCGCCAGTTTCAATCCCACGCTGGTTCGATTGAGGGCTGACCAGTCCGCTGACCCCGACCCTGACCCCGACCCGTTTCAATCCCACGCTGGTTCGATTGAGGGAAAACAAGACGCGTCTCGCGTTCGCGACGCGAGACGCGGTTTCAATCCCACGCTGGTTCGATTGAGGGATCGGCGAACGGGTAGGAGATGGAGTCGGCCTGATCTGGGCAAAAGTGTTTCAATCCCACGCTGGTTCGATTGAGGGAGGAAATGTTCGAATCCGTCCCATACGCTTTTCACCGTTTCAATCCCACGCTGGTTCGATTGAGGGCCTTGGCCGGATCGGCCTTGCCGGCCGAGATCCGCGTTTCAATCCCACGCTGGTTCGATTGAGGGCCGGCCCCGGCCCCCGTGACGGACTTCAGTCCGTCACGTTTCAATCCCACGCTGGTTCGATTGAGGGTATCTCGGAAAGGATGGCAGCGTGGCCGATTTTCCGGTTTCAATCCCACGCTGGTTCGATTGAGGGTGGAGGGAATCCGTCCCCAGACACCTCTTATACATCGGTTTCAATCCCAGGCTGGTTCGATTGAGGGTGAGATACGGCGTTGGCGTGCTGGTATTCGGGGGTGGTTTCAATCCCAG
>JANXBD010000112.1 GCA_025057635.1 Thermoflexus sp. | reverse complement strand
ATCCCACGCTGGTTCGATTGAGGGCCGAAGGCCGAATCGCTCACTTACTTTCAATCATAGTTTCAATCCCACGCTGGTTCGATTGAGGGCAAGGGGTCCGGTGGAATGCCATTGTTTGGATATTCGTGTTTCAATCCCACGCTGGTTCGATTGAGGGATTGTTTTCTTGGCAATCGTGTCAACGCTGACTAATAGTTTCAATCCCACGCTGGTTCGATTGAGGGGCCGCTCGGGGGGACGGGCTTTTCGCAGAAACTCCGCGTTTCAATCCCACGCTGGTTCGATTGAGGGGCTTTATGGGCGATGCTTACTTCGTAAAAATCATCGAGTTTCAATCCCACGCTGGTTCGATTGAGGGCCGCCGGGGGGGAGCGAGGGGAGGAGAGGATACTGGTTTCAATCCCACGCTGGTTCGATTGAGGGGCCCCCTATCGCCTTTCTTCCAGGCCACTCCATTGAGTTTCAATCCCACGCTGGTTCGATTGAGGGTCCGTGGCGTTGGTCGCTCGGCTCCACTCCACCCTGTGTTTCAATCCCACGCTGGTTCGATTGAGGGCCGGGATCCCGTGCCGTTCGTATGATACGAACGCAGTTTCAATCCCACGCTGGTTCGATTGAGGGGACCCATGCGGCCAGGGTTCGGGGGATTCCTGTTGTCGTTTCAATCCCACGCTGGTTCGATTGAGGGTAGACCGCCCCAGTTATCACGCGAAACGAAAAAAGGTTTCAATCCCACGCTCCCCCGACTGAGGGGAGGAAAAGGAAATGGCCCCCTATCGCCTTTCTTCCGTTTCAATCCCACGCTGGTTCGATTGAGGGACGCTTACGCTACGCGGTTTCGCCTTGTGCGCCGTGCGTTTCAATCCCACGCTGGTTCGATTGAGGGCCGCCCGGCTGAAATCCGCCGCCGAGGGAAGACGAAGTTTCAATCCCACGCTGGTTCGATTGAGGGGGGGTTGACAAGCGAATAGCTCTTCCCCCCCACAAAAGTTTCAATCCCACGCTGGTTCGATTGAGGGGCTGGATCCGCGGGACGCCTGGACAAAAAGACTTCCGTTTCAATCCCACGCTGGTTCGATTGAGGGGCCGGAAGGAGAGATCCTGTGCCGTCAGCTCATCGGTTTCAATCCCACGCTGGTTCGATTGAGGGGTGTCCAGCTGGAGCAGGACCTATCAGCAGTTTTCGTTTCAATCCCACGCTGGTTCGATTGAGGGGTGGAAGTGGCCCCCGTCCGACTCCGACTCCCCGGAGTTTCAATCCCACGCTGGTTCGATTGAGGGCTCTGCCACCTTTGGGCGCTATGCGTCCGTTCATGGTTTCAATCCCACGCTGGTTCGATTGAGGGTCCTATGTCACAAAATCCCAGAGGGCTGTGATAAGCGTTTCAATCCCACGCTGGTTCGATTGAGGGCCCCACTAATCCTCATGACCATTTACTCCCCTGCGAAGTTTCAATCCCACGCTGGTTCGATTGAGGGACTTCTTAGATGCGTATGAGTTCAAATCGGAACTGGAGTTTCAATCCCACGCTGGTTCGATTGAGGGGGCGGAGACGAAGAGGAGGAGTGAAAATGGGGGTCGGTTTCAATCCCACGCTGGTTCGATTGAGGGCATATCTTGGTGGAGGGGGGATCTGCTTGGTTCAAATGTTTCAATCCCACGCTGGT
>JANXBD010000111.1 GCA_025057635.1 Thermoflexus sp. | reverse complement strand
AATGAGCCCCGCGATACCAAGGCTGCCCCAATCGAACCAGCGTGGGATAGAAACATGAGGTATAATTCCCCTAAAAGAGGGGAGGCACCCAGCCTCAATCGAACCAGCGTGGGATAGAAACCGATGAAATGGCCCGGATCTGTGCTGCCGGCACGGCCCGCCTCAATCGAACCAGCGTGGGATAGAAACTGGCGAAGAGATCAGACCCGCTCTTGCGGGCGATCTGCCTCAATCGAACCAGCGTGGGATAGAAACGTGTATGCCCTGACCGATCCCGGGTTCTGGTATGCCAGCCTCAATCGAACCAGCGTGGGATAGAAACAAAGTCAGAAGACTCCCATCGAAACCACCCCCCGACGCCTCAATCGAACCAGCGTGGGATAGAAACCGCAGCGATCATCACGATCGCTGCGCTTGTTGCCGAGCGCCTCAATCGAACCAGCGTGGGATAGAAACCTCCTCCGCCGCCCGCAGGCGGCGATATAGGAGCGAGCCTCAATCGAACCAGCGTGGGATAGAAACCCGGGATCCTGATCCAGATGTTGCTCACCCACACAGCCTCAATCGAACCAGCGTGGGATAGAAACTGGGATCCAGGGTGAGCACCGCCCGTCCCCATAGCCAGCCTCAATCGAACCAGCGTGGGATAGAAACACGCGCTCCACCTCGGCCCAGCCGGTGAAGTCTGGGGCCTCAATCGAACCAGCGTGGGATAGAAACTGGCTGTGGATCCCCATCGCGGTGCGGGAAGGGCAGGGCCTCAATCGAACCAGCGTGGGATAGAAACCAGACCGGCAGCCGCAACAGCCCCTGCACCACCGACGCCTCAATCGAACCAGCGTGGGATAGAAACCAGGCCGAGCTCGTCGGCGAGACGCTCGATTTCGTCGCCTCAATCGAACCAGCGTGGGATAGAAACGTGGGCTGTGTCCCGTGCAGGGCGGTGGACAGGCGCAGGCCTCAATCGAACCAGCGTGGGATAGAAACCCCATACCTCCCACTCCCCGCTGTTATAGACGACGAAGCCTCAATCGAACCAGCGTGGGATAGAAACTGCGCAACGAAGAGGAGATACGCGATGCCCGCGCCGGCCTCAATCGAACCAGCGTGGGATAGAAACCGCACGGCGGATGACATGAGAACTGAAAAACACTCCAGCCTCAATCGAACCAGCGTGGGATAGAAACGCCTGTCTGCCTTCCTCACCTGCCCCTGGCGCGGCGCGCCTCAATCGAACCAGCGTGGGATAGAAACGCGAGCCAGCGCCGTCGTCGCGATCGTTGCGGCGACGGGCCTCAATCGAACCAGCGTGGGATAGAAACGTATGGGTTCCAGCGGGGCGCTGGATGGGGCCGGGGGGCCTCAATCGAACCAGCGTGGGATAGAAACTGAGAAGGAGAATTCTTGCATCAAGGAGCGTTTGTAAGCCTCAATCGAACCAGCGTGGGATAGAAACCAGCATCCGCCGCTACCTCTCTATTCACGTGACAACAGCCTCAATCGAACCAGCGTGGGATAGAAACCAGGGCGGATATCGATCTCCGCCCATGGGGGCCTGCGGCCTCAATCGAACCAGCGTGGGATAGAAACTACCCCAGGGCGGATATCGATCTCCGCCCATGGGGGCGCCTCAATCGAACCAGCGTGGGATAGAAACGCGAGCACTCGATACCACATCCAGATCGCCGCCGCGCCTCAATCGA
>JANXBD010000110.1 GCA_025057635.1 Thermoflexus sp. | reverse complement strand
CAGCCTGGGATTGAAACCTCGCCCCGCTTCGCCCCCCGCCCCACGGGGCGGCGGCCTCAATCGAACCAGCGTGGGATTGAAACCGTTCAAGTATCTGCGGCACTACGATTTGGTGGTTCCCCTCAATCGAACCAGCGTGGGATTGAAACCTTGCTCACCCCCTCACGCCGCGGGGGAGAGAGCGGGCCCTCAATCGAACCAGCGTGGGATTGAAACGTCAGTGGAACAGAGACGGTTGGGGGCTGGTTCCGGCCCTCAATCGAACCAGCGTGGGATTGAAACGGGTTCTTGTGGACCTGTCCGGAACCGCGGGCGGTCCCTCAATCGAACCAGCGTGGGATTGAAACGGAGTATGTGCAGCTATACAGGTCCGTCTGGCTCAACCCTCAATCGAACCAGCGTGGGATTGAAACTCACAAACAGGGGGTCGGGATGGTGGCGGCGCTTCGCCCTCAATCGAACCAGCGTGGGATTGAAACTGCACGACGCATTGCGCGTCGTGCGATACGAGAAGCCCCTCAATCGAACCAGCGTGGGATTGAAACGCTTCGCAAGCTGGTGGTGGAGCGGGTCTTTCGTCTTCCCTCAATCGAACCAGCGTGGGATTGAAACTGGGTTCCTCCTCGCGTACATATCGATCCTTGGGGGCGCCTCAATCGAACCAGCGTGGGATTGAAATGATTCGATCTTGTGTTTATATCACAGCCTCACTTCCCTGCCTCAATCGAACCAGCGTGGGATTGAAATCTTGGTGGTCGAAATGCTCATAATAAGTGCTCTGGGGCCTCAATCGAACCAGCGTGGGATTGAAATTCCGGCTCAGCACTTGATAGGTGCTGAACAGGAAGGGGCCTCAATCGAACCAGCGTGGGATTGAAATCCGGGAGGGCAGGGAATAATTAATCTAAGGAAGAGGAGCCTCAATCGAACCAGCGTGGGATTGAAATTTCGCGTCTTCAATCCGGATCACCGCCCGCAGGAGCGCCTCAATCGAACCAGCGTGGGATTGAAATCCTCAGCGCCGGCTCCGGAGCCGGAGACGTCGCCGGGCCTCAATCGAACCAGCGTGGGATTGAAATCTACCAACTTGCGCAACCTCCGATGAACCGGATCCGGCCTCAATCGAACCAGCGTGGGATTGAAATTGAGGTAACCCGCGATAATGAACACCATCATCCACGCCTCAATCGAACCAGCGTGGGATTGAAATTGATCCCCGCGCCCAGTGGGAGCCGCTCGGGGGGGCGGCCTCAATCGAACCAGCGTGGGATTGAAATCCAAACCATGACAGCCAATGTTAAGAAAAATCCGTTCGCCTCAATCGAACCAGCGTGGGATTGAAATCGGCTACTCGACGTTTGTTCGAGAAAAGGACCGGCCCGCCTCAATCGAACCAGCGTGGGATTGAAATTTTACATACTCCGTCCACATATCACCTCACCTCCTCGCCTCAATCGAACCAGCGTGGGATTGAAATTGGGTAAGACTCAGGGCGGTTTCAAGGGTAGGTGGGGCCTCAATCGAACCAGCGTGGGATTGAAATCTGAGTTGATACCAGTGCCGAGACCGGTTTGCCCTCGCCTCAATCGAACCAGCGTGGGATTGAAATGAAGCAAAAGCAGACCCACCGCCCTCTTACTCACCCGCCTCAATCGAACCAGCGTGGGATTGAAATCCACCCCGGCCGTTGCGGCTGACTGAAGCCAGCCGGCCTCAATCGAACCAGCGTGGGATTGAAATCTTACTCACCCCCTCACGCCGCGGGGGAGAGAGCGGGGC
>JANXBD010000010.1:35919-36166 GCA_025057635.1 Thermoflexus sp. | reverse complement strand
CTCTTGAAGGGCTTTCCGTTCCCCCGTTCGCTCTTATGATATAGAAGCGAAGAGGATTGGCCCATTCGATTCAAGATCCTCGGGTCACGATGCCTATCTGCCAAATACAAGGCGGGGGGTGAACGTCTCGTTCACCCCCCGCACCCCCACGAGCCTTAAGAGGGCGATCATTGATCTTAAGGGGCTCGGGCCGGGGGTCGCTGAAGGGCCGGGATGGCCGTCAGCTGGGCCAGACCGGCGTAATTGA
>JANXBD010000010.1:0-35909 GCA_025057635.1 Thermoflexus sp. | reverse complement strand
TGTGGAAGCCCAGCGAGTTCTCGACAGCGACGAAGTCCCAGCGCATATGGGCCTTGCGGAACAGCGTGCGGGCTTCCTCCGCCAGCTTGGGATCCGCGTTGGGGTTGTCCTTGATGGCCTTGAGGGCCTCGATCGCCTCCACCAGCGCGTTCTCCGCTGCGTCCTGCAGCCCCTTCGTGATCGTCTGGATGATCTCCACCCGCTTGCGGATGAAGGCGAGGTCCCGGTGGCACGTGCCGCAGGCCTGCTCCATGCGATACCAGGGGCTGGCGGCCTGGTGGGAGGTATATTTGATCCCGCCTTCGATCACGAAGGGCATGTGGCAGTCCGCACAGGTCACCCCCGCCAGGTAGTGGGTGGAGTTGGCGGCGTAAAGCTCATATTCCGGATGCTGGAACTTCACAAGGGGCACACCGGTGGAGGGATGAGTCCAATCCGCGAACTTGCGCTCGTTGTAGTAGGCCTCGATGTCCTCGAAGCGGATGCCCTTGTCCCATGGGAAGACGAGGTAATCCTTCGGCTCCTTGGCGAAATAATACTCGACGTGGCACTGGGCGCAGGTCAAGTTGCGCAGCTCCTGGCGGGTCAGCTGATGGACATCCTTTCCGAGCTTCTGCAGCGCCTCCACCAGCGCTACCTGCTTGATAACGGGCGCCATAGTCTTCGGATCGTGACAGTTGGCGCAGGAGACCGGATATTTGATCCGGTTCTGCAGTTCCTCAAAGGGCGTAGCGTAGAACTGGGCGGGGCCCATCTCCGCCATTACGATGAGGGCATCCGCCGCCTTACAGGCCCAGCAGGATCCGGGGGATGTGCCGCCCCGGCGCTCGGCCAGCTTGGCTCGGCGCTTCGATTTCACCACATCCTCATAGGAATATGCGTGACCCCGATCTTCTCCCCACTCCACGGCGAACAGATGGCCCTCCCAGAGCACTTTCAGGCGCGGATCTTCCTCCAGCTTCTCAAAGGGAACCGAGCCCGCGTAGAGGGTCTTCCTTCCCTCCTTGGTGCGCAGCCAGGATTCATACTCCCGTGGGAAAGCCTGCCCCCAGACCGCAGGGTTGACCTCGTTCTCCGGGATGGTCACCGGGCGAACCACCTCTAGGCGAGGCCCGCGCAGCTGCACGATCAAAAGAGCAAAGGCAAGGCCAAGCACGACGACCAGGATCACAAAGCCGGTGATTTGCAGCCACAGAGGGGGCATCCGCTGGAACATGCTTTACCTCCTTTCCGGCAAGGTGCCGAAGGCAATTGAACGCCGTTCGCCATGGGCAACCGTGCGATGGCAATCGAAGCAAAGGCGCTCCCCTCCCATCAGTCCGCGCTGGGCAGCAACCGTATTGAAATGGCAACGCACGCAGTTCGATTGCACGATCTGCCGGGTCATGTTGTCGGCATAAATCTGCGGGGGGATCTGATAAGTGGTGTAGAAGTAGACGTGCTGAAGGCCCTTGAGGAATTTGACACCCCACTTGGCGGGGAAGGCGTGGGGAGTGTGACAATCATTGCAGACGGCGACCCCGCGATGTGCGGCGTGGAACCACCCTTCGTAGGCAGGATTCATCACGTGGCAATTGTTGCAGGCCTCTGGCCGATCAGACAGATAAGCGCCTAAGCCATGAGGGTTCAGGAGGAGCCAGCCCATCCCGGCCACAATGAGAACCCCCACCAGCCCGCCGATCCCCCAATAGATCGTAGTTCGCATTCCGCCTCGCCTCCTGGACAGATGCTGGCCTGATCGGGCAGCCTCCGGTTGACCGGGAGGTTTCTTCGAGTCACGTAATCCAATTCCATCCTATTGAAGACCATGTCGCTTAGGTAAGTGAAAGCCATCATATGGTCGTTCTGAGCAAAAATTGGACGCTCGGATCTGGAATGGGAGGGCCCCGACGCATCTTTCCCACACGCTTGAAGCCCTACGCGAAATGAATGGGGAACGCATCGAGAAGGGAGCCCATAGAAAGAATACGGCTGTTAGAGATAGATCGCTCGACCACCTCGTCGGAATAACGATCGTCGAGAAGATCATCGACGCCACATCCCTCGCTCATTTGCAGAGAAACAGAATAGGCCGATTTTCATCTTAAGCGGCGCGCTCGACAGCATGTCGGGCGGCCCACAAGTTGATCTCAGGGGCATGGATTGGAACGACGCATCCAGTGCCCAGGATGAACCGACGTCCGCCTGTGCGGACGATGGCCTCTCGGGCTTCGGCCTCTACATCCTGGGGGGTTCCGAGCACAAGGGTCTGGATCCGGGAGAGACCTCCCAGCACGGCTCCGCGCACAATCGCTTGTCCCTCCTCCAGCGCAGGCGGCGTCTCTCGATCATGCCAGTTCCAGACAGCGACCGGATAATCCCTTCCCACATCGAACATCAGCGCCTCGCCATGGAGGTGGAGGATGTTTAGCCATGCATCGGCAGCCTCCTCCAGAATTGCTAAATCGTAGCGACGCCCAAAGGCCTGATATTCTTCGGCGGAGAGCCACAGATAAGAGGCATGCTGAACGGCATAGAAAATCCCGTCTACCCCGAGCTCCAGGGCGGCGCGGACGAAGCGGCGAGTGCTCTCGGCGATCACGTCAAGTCCTTTCTCAAGCGCCTCCGGATAGCGCCTCAAATGCAGGAGCAGCCGCTCGGAGCCCGCCAGGTTCTTGGCCTGGGCCAGAGGGCTGAACACGGTCACGACGATGGGAACCTCCGGGAGCGCCTGGCGGATCCTTGCCACCACGTCCAGGTGTTCCCGTAGGGCGCCACGCGCGGGATCGAGGATCGGAAGGGCAGCCCAATCCTGGGGCTCCTGCACCGGATGTCGCGTATAGCGTCGCGTTCCCTCGGTATCCCCCTCCCATCGATCCTCGACGCCCCAGTCCCGCACACAGTAGCTAGAGGCGGGGGTGATCTTGACAAAGTCGAAATCGAAGCGGCGCTGGAACTCGATCACCGCCTCCGCCAAAAGCCCAGGATCCTGATCTGCGACAGGGAAATGGCGCCACAGCGCTACCGGTGGGCGATCCACCGCCTCTCCCCGAATCGCTGCCTGAAGCCGTTCACGCTTTTCCATCGACGCCTCCTAGAGTCTTCAGATGGACATGAGCAAGATCGCCGGCGATTATAACTCGAGCCCGCCTAAACGATGAGAGCAAGCGCATAAGGTGTTACGCTCGTGTTTGTCTGCTAGACGTTCCATAGCGTCGAGATCCTAGCCTATGAGAATTTCCCGGATCGATGCAAAATAAGAACAGGAAGAGGAGGTCTGGATGGGACAGAAGGGTCCGCTCCGTTGGCGAGGTGGCTATGGATGGCTGGTGCTATGCGGGGGAGAGCAGGCGATCGAAGCGCACCGGATGGCGCTGGCCCGGACCGCAATGAAGGGATACGCGGTGGTGGTCATGGCGGCCGCTGATGATCCAGAGCGCGCTCGCCGATATGAGCGGCAGTATCGAACCTGGGGAGATCTGCCCTGCCATGTGCTGACCTTACACGACCGAGAGGAGGCACTCCAGAGCGCTCACGCCCGCCTTCTCTTAGGGGCCCGCCTTATCCTGATTGCCGACGGCGATGTCCGGCGCTTGCTGAAGACCTTTTTCGACACCCCAGCGCTTCAGGCGATGCTCACCGCCTACCACTCCGGCGCAGTAGTGCTAGGGATTGGCGCGGGAGCGGAGGCGATGGGAACCTGGGTGTTGCAATCGAGCTGGGAGGAGACCCTGGGAGCCTGGGGATGGTTGCCGGGCGCCTTCGTGGTGAGCCATTATACACCAAAAGCCGCTCGGGCCCTTCAGGCGGCTCTCCACCAGCGGCCCTTCGCCTATGGCATCGGCCTAGCGGAAGGAGCCGCCCTCGCCCTCGGCCCAGGCGACCAGATCGAGCGTTGGGGGGAAGGGGAGATCACCCTGGTCTTCGGAGCGTGCTGGCTCGATGGCAAGTCGCTCTGCTGATTCTTCAACCTTCACCGGGAGCTCTGGGAAGTCTAGGCGGGCCTTCCCTTGGCCTCCCCGGCATCTCGCGGTTCAAACGAAGATGCTCTTCCAGGCGCACGATCCCCTCTGGGATCTGGAAGGCCGGCCGTTCCAGCCTGAACGTCCGCTTCGCCGGATCGTCTCCTTGGTGCCCAGCCTGACGGAGACCCTCTTCGATTTGGGCGTGGGGGATCGCGTGGTTGGGCGCACGGACTATTGCATCCACCCGGCGGAGGCGCACTCTGTCCCCTCGGTAGGGGGGACGAAGAACCCGGATCTCGCTCGGATAATCGCGCTGCAACCGGATGTGGTCTTCGTCAATGTGGAGGAGAACCGGGAGGCGGATGCGCGGGCCCTCGCAGCCCATGGGATCCCAGTGGCGGTTTCCTTCCCCCGCTCGGTGGCAGAGGCCATTGCCCTGGTTCGGTGTCTGGCGGAGCTGTTTGGTCTCTCCCATCCGCCGGTGCTGGAGGAACTGAGGGCCCTGGAGGCTGCCCGCCGTCAGGCCATTCCACAGCGGCGCCCACGGGTGTTCTGCGCGATCTGGAAGGATCCATGGATGACCTTCAACGCGGAGACCTATGCCCATGACGTGCTGACCGTATGCGGGGGTGAGAACATCTTCGCCCATCGCCGGCGACGATATCCGCTAGCCGCGGATCTGAACCCCGAGTTGCCTGCCCGACCCGTCGCCCGTGATGACCGATATCCGCGCCTGTCGGAGGAGGAGATCCGCCGCGCTGCCCCAGAGCTGATCCTGCTCCCCAGCGAGCCGTATCCCTTCCGGCCAGAAGATACGGAAACCATCCGCACGCATTTCGCGGATACGCCGGCCGGACGCGCCAGTCGGGTGCGCTGGGTCGACGGCAGCCTGCTGTTCTGGCACGGCACCCGTCTCCGATATGCCCTACGGATTCTCCCAGAAGTTCTCCGGGAACCTTTCCCTTCGACAGATCTCATTTAGGACAGGGGATGAGGATTAAAAAAAGCTTGGAAATAGGCAGCCGCCCAAGCACCTTCGATGGACAACCGCTTGGCTCCCTCCGGATAGAGAGCTAATCCATGCAACTCATCACGCGCCGAGGCACCTACAAGGCAGGGGAAGTCGAATGAAGCAGCGCCTGGTTGTTGGGATCAGCGGGGCCAGTGGGGTAATCTATGGCATCCGACTGCTGGAGGTGCTTCGCTCTGACCCGGAAATCGAAACCCACCTGATCCTCAGCCCCGCAGCTCGGATTACAATCGCCCAGGAGACCGATTACACCATCCGTCAAGTTATGGAGCTCGCCGACGTGGTCTACGCGCACCACGACATTGGAGCGGCGATCTCCTCCGGCTCTTTCCGGACGATCGGGATGGTGGTGATCCCGTGCTCGATCAAGACCCTGGGCGCTATCGTCAGCGGGTACACGGCGGATCTGATCAGCCGGGCCGCCGATGTGACCTTAAAAGAGGGACGACCTCTCGTGCTCGTGGTGCGAGAGACCCCACTGCACATCGGCCACTTAGACCTGATGCGGCGGGCGGCGCGGATGGGGGCAATTATCATGCCTCCAGTCCCTGCTTTCTACGGCCGCCCGCGCACGATCCAGGACCTGATCGACCAGACTGTGGGACGGGTTCTCCTGCGGCTGGGGATCGAGAACGATCTTTATGCGCGATGGAAGGAGAAATGAACAAATGGAAGAATCTGCAAAGCCAACCAGGAAGCGAACTCTTGAAGGGGGCATGCCCGCTCTACAGGACGTAGATGGAGTGTTGTATCGGCCTGGCATCTTCCACCAGCAGTCGAAGAGTGAAGCATCGCTCTCGAGAGCTGGGGAACTGCCGAAGGCCAAACCTCGCCCCAGGGGAAACCCTGAGAATCGCGTCCTGATCGAACGCTTATCCTACGGAGCAGAGGGATGCGAGCGCTAGTGGTCGTTCCAACGTATAACGAGGCAGAGAACCTGCCTCAACTTGTTCAGGCACTGATGGCACTGGGCCTGCCGGAGCTGCGGATCCTGGTAGTAGACGATCGCTCGCCGGACGGAACTGGTGAGGTCGCCGAGGCGCTTGCTCGGAAATATCCTGGCCGCCTCGCTGTGCTGCATCGGGATGGGCCTCGGGGGTTAGGGCCTGCGTATTTAGAAGGCTTCCGCCTTGCGCTCGGGACTGATGCGGAGGCGATCATCCAGATGGATGCGGATCTTTCCCATCCGCCCTCAGCGATCCCTCAGATGTTGGAGCGAATGGCAGATTACCATGTGGTGGTGGGATCCCGCTACATCTCAGGCGGGCAAGTGGATCCTCGCTGGGGCCCTGGGCGTTACTGGCTCAGCCGGTGGGGGAACATTTATGCTCGCTTGATTCTAGGGCTTCAAGTCCGAGATGCTACCGCTGGCTTCAAGTGCTGGCGCCGGGACGCCATGGCTCAGATGCCCCTAGAGCGCGTCCGATCAACCGGATATATTTTCCAAGTAGAGATGGCATACATCGCCCAGCGGCTAGGATATCGGGTATGTGAGATCCCGATCTTCTTTGAGGACCGGCGGATCGGTCGCTCCAAGATGGACTGGCGGATCAAACTGGAGGCCGCGTTGCGGGTGTGGGAACTTCGGTGGCGCTACCGGGATTTGGAGCCGATCTCACTCGTTCGCCTCGAGACATCCCCATGAGCGGAGATGCGGTTCGCTTCGCCCATGCCTTGGCGGATGACCATCGGCAACAGATCCTGCGGTTGCTCTGGGGCCGCGAACTCTGCGTACGGGATCTCGTGCAGGCACTGGGCCTCTCCCAGCCCACGGTCTCCCATCATCTCCGCATCCTGCAGCAGGCAGGGCTTCTCCGTTCCCGGGAGGTCGGCCGCCAGACGTTTTACACGCTGGATGTGGACGCGCTGGATCGTGGGCTACGGACATTGCGGCTGGCCCTCCGGCCTACCCGCCGAAAGGGACGGCGGCGATAAGCGAGCGCGTCGCCGGGCCACGCCCTTGGTGTTCCGATCACTTGGCAGCTGGCTCTCTTTCTGCCTGTCATCGGGCGTGGAAGCGCATGATCTGGGTCGCGAACGCTCAAACAGGCCTTCCGACTTGTGCCTGTCTGCTCACAATCGGGCACCCTGTCTGCGGAGAGGCACGAAAATGCCCACCGCTGAGGGCTGGGCGGCTTGTTTTTCCCACGGCGAAAGCGGCCCTGGATTGAGAGAAAGCACCTGCTCATCTCCCTTGAAGCCGGATCAGCATCCGGAGCGCCTGATGTCCGAACCTTCCCATAGGATCCAGAAGGATGGTCTGCTCTAGCATGTGGCGCGCTGCTTCTCTCTCACCTTTCGCGTTCAAGACCATCCCGAGGCGATAACGAATTGAGGGCCGATCCGGGGCCATCTGGAGAGCCTGCCGCAGCAGCCGCTCTGCCTCCGCCCACCTTCCTTGAAGATAATACGCCCATCCCATCCATTCATATCCCTCTACCCGATGCGGCGCCCGCTGAAGGATCTCCTGGGCCGCCTCGAACCCTTTCCCGATCCACACCTGATGGCCCAGATACAGCGCGGCCAGCATGATCCAGATCTCCACATTCTCAGGCTCGGCCTCCAGAGCCCGGCGGAGCCAGCGCTCGGCCGTGAGGAGATCCCCAGCTAGCATCGCTGCACGTCCTTGCTCTAAAGCATAGAGGGGGGTGGGATCCAGCTGATAGGCGGCGGCGAATCGTTCTTGAGCTCGCAGGTATTGTCCCTGCTCTAGGAAATAGAGGCCCCAGAAATAGTGAACCTCGGGGGGAACGGCATAGCTTTCGCTGGCCCGCCGTAGCCACGAGATCCCATCCAGCCCGAGGCGCCCCAGCACATAACCCAGAGCAGCCATCGCCACAAGATCCTCCGGATGCCTCTCAACCCAGCGGGTTAGAGCCAGGCGGGCTTCCCCCCAATACCGCGCCCCCAACAGCGCGAATCCCCACCGGCGTAAGGTCTGATCGGAAGCGCTTTCTCTACATAAACCCCGTGGAGCACACGGCGCCGGCAGGAGATCCACCCATCCCTTCCATGGAGCGGGAAGGGAGGCTAGGAGGGCGCGAGCCCCTTCCGGATCCTGAGCGCCCCGCAGGAGACCCAACCGAAAACGAATCTGCAGGTCATCCGGATGATAGGACAACCCGGTTTCCCAGGCCCTCTGGGCGTCCTGCTCATCCCCAAGGGCCATGGCCGCTTCCGCCCAACGCCAGAACGCCTCCCGATCAGAAAAAGAGCGGAGCGCCCAATCCCGCCAGCGCGCGCGTGCCTGTTCCCACTCTTCGCGCTGAGTAGCGACCGCCGCCAAACCGCGGAGCGCCCACGGATCTCCCCGCTCCATCGCACGCCTCCAGGCGGCCTCCGCCTCCTCTAGCTCCCCTAGAGCGGCGTGCGTGCGAGCCACACGATGCCAGACCGCGGGATCCATCGGGCGCAGAGCCAAGGCGGCCTGATAGGCTTTTTGTGCCGAAAGGCCCAATCCGTCCGCCCAGAGAGCATCCCCCTCGCGGATCCAGCGCGCCGCCGGAACCCCCACGGGGTCAAGGAAAAGCAACACCAACAACACCATCAGCCCACCGATCCGACCTCCTTGTTTCCCGAGGGATCCAGGTAGGCGCCGATGAAGCCGTTCCAGGAGAACACGGATGGAGTTAGAATAATGAGAAGTGATAACGATCGCGAAGGATACCCCTGAAGCGGCCTTCACGGTCGGGACCTCTCTGTAAAAGATGGGATTTCCTTCGGAGAGTCCCAACGATGACGCTACGAGTGGCCATCGTAGGGGCCGGCGCAGCGGGCCTGGCAGCTGCCTACGATCTGACGCGCGCTGGAGCCCATGTAGTGGTATATGAGGCAGCATCCCAGACCGGCGGGCTGGCCTCCGGCTTCCGCGCGGAAGGCTGGTCTTGGTCTTTGGAACGATTCTACCATCACTGGTTTGCCTCTGACACCCAGATCCTGCGGCTGATCCGAGAGCTAGGTCTGAGCCATCGGGTGCGATTCCCCCGCCCGGTCAC
This sequence comes from Thermoflexus sp., assembly GCA_025057635.1. GTDB lineage: Bacteria > Chloroflexota > Anaerolineae > Thermoflexales > Thermoflexaceae > Thermoflexus. The sequence continues at coordinate 26,940 of JANXBD010000010.1, read as the reverse complement.
CGCCATCTGGTATAACGAGCGACCCTACCCCTTCGATAGCCCTCTCACCGTCCTTCGTTTCCCTGGTCTTTCCATGGTGGAGAAACTGCGAATGGGCCTGGTGATCGCCTATCTCCGCCTCATCCCCCACTGGAAGCCGCTCGAACGGGTCACCGCTCATGAATGGCTGCCCCGGTATATGGGGCAACGGGCTTACGAGCAGATCTGGCAGCCGCTTCTGGAAGGAAAGTTCGGAGAGGCTTATCGGGAGATCAATATGGCTTGGTTCTGGGCGCGCATCCATAAGCGTAGCCCGCGGTTGGGGACTTTCGAGGGCGGCTTCCAGGCGTTCTTTGATCTTCTAGCAGAACAGATCCGCCGCCAGGGCGGCGAGATCCGCCTGATGACCCCGGTGATCCGACTAGAGCCGGTGGAAGGAGGGTGGAGGGTGGAGGCAGCCGATGGCTCAGCCCTGTATGATGCCGTGATGGTCACCACTTCCCCGCGCCTGCTAGTCCGGCTGGCCCCGGCATTGCCCGCTTCGTATGTCAGCCAGCTACTAGCCCTGCGGTCTCTAGGTGCCGTGGTTCTAATTCTAGCCCTGGATCGCCCCCTCACCCGTGGGATTTACTGGATCAACCTCCCCAAGCGGGCAGGTTTCCCTTTCCTAGCCCTGGTCGAGCATACCAACTATATCCCGCCAGAGCACTATGGCGAGGAGCATCTGGTCTATTGTGGCGATTACCTCCCGGCGGACCATCCCTACTTTTCGATGTCACCGGAGGAACTCCTACGCACATTCCTGCCTGCCCTCCCACGCTTCAATCCGTCCTTTCAGCGAGAATGGATCCGCCGATACTGGGTCTTTCGAGAGCCGTATGCCCAGCCGGTAGTTCCAGTGAACTACTCGCGGATGATCCCCGATCTGCGCACACCGCTGGCGGGTCTCTACTTCGCCAGCATGAGCCAAGTGTATCCATGGGACCGAGGGACGAATTATGCGGTGGAATTGGGCCGGCACACCGCTCGCCTGATTCTAGCCGATGGGGCGCAGGGCCGCCTGGGATCAGGAGCACCGATCACATTGGTGCAGTCCAAGGCTTTTATCATATAGATAGATGCGAGCCCTTCAGTCTCGTCCGACCGACCTCGGAGGGCGGACGCCTATCCCTAAGCAAGCAAGGGGGGCCATGGCTGATAAGGAGCTTCTAAGCGTTTTAGCCCAGCAATCACTGTTCCGCCGCTTAGATCCCGAGGATCTCACCCAAATCGCGGCGCGGATGAAGGTGAAAACCCTCGCCCCAGGTGAGGATCTGTTTATGGAAGGTGAGGCATTCCCTGCCTATTTCATCCTCCGCTCGGGTCGTTTGGCACTGCTGCGCATTGGTGCCGATGGGATCGAGCGCCTGATCCGTCACCTCCAACCGGGAGAGGGAATCGGCGTCCATTCTCTTTTTTTGAACGACCCGCGAGATGTCACCGCCCTAGCGATCACACCGGTGGAGGGCTGGTTGCTGGAGAAAGCGGAGTTTGAAAGGCTGCTCGCTGAACGGCCAGATCTGATCCATCGTCTGGAATTGCCTTCCGATGTGGAAGCGCGCCTTCGGGCGCCCCGGTTTCCCTGGTTGGACTCTGACGAGCAAGTGCTTGCAGCGATTCACCAGCATTGGATCAGTCTGATCCCAGCCCTCATGCCCCCCCTAGTGCTTCTTCTGGTATTCATTGTGCTGACGACCTTTCTGACCGCCTCATTAGGATGGTGGCCGGCTCTCTTCTTGAATGCGATCCCGATGATCCTGCTCGGCGCCCAGGTCTGGAACTGGTGGGACGATCAATATATTCTCACCACGCGGCGGATCGTGCATATTCAGCGGGAACGCTGGCTATATGTGCTTCCCGGCCTCGAAGTCCGACAGGATATGCCAATTGATCAAATCCAGGAGGTACAGATCCTCCGGCGCACGCCCTTGGCCAGCCCCTATCTGTTCGATTTCGGTGATGTCGAGGTGGAGGCAATCAGCGGACGGATCGCTTTCTCGAACCTTCCCAAACCGGATGGGGTCCGGCAGCTGATCTACGAGCAAATCGACCGCCTCCGGGCCATCCAACAGGCCAAACAGCGCTATCGCCTACAACAGGAATTGCGCCACCGCCTAGGTCTGATCCCAGCGCCCGCGGAAGCAACGCCCGCCCCCTCCCCTCCGGCTGCTCCCTCGAGTCTGGCAGAATGGATCTGGCTGATTGCAAAAGGTGTAGCCCGCTACCTTTTCCCACCCCTTCAGGAAACTGTAGGCGATCGGATTATCTACCACAAGCACTGGGTCGCTCTGTTCCGTTCCATCGGATGGGGGCCGCCCGCGGCGCTGGGATTATGGATCCTGGGATGGGTTCTGCATGTAAATCATGTGTGGCTGATCGATCGGATCGACCCAGGAATCCGCTGGGGTGCCTTGATCCTGGGCGGTCTGCTATTGGGAATCTGGTGGTGGTGGCGCTACGAGAACTGGCGGAACGACGAATATATCCTAACCCCCAGCCAACTGATCCTCGCACATCGCCTGCCTATGTTGATGCGAGAGGAAACCCAGACCACCAACCTGGCTCGCATCCAGAGCGTGGAGTATACCATCCCCTCGATCCTGGCCCGCTTGCTTCACTATGGCCATGTGGTGGTTCGTGTGCCGGGCGGGGATTTCCGCCTGCTGTACGTCGGAAGGCCCCGACAGGTGCAACAGGAGATCACTCGACGAATGGAGGCCTACCGTCGTCGTCTTCAAGAGGAAGAGTCCACACGACAGCGCCGGCATTTGATCGACGCCATCGCCGCCTACGATCGCCTCCGCTTTGGCCCTCCTGGCGTGGGGAAAGGATTCGGCGCTTCGTCATAGTCATAAAGAAAGCGTAGATGGCCTGGATGCCCTTCGCTATCCTTGTAAAGGATACATTTAACAGATCAGCGAAATTACAAACAAAAACTAATTCATAAAATCCGCTCACAGCGCTATTGAAGAACAAATCGATCACTCACATCTTGCAAACTCCTTGGATTTGCTGTCGCGGGATTCGAGGAGCAGCCTTAGGGCGTTCCGCTTGTTAAAGAAATTCCAACCTTCGGCTTGACGACAAAGGCTCGAATATGCTATAATCCGGCTTGTGAATATTCGAATGATTTCACCCGGGGCCCGGCCACAGAGTCCCGTGGCCCGGCCTGGAGGGTTCTTATGAAAATGCTACGCTATCAAGTTAGTGGATTGGTGGGTGCACCGATCGGAAGTCGAATGGTGTTATCCTTAGACGAAGGACCGGGGGACCTGGGCGATCAAGTGCAGGTGGATTATCTCAAGGGGGAGATTGAGTTAGTCCGCTCGGACTGTCGGCTCCTTGCCTCCGGAGTGATCTCCACACAGATCCGCATACCGTGTGCCCGCTGCCTGGAGCCGGTTCTCTTTCCCATGTCCTTCGAATTTGAGGAAGCCTTCCACCTTTCCCCGGTCGATATACCTGGGGAGGCTTTCTATGCGGTCACCCACGATGGCTATCTCTTCCTGACAGCGCCACTACGGGAGCACATCCTGCTGAACACCCCGCTGCGGGTCCTCTGTCGGCCGGGTTGCCGGGGGCTATGCCCAGAGTGCGGTCACAACCTAAACGAGGGAAAATGTGAATGCATAAACGAGCCGGATCCTCGTTGGACTGTTCTACCATCTGCCCAGTTATTCAAGTGATCAGATGATCTCGGAGAGGAGCGACAATGGCTAGCTTTGATGAAATTCTCGGAGAGCTTCTTTCCCTAGCGGAGCGGCAAGGTTACCTCACCGTCACAGATATCCTAGAGATCTACCCGGAAGTTGAGGAGTCCCCCGAGGAGCTGGACGAGATCTGCCTTTGGCTGCAAGAGGCAGGAATCGAGCTGTATGATGATTCGCGGATCAACATTGAGGAAGAAGAGCGCTTCCTGCGTGAGATCGAGGAGGAAGAAGAGGAGGAAGCGGAAGAACACCTCGAAACCAGCGATGTTGTCCTAGGAGAAGATGATGATCTGGCGGACATCGACGTGAACGACACTGTTGGCCTCTATCTGAAGGAGATGGCTCGTGTGCCCCTGCTCACCAGCGAAGAGGAAGTGCGACTAGCCCGGCAGGTGTTCCGGGGGCAGCAAGCCGCCCGACGACTGCAGGAATCCCACCGGCTCTCCCCACAGCAGCGGGCCCGCTTAGAACGGCTGATCGAAGAGGGCCGCAAGGCGCGAGAGCACCTAATTAAAGCCAACACGCGTCTAGTGGTGAGCATCGCCAAGAAATACATGGGCCGCGGAGTGCCCTTCCTAGACCTAATCCAGGAAGGCAACTTAGGGCTGATGAAGGCAGTGGAGAAGTTCGATTACCGACGGGGATATCGCTTCAGCACCTACGCCACGTGGTGGATCCGCCAAACCATCACCCGGGCCATTGCCGATCAGAGCCGAACCATCCGGGTTCCAGTCCACATGAGTGACCGAATTCGCAAACTATATCGGGTGGCCCATGAACTAGAGCAGAGCTTGGGCCGCAAGCCGACGGCGGAGGAGATTGCCGCCGAGCTGGGGGTGGATCCTCGAAAGGTAGAATGGATGTTCCGGGTTTCCTGGCAGCCCCTAAGCTTGGAGAACCCCGTAGGAGAGGACGAAGAGGACGAGCTAGGTTACTTCATCGAGGATGAGTCCTCACCCTCTCCGAACCAGATCGCCTACCAAAACCTGCTTCGGGAGAAGATCGAGGAGATCCTTTCCACCTTAAGCCCTCGAGAGGCCCGGATTCTGCGGCTGCGATTTGGCTTGGTGAATGGGCGCTGCTACACCCTAGAAGAAGTGGGGAAGAAGTTTGGACTGACACGGGAACGCATCCGTCAGATCGAAGGACGCGCCCTGCGTCGCCTGCGCCATCCGCGCCGAAGCCGCCAGTTACGAGAGTTCCTGACGTAAAGCGGTTTCCTTCCCCTGCGGCAGACTTCCAAGACCGGGCCGGCCGCCTAAGGCGCCGGTCCGGTTTTATTTCTGGAGAGAAATGAAGAGGCCGCTCCCGGTTTGGAAGCGGCCTCTCCCGGCGGGCCGTCGCAGATCAGCGTTCACCGGAGGTGATGCGACGGCCCACCTCCTTCCGGTCTGTCCAACGTTTTTCGTCCATGTCGCATCACCTCCTTTCTGTGGGATGGCGCACCCAGGGGGCGCAGGCCCAGAACAGCGAGACTGGCAGCCTGCGCCAACAGATCGATCATGCACAGGACCGACCTCGGCGTCAACTTCTTCCTCTTGGTGACGCCCTACTCCCCAACCTCTTCAAGGAGCTTGAAAGCAACCTGTAGGGTGTGAAGGATGATCACAACCGTTAGGCAAAGCCTATTTCCCCACCTCTTTCAACGGACTCAATCGCCACCGGCCATACGCCACGAAACCCGCCAGCCCGCCGAGGATCAGATTCATAACGATACTTTGGAACTCGTTCCGTGATAAATGCCAGATCGCTGCGCCCAGCATGACCAGCACCAGGCCGAGGGCTGCCAGAGGAATCAGGCGGGTCTGAATGCGAGTGAGACCAGGTAGGATCAGCCCCAGTCCGGCCAAAATCTCGGCCGTGCCGCTCAGATAATGTAAGGCAGGGGGCAACTCATACATCCAGGCCATCGGGGCAGGCAGACCGGGGGGAACAATAAAATGGACAATCCCGGTGATGAAGAAATAGACCCCCAACACGCCTTGCAGGATCCAAAGAAGAACGTTCATCGGTGATCCCCTCCTTTCCATCGCCGTTTCCGGTTGTGAAGTGGCAAAGGGAACCCCAGCATCACTGCCCGACGACTCGCCCTCGAGCGGCGGCGCTGATCGATGCGCTGGCTCCAAGCACAGGTTGGTCCGTCCTTTTTGCCCAACGGCCCAATCGGGATTCCTGTTCATGGATTGCGAACGGCCTCCAGCGATCCGCGCCCCCAAAACCACGAGACGAGAAAGGTTACGGCGAAGCGGATCCATGACCCTGCCGCAACAGCCGTGCGGAATTGGCCAGGATCCCCAGATCCGGCAAGGACTGGGCGGCCGCCGCGAGGGGGAGCGGCAAGATGCCCAGAGCAGCCAGCGCCAAGCCAACCAGGTTGTAGATGGCGGTGAAGGCGAGGTTCATCCGGACCACCCCCATCGTGCGCCGGGCAATCCGCAAAACCTCGGGGATTCGCCTCCAGTCCTCCCGCATCAGGGCGATGGAAGCGGCTTCGATGGCGATGTCTGTCCCCGCCACACCCATGGCGATACCGACGTCCGCCTGGGCCAGGGCGGGCGCATCGTTCACACCGTCCCCGATCATCACCACCGTGTGCCCTTTCGCCTGATAATCTTTCACCACCCGGATCTTATCTTCGGGCAACAGATTCGCTCGATAGGGCACGCCGAGTTTTCCAGCCAGCTCGGCGGCAACCCGTTCGTTGTCGCCTGTAAGCAGTTCCACCCGCTGGATGCCGAGGGCGCGCAGTTCAGCGAGGGCAGCGGGGACCTCAGGGCGGAGCGTGTCGGAGGCCGCGAGGATAGCCGCCAGCTTCCCGTTCAGGGCGACCCACAGGAGCGTCTTGCCCTGTTCCTCTAATGATCGGGCGAGGGACAAAGATTCTGGCGCTGGAACCAACCGGCGGTTGCCAACGGTGACCAAGTGGCCATTCACCCTCGCTCGGACGCCCATGCCGGGGATTGCCTCAAAGTCCTGAGGTTCGGCAAGCGGCAGATCGTGAGCGCGGGCCGCCTCCCGCACCGCCTCGGCGAGGGGGTGTTCCGAGTAGCGTTCCGCGGAAGCGGCGAGAGCCAGGATTTCGGACGGGGACATGTCGTTCAGCGGAACCACATCGGTGATTTGGGGTCGCCCCAACGTAAGCGTGCCGGTTTTATCGACCAGCACGACGTCCGCGCGCGCCAGCGCTTCGAGATACTTGCCGCCCTTGATCAGCACGCCGCGCCTGGCGCTGGCGCCGATGGAGGCCAGCATCGCCACTGGCGTGGCCAGGGCGAAGGAACAGGAACATGCCACGACCAGGACGGCGGCGGCGGCCAGGGGATTGCGGCTGATGAGGAAGGTCAGAGCGGCGATCCCGGCCACCACCGGCAAGTAACACGCGCTGAACCGATCGGCGAGGCGCTGGACATCGGCCCGATGGGCTTCCGCCTCCTCCACCATTTTGATCACGCGCCCGAACGTGGTTTCCGCGCCCACGCGCAGCGTTTTCACCCGCAGACTGCCCAGCTTTACAATGGTGGCCGCGAAAACATGCGAACCCCTCGCCACTTCCACGGGCATGGACTCGCCGGTGATCGCGGATTGATCCACGGTGGCATGTCCGGCGATCACCTCGCCATCCACCGGGATCCTCTCTCCTGGGCGAATGACCACGATTTCGCCAACTTGCACCTCCGTCACCGGCACTTCCACTTCCGCGCCGTTGCGTTCCACGCGGGCGGTTTGCGGTGCCATGGCGATGAGTTCTTTCACAGCACGGCGGGCGCCTTCAGCGGTGAAGCGCTCTATCGAATCGCCGACCCGCATGAACACCACCACGATCGCCGCCGCTGCCCAGTCGCCGACGGCGAGAGCGGCCATGGCACCGAGCGTCATCAGGGCATGGGCGGTGATTCGCCGCTTCAGGGCAGCCCGCACGACGTTGCGAAAGACCGGAAAGCCGCCTACGATGACGAAGGCAGCGCCGATGGGGAGAGGAACAAGCTTATTCAGTTTCTCGAACAGACCCAGCCACTCCCCGGCGACCACGATGATCAGGACCCCGCTGAACACGAGGGCCAGCCACATCCGCATGCGGCGGATGAAAGCGCCTGCGGGAGCAGCCGATGGCACAGCGGAGTCCGGGACCGAATAGCCTGCGCTCTCCACCGCTTTACGGATCGCCGACCAATCCACCCGGGTGGGATCCACCCGGACGATGGCTTTCTCGGAGGACAAAAGGACATGGACCGACTCGACCCCAGGCAGGTTGGCGATGGCTTGTTGAACGTGCAGGACGCATTCGGCGCAGTCCATCCCCTGGATGGGCACCTCAAGGAGCTGCATTTTCGCCATACCGAGATTCTCCTGCTGGGCAAGCGTATGTGACATGCTATGAGGAGAAACGCCTTATGAAGGATAAGGATTAGGACCAAAAGCCCAACTTTACTTTACTTTCACTGTATTCGGATCACTTTGATCCCCGTTGCCGAGCGTTCCGTTCGCGATCATGATTTGTGGATACAGGCAACTCCAACCGCCTGAATCCTCAGCGCAGGTTCATCTCCGCCCTTCTCAGCGGCCTCGAGGTCGTCCGTAAAGCCACCAAAAGCGATGCGCTGGAAACACATTCTGCACAGGCTCTTCCCATAAGAAAGGGCCTGGATTCCAGTTGCGCCGTAGGATTTGATCTAGCTCGCTCAATCGGCTCCGAATTTTCTCCGTATCTATCCCTATGCGCTCTCCCTCTTCCAGGAGGAGATCAATCTTGACACGAATGTGGGACTGAGCGGGATAGCTCGCAGCGATTTCCTCCGGATGCCGTTCATAATCCTCTAAATACCATGCCCAGGCGCTTAAGCGGCTGTCTAGCTCTCTCTCTAATTTTCGCCGATAGCGGTCGCGTCGAGCTTCTCGCAACTGCTCTAGCTGGGCCTTCAGCCGCTCCAGCTCAGATTGGACTGATAGCGGAAGCTGGTCTCGAAGCCCCTCCAATCGCCGCAGGCTCTCCAGCATCCCTCCAAGGCTGAACAACGGCAAGGAGGCCGAGAAGGGACGAAGAGACCAGTAAACCAGATCCGAATCCAGATAGTCTTCGAGGATGGCTATCCCTTCTCGAATGAATGCAAGCTCGTCCTCTAACTTCACGATTCCTCCTCAACTGAACGAAGCCATGCTAGCTCGCCGGAACGATCTATGAAGCGGAGTTCTCAAGAGATGCCTCATCACAGAAATGCTTCCGAAGCGAATAAGGAATAGACATGCAGAAGATTTTTAGGAAAGTTCTGAAGCCGAATACACTAGGAAGAATGGCCGGCTCCTCTACGGCTGGCGGGATTCCATCCGAAAAGGAGTGGCTTGATAAACCGCTTGGATGATCCGGGGAAACAAAGCTTCTAGATCCTGGGAAGTATCCACCTCGAGATAAGGACGACCGATAGGCTCCATGGAGCGCTGCATCCGCTCATAAACTGGCCATGTGGCCTCGCTAGCGTCCTCATGGGAATGCCGATACCTGCGCCTCTCCAGGCGATCCCGCACCACCTCCGCTGGGGCGGTAACAAATAGGATCACCAAGGGGATGTGGAGGCGGTCTGCAATCTGGTAGATCAGGGCACGGTGGGCTTCGATCAGATTTGTGGCATCAAAGATCACTGAGGAGCCCTGGCGGAGTAGTTGTTCGATCAGGGTTCGACAGACCTGGTGGATGCGCCGGCTTTCGTTTAGTGTATGCCGAGGCCATTTGAACATGATCCGCCGCACCCGATCAGATTCCACGACTGGAGCAGGTAGAAGAGCCGCCAGCCGGCGGGAGAGGGTAGATTTCCCGGTGCCGGGTAAGCCGACCATTAAGATCAGCCGCGGATGAGGAGTAGGGATCGGACGAATCCCCAACGCCTGAGCCACCCGCTCGGCTATCTCCTCAGCTGCTCCCCGGGACAGAGGAAAAGGGGAAGGGCCTCCTAGACTCGTATCCCGTCGCGATGAACGTTCTAGGCCATCTTCACGACTCCCAGCCGGCGCTGAAAGCGTCTGGTCTTCCATCCTCATCCAACTCCGCTCCCGGTTGCCTATTCGTCAGACCATGACAAGCTGGCTGTAATGAGATCCCTACATCCGAAAATTTGCCAGACGGGCTCAATCAAATTATACCGGAATCGCCGCTGATCCGAGCATCGTCATCGCATTAGAGATGCCTCCGGCTACCCTCAAAGCTCTGTTGCGGATCATCCTTAAAGTGCGTCTAGCCCTTTCAACCTGGAGGCAGTCCCTGTGCGGAATGTAGAAAAACCGCCGCTTTCTCCATACCTGGTTCTGCTGATCGGCATCCTAGCTGTTTCCATGTCTTCAATTTTCATCCGCTTCGCACAGCGCGAGGCTTCCTCTCTAGTGATCGCCGCTTACCGGTTGGCCCTGGCCACGCTGCTGATCCTTCCGGTGGCCTTCACACGCTATCGTCATGAGCTCAGGCAGTTAAGGGGCCGGGATTTGCTGTGGATGGGGCTATCGGGGATCTTCTTGGCGTTTCACTTTGTGACCTGGATTACCTCGCTGGAATACACCACAGTAGCCAGCTCAGTGGTGCTGGTCTCTCTCTCACCAGCTTTCGTCGCCATCGCGGCACCGGTTTTCCTAAGAGAAGCTATTACCTCCCGGGTGATCCTCGGAATTTTCATCGCCCTAGCAGGAAGCGCGGTGGTGGGTTTCAGTGATGCATGTTCATGGCCGCCGCTGCGCTGCACGCTGGAAGGGGACGGTCGTCTCCCAATCGTCGGCAACCTCCTGGCCCTCATCGGGGCCATCATGGTAGCGGGTTATTTCATGATTGGCCGTCAAGTGCGCAGCCGGTTCTCCCTACCGGTCTATATCAGCCTCGTCTACGGATCTGCCGCGCTGGTCTGCTTGCTGATCGTGGCAGGGTCTGGGCTCCCTATCTTGGGCTATCCGCCTCAGACCTACTTTTGGATGTCCTTGATTGCGATTTTCCCCCAATTCATCGGGCACTCCTCCTTCAACTGGGCCTTACGCTACCTGCCCGCGGCGGTGGTCACCGTAACCACCTTGGGAGAGCCGATTGGATCAACCATCTTAGCATATGTGATCTTGCGCGAGGCCCCCCCATGGATCAAGATCCTGGGCGGAGGCCTGATCCTCACTGGAATTGCTATTGTATCTCAGGAAAAGGCAGGAAGAACGAAAGCCTAATCAGATAAGGATGGCATGCCGATTCATCCGCTGGAACATTCCCGAGGCGAAGCAGAAGGCGTTCTTCCAACGGATTCGGAAAGCGAGGCCAGGTGCCTTCGGCCTAACCGGGCCTTTACCTTTACGCCCTTTGACGAGCCTGCGGGTATTTTTTATAATCCCCCTCGATCTTCGAAAGACTCACCCCGAGGGACCAGCGCTCTCATCTCCGCTAAGGAGGATAGACGAATGATCGATGTGAACGATCTGAGGAGGGGAACCACGTTCATCCTGGAGGGCCAAATCTATGAGGTTATGGAATATCAGCACCACAAACCTGGGCGAGGGAACGCTTTCATCCGGACGAAATTACGCAATCTTCGCACCGGCGCGATCGTCGACAAGACATTCCTCTCCGGGGATCGGGTGCAGGATATTCGGGTGGAGAACCGGGAGGTTCAGTTTCTGTATCGGGATGGCGACCTCTACTACATGATGGACACTCGGACCTATGAGCAGATCCCGGTTCCAGTCGAGCGTCTAGGGGAAGCGGTGAACTTTCTGAAGGAAGGGACGACGCTGATCCTACGGGAGTATGAGGGCGAGCCTTTAGGAGTGGAACTTCCCGTCACCGTGGATTTACGGGTGGTGGAAGCAGAGCCCGGGGTGAAGGGAGATACAGCCTCTGGAGCGGATAAGTGGGTGGTGGTGGAAACCGGCTATCGGCTCCGGGTGCCCCTCTTTGTCAACGAAGGAGACGTCATCCGTGTAGACACACGGACGGGGGAGTATGTAACCCGTGTGAGTTAGTCAAGGACATACGGACACTTCATCTGGGAGGCTTCCGTGCGGCTGCGTCGTGTGGTGATTACCGGTATGGGGGCCATCACTCCCCTCGGCCTGGATGTGCTGACGACGTGGGAGAACGTGATCGCCGGGCGTTCCGGGATAGGCCCGATTACCCTTTTCGATGCTTCCTCGCTGAATGTCCGCATCGCCGCCGAAGTGAAAGGATTCGATCCGCTGAACTATATGGATGCCAAGGAGGCGCGGCGGCGGGATCGCTTTGAGCAGTTTGCTATCGCTGCTACCCGGGAGGCGGTGCGCCAGGCGAACCTTCACATCACGGATTCGATCGCCGATGAGGTCGGGGTGATTGTGGGCTCCGCCATCGGCGGAGCCCAGTCCTTCGCCGATGGGGTGGAAACTGCCCTTCATAAAAGCCCTCGCCTGCTTCATCCGTTCATTATCCCCATGGTGATTGCAGATGGGGCCTCTGCTCATATCGCCATCGAGCTGGGAGCTCGGGGCCCAAACTTCGCCACCGTCTCGGCATGTTCAGCCGGAGCCGACGCCATCGGCATCGCCTATGAGTTGATCCGCGCAGGGGATTGCCGGGTATGCATTGCAGGGGGTGCTGAGGCCAGTGTGACCTACATTGGCATCGCGGCTTTCGATCGGATTGGGGCCATGTCTAAGCGGAATGAGAACCCAGCAGGTGCCTGTCGGCCGTTCGACAAAGATCGCGATGGCACGGTGATGGGAGAGGGAGCAGCAATCCTAGTGCTGGAAGACCTGGAGTTCGCCATGGCCCGCGGAGCCGAGCCCCTCGCGGAGATCATCGGGTATGGGGCAACGTCCGATGCGTATCACCCGATCGCCCCCGATGAGAAAGGAGCAGGAGCAGCACGAGCCATGGCCAAAGCCCTCCACAAGGCAGGGATCCGCCCCGAGGAGGTGGACTACATCAATGCCCATGGGACTGGGACCCCCCTTAACGATAAGACGGAGACCATGGCTATCAAAACCGTATTCGGCGAGCGGGCCTATGAGATCCCCGTTAGCGCCACCAAGTCCATGACTGGCCACATGATCGGGGCCACCGGTGCGCTAGAAGTCATCTTCTGCGTGATGGCCATCCGTGAGGGTATCCTCCCGCCCACGATTAACCTGCAGACCCCGGATCCAGAATGTGATCTCGACTATGTGCCGAACACTGCCCGGCGGAAGGATGTTCGGATCGCAATGACGAATGCTTTCGGCTTCGGCGGCCATAATACTGTGCTGATCATCCGGCGCTGGCATGGACGTTGAGCCCCTTTCCTTGATCGGGCAGGTTGCATTGCAGCGTTGATTTCCTGAATGGCGGGAACGGAAAACGAGAAGCTAGCGGTTCTAGCGGTTATGTCCCCTGGCTCAGGATGCGATCGCAGCGATCCGTCCTGATCACCGGTCTGGAGCTGCAGAATGACACGGCAGACCGGAGCGCTCCCTATCACATCGGCCCTATGATGTCAGGGGAATGCCTAGCCGGATCAGGATCGCGTTGATGGTGGGGGTCAGGGCAACCAGGATAGGGGCGATCAGCAGGCCCGGGAGGAAACTGGCTACCCGCACCCGCTTGATATCCAGCAGCAGTAACCCGATTCCCAGGATCATTGTTCCCCCGACGGCGGTCATCTCGGTGATCATCGCCTCCGTGAGGATCGCTTTCACCAGACCAGCCCCCAGGGTGAGGGATCCCTGGTAGATCAGCACCGTCAGGGCGGCAAACATGACCCCGATGCCTAGGGAAGCGCTGAAGGCCAGAGAGGCGAATCCGTCTAAGGTGGCCTTGATGGCCAGGAGGGTGTAGTTTCCAGTGAGGCCGTCCTGAATGGAGCCCAAGATGGTCATCGGCCCCACACAGAAGACCAGGCTGGCGGTGACGAAGCCTTTCACGAAGGAGCTGCCCTCCTCGCTCCTCCCTGAGACACGGGTCTCCAGCCAGCGCCCCAGCCCCTGGAGCCGTTCCTCCAGGCCCAACCACTCGCCGATCACCCCTCCGAGGAGCAAGGCGGCCAGCATTCGGAGCGGATTCTGCGTTTGAAGCGCCATGCTCATCCCGATGACCAGGGTCATCAGGCCCAGGCCATGCAGCACGGTCTGACGGATGCGCTCGGGAAGACGGCTGCCCACCAACATCCCGGCTCCGCTGCCGACCACCACGGTCGCGACATTCAGAAGTGTCCCCACCATCGGCGGGCTCCCTCTAGTTCGACGGATTCAGGATTTGATAGGCCGGAGGGTCATCTCCAGCGATCCTCCGCCCCCAAAAAGCTGGCTTTTTTGATTGGCCAGTTGCCACTTCCCATGCATAACGATGAGAACATGGCTCCTCATAAGGGAAAAGGGAAGCGGGAATCTTCGGCCCAGCTGAACGGGAGCGCCTCCATCTGTGGGCTTACCGGCGGTCTCATCCGCCCGCAACTCCCGGCGAATCAAGAGCGTGATCCCTCATTCCGTTGGCGCAACCGTTGAAGAGAAGATTGGAGAGCAAATGGGCACGGTGGCCAACCCGCTCGCACAATCTTCGCACAATCTTTATGAAGCCGGGCGGATCTCAATGATCCCGATTTCCCACGCTTCGCCTGCGGGCTGGCCGTTGCGAAACACCGGTAGCCGCCCGCCGTCGGGCGCATAGAAGCCAATGACGACCGGGTAACGTCCTGGCATGAGCTCGGTGGGCAGCCAGACCCCGTAGCGATCTTCCAGGATTTCCCCCGGGCGCCAGGTCGTGGTCGGACGGCGCCATCCTAGGGGTTCCCGATCCGTCTGGGCCACCGGACGACCATCCAGGCCTCGCACGTGCACGAACACCTTGTAGGGTGTGGGAATTAAGGCCAGGACCCGCCATCGCACCGCCACGCCCAGCACATCTCCAGGACGCCGGGGCGAGGCGGTCATCCCCCATCCGTCCACCTCAATGGCCTCCCCGAACCGAACTCCGGGCGCTGGGCGTTCCTCCGGCTTTCCTAGGCCGTAAACCGCGAGACGAACCCTGCCAACCCAGTGCTCCTCCGCCCGGAACGCATGGATGTCCAGCCACCTCTCGACCTGTCCCTCCGGATCCGCTTCCCGCTCTCCATACCAGAGCACGAAGAGCCGATCCCGCCCGCGCAACGCAGGCGCCAGCGCGCCCTCAATTTCTTCAGGCGGAGGCGGGCGCCGCAACGGGGCGGGGATCAATGGGGCCTCCGGCCAGTAGTAGGTGAACACATCCACCTGCCCGGGCGCATACAGCAGGACCCCATCCCCGGGCCGGAGGATGGCGGCCAGCGTCCGGGCCAGCCCCCGGTAATCATCCCGGGCGAAGCGGGGATCGAAGTAAAGCGCCCGCAGGCTGAGCCCCATCGGGCCGAGCATCAGTCCGAGAGCAAAGACGAGGCTGATTCGTTCCGCCCATATGCCCCCGTGCGTCCGGAAGAGCCATCGGATCGTCTCGAGGCCAGCGGCCCCCAGAGCGATGAAGGCAGGGAGCGCGGCCATAAAAAACTTCAGATTCGCCTCCCGATAGGCCCCTCGCCCTAGCACCAGCCCGATGGGGCTCAGAACCATCGCCAGCGCCATCCAGACCCCCAGCGGATTCGCCCCCCGAGGGGCTTGGGGGAAAGCGATGCTTTTCCCGATGATCCCCGTGACAATCCCGATCAGCGGCAGGACGATCACCATGGAAGGGACTTCCGGGGGAAGCGTGATCCCGACGCTCAGGGCGCGCAGGATCGCTTCCAGGGCCTCGGGGAGATGAGCCCGTGGGGGGGACGGCCACTGTCGAAGTTGGGTTATGGCGACCGGCGCCCAGGGCAGAACCGCCAGCCCGATCCATGCCTGGAGGCCCAGCCAGCGGATCAACCGTCGGAGCCGGCCGCGCCCGGTGTCGATCAGCATGCCCAGAAAATGGGCGGCAGGGATCGCCGGGAATACGTAGTGGGTATACCATCCCGCAACCCCGGTCAGGAGCAGCCCCAGAGCGCGCCCCGGGCGAGGCCACCGTTGCCAGGCCAGCCAGAAGACAGAGTGCCACGCTGCCCACAGCCCTAAGAGGGTGTACATTCGTGTTTCCTGAGCATAGTAGATGGCCAGGGGATGGACGGCGATTAGGAGCATCGCGAGCCCGGCGGCCCGCCGGCCGAAAAGCCGGGCGGTCAGATTTCCGACAGCCGCGATCAGGAGCACGCCGGTCAGGGCGGAGAAGGCCCGAAGGGCAAAGACAGAGCGTCCGACAAGGGTGCCCCACCCATACAACAGCACGTAATACAATGGGGGATGGATGTCCTGGGCTGCGCCTTCCAAGATG
Organism: Thermoflexus sp.; assembly: GCA_025057635.1. GTDB lineage: Bacteria > Chloroflexota > Anaerolineae > Thermoflexales > Thermoflexaceae > Thermoflexus. Next base: position 10,932 of record JANXBD010000010.1, on the reverse strand, counting down.
CGCCGAAGAGGGCCTTCGCTCAGGCGGACGGATGCCCCTTCGTCATACCACAGGCTTTGGGCCTCCAGGCGGTAGAACCGCAGCCCCATCCCCAGCAGCAACACGGCCAGCCCGATCCCCCATAGACCCCTCCATCGGCTGGTCTGGCCCGTGCGTCCCATCCCAGCCTTCCCCTGTTACTCGTTGAATAGCTGACCGACGGAGCGGCCCTCGTGAATCCGGCGGATGACCTCGGCGAGCATTGAGCCGATGGAAAGAACGGTCATATTCGGGAGGCGCTTATGGGGTGGAATCGGGATCGTGTTCGTGCAGATGATCTCCTTCAGCGGCAGCGCCCGCAGCCGATCCACCGCAGGCCCGGAGAGGACTGCATGGGTGAAGCAGAGATAGATCTCCTCCGCTCCTTCTTCCTTCAGAGCACGCACCGCGCCGCTCACCGAGCCAGCCGTGTCCACCTCATCGTCCACTAGGATCACCTTCTTCTTTGCCACGTCCCCAATGACCGTCAGGGCCTCCGTTTGCGTTCCAGTCCTGCGTTTCTCCACGAAGGCGATGGGCAGGTTGAGCCGGGCAGCGTAGTTACGGGCCTTCTTGGCGAATCCCAAATCAGCAGCCACCACCACGGCCTCCTCGGCGGAGAAATTCTTCTCCTGTAGGTAATCGCATAACAGATGGAAAGCAGTCAGCTCATCGCCCGGGAGGCTGAAGAAGCCCTGGATCTGGCTGGCGTGCAGGTCGATGGTCACCCAGCGGTCAGCGCCAGCCACGGCAATGAAGTCCGCCACCAAGCGCGCAGTGATCGGCACGCGGGGCTGATCTTTCTTATCGCTCCGGGCATACGCCAGATAAGGGACGACCGCGGTGATGCGGCCGGCGTTCGCCCGCTTGATGGTGTCCAGCAGGATGAAGAGCTCCATCAGGTTATAATTCACCGGCGAGGCCGTGCTCTGGATCACGAAAACATCCTGTCCGCGGACGCTGGCCAGCAGGCGGACGAAGATGTTCTCGTTCGGAAAGACGATGATTTCGCGAGGAAGCAAGGGAACCCCCAAGTGCTCCGCGATTTCCTCGGCCAGCTGCGGATGGCCGGAGCCCGCCACCAGGATCAGACCCCCATACCGCCATGACGGTCCGGGCATTCGCGCGCGACCTCCTGTTCAGCTGGATGTTGGCCTATCCATCATAATCGGAATCGCGGAGATCTGGAAGAGGCTGTGGGGAGCTATGAAAGGGCTTCGTTGCTGCACTAAGCTATACTGGGCCTTTCGCTCGGAGAACAACGGGAAGATCAATCTCGAGAATGCGATGGCCGGGGCCTCAAGCTTCAGCGGGATCACCAGCAGGCGTCCCTTCATCCGCTATCAAAAAGCGATGAACCTGGAAAGTCCCCAGCCTTCGGTTCTGTCAGCCTGCAACGTCCAACCACGAGAGGCGCTCCTCATGTTTCCACGCGGCTGAACCATTTGGAGCCCCATAAAGGGCACTCTGAAGAACTGCTCTCTAAAGGCCTGGAAGGCCCCGTCCGGCAGGGGGTGAGTTGCAGCAGGATCAGTAGTGTCCGGAGGCTTAACCATAGCGATCACAAGAGTTGGCAGCCCCTCCTTGAGGCCTTGAGGAATGTACCGACTGCCTGCATCACACCTCATGAGCCCTCTGGGAGCGCTGAGCGTCTATCCTCCTCCATTCCCCAGCGCCTGTCGGATGGCCCAGACGGTCTGAAGGAAAGCCGGATGGGCCCATCGATCGGCACCACGAGGGCGGGGGAATGGGATCTGAATCTCGGCAACGATGGTGCCCGGCCGCGGGCTCATAATCAGGACACGATCCGCCAACCAGGCGGCCTCCTGGACATCGTGCGTGACCATCAGCACCGTCTTGCGTTGTCGTTCCCATAGTTCCACCAGCGCCTCATTCAATCGCTCTCGAGTGATCGCATCTAAAGCGGCAAACGGCTCATCTAAGAGCAGAATCTCTGGATCGGCAGCCAGGGCCCGGGCCAGGGCCACCCGCCGCTGCATCCCCCCGGAGAGCTCTTGGGGATAAGCCTGCTCGAATCCTTTTAGCCCCACCTGTTCGAGCAGTTCCTTCGCTCGTTCCATCGCCTCCAGCGGAGGCCAGCCGCCCAGCTCTAACGGCAGCCGCACATTCTCCATCGCCGTCCGCCAAGGCAACAGCGAATCCTTCTGGAATACGATCCCGACCCGCCGATCCGGCCCCCGCAGGGGTTGTTCCCTAAGCCAGACTTCCCCTCGGGTGGGAAGAAGCAAACCAGCCAGGATGCGCAACAGCGTGGTCTTCCCGCATCCCGAAGGCCCCACCAGGCAGACGAACTCCCCAGGCCGCAACGTCAATGAGACCTCCCGCAACGCCAGGATCTCGCCCCGAGGGGTGGGATAGAGGTGCGTGATCCGATGCGCAGACAGGATCGGCCGGTCGCTCATCGCCCTTGCTCCACCAGCGGCCAGAGCTCCTCGACGAAGGCGTTGGTGAACATCGCACCGATGTCCCCCGGCTCCTTCAGCTGACCCATTCGGACGAGCACGTTCACCATCTCCTGCCATGCCCGCAGGTCCGAGCGGCCCGGCATCTCCGCCTGCCACAGCGGCAGCGTGGCCTGCAGCACCTCCCACTGGGCCGCCTCGTTCTCGCCGCTCAATCCTTCCACATACTTTTTGCTGATCTCGAAAGCTTCCCTTGGATCTCGCAGCGTATCCCGCAGTCCTCGTAGGAACGCGCGCAGGAACCGTCGCACCAGATCCGGATCATCCCGGATCGTCCGCTCGTTGGTCAGGATGCCATTCCCGACCAGGGCGGTGTGATCCGCGACGTCAATGACGTTTACGGCAAAGCCCGCCCGCCGCAGCACCAGGGGCTCGTTGTTGATGTAGCCAACTGCGGCATCCACCTTCCCCTCCTTGACCGCCGCCACCTGGGTGAAGCCTCCCAGATCCACCGCTTCCACCTCCTCGTCGCGCAAGCCGGAAGCGTAAAGCAGCGCCTTGAACCCCACATACGAAGCCCCGAAGAACCCGGGGAGGCCTACCTTCCGCCCCCGCAGATCCGGGGGGGTTCGGATCCCTTTTTCCGCCAGGGCGAAGACCGCGATGGGATATCGCTGATACCATTGGGCGATCATCACCACGGGGAGCCCCTGGGCTCGCGCGAGAGGAACCTGCTCGCCGCTGACCAGGGCGAAGGGAAGCTGCCCAGCCCCCACCAGCTGCACCCCGTTGGTCTCAAAACTGTAATCAAATGAGAGCTCGATCCCTTCCTGTGCGAAGTAGCCTTTCTCCAAGGCCACGTAGAAGGGAGCGAACTGAACGTTGGCGATATATCCCATCGGCAGGCGGATGGGGGTGGGAGTGGCTGGGGCAGGGAGACCAGCGAGCGCTTGACAGGCTGTCAGTGCAACAAGCAACAAGCTGGGAACCAGGAAACGATGACGCATCGTTCACCTCCAGAGGCAGTATGTTGGCAACAAGGTGTTATCGAAGAAATTCGCTTTCCTAAACAGGCGGAATTTAAGGAAGGGAGGTAAAGGAGCCAGATTAGGAAGAGACGGTTTGCCTTCTTCCATAGAGGACAGACTTCCTCCTGCTGTTTACCTCCGCACCCATCGATGCTCCAGCGCCGAGATTGCCCCGTAAAGCAGCAGGGCCTGGGAAGCCAAGAGGAGGATTCCTCCAAACACCAAAGGGGTGTCATAGAGCCCCTGACCTTGCTTGATCAGAAAGCCGATCCCCCGATCCGCGCTGATGAGCTCCCCTACGAACGCCCCGATGACCGATAGGGTAGCGCTGATCTTCAAGCCTCCGAAGATCACTGGAAGGGCCGCGGGCCATTCCAGCTTCCAGAAGGTCTGCCATCGCGTGGCCTGCAAGCTGCGAAACAGCTCGCGCCACTCCAGAGGCACCTGGCGGAAGCCAGCGATGGCCGAAACGAGAATGGGGAAGAAGGCGACCAGGGCGCTGACCAGGACGCGGGCGAGCAGCCCAGGGCCGAACCAGATGATCAACAACGGCGCGACTGCTATGATAGGCACCGCCTGGGAGGCCACCAGATACGGTGTCATCATTTGCTCAAACAGACGCCAGTGGGCTAGCGGATACGCCAGGGCTAGGCCCACGGTGACCCCTAAGCCCAATCCCAATCCCACCTCAACCGCCGTCGCCCACCAGTGGCGCCAGAGGGCTCCCTCCGCTGCCAGCGCCCACAGCCGAGCGGCTACCCGCTCCGGCCCTGGCAGGATAAAGGGTGGATAGTCGCCGATGCGAACCAGAAGGCTCCAGAGGAAGACAAAAAGGAACACAGTCCCCGCACGGGGCAGCCAGATCGCGCTACGACCCATGATGCCCCATCCTGCAGCTTTTCCAAGCATCTCACACTCCCCTTAGGAACGCTGATCTAAGATGCCCACCCGAGGAACTCCTATGGAAAGCCCCGCTGGCGTTGCTCCCCCGTCGTAACCCGGAAATCTGGGAGAAGAAAGATCAAAGTCGTCCATCCTGTTCAAGGGACTTTCCATCCGGCTTTCGAAACTGCTAGAGGGAGGGCGATCCTTAATGCGCCTCCATAAACAAAACGCCCCGAAAGGCTACTGCCTTCGGGGCAGGAAACGACAGCGAAGCCTGGAAACCCTTGTGTTCCCGGCCTCGCTTCCCACCGGGCGCCCAAAAAACAAACCCCCGAAGGCTATCTGACCTTCGGGGGCAGGGAAAACCAAGCACCTGGCCGCGCGTGCATCAACCTTTCCCGAACCGTCCCAAACACATCCGGAATACGCCTTGCTCCACGCGCGGCGCACCGTGGGAACGCCACCTGCTCCCATCCCGACTATACGGTCGGCCCCGGACTTACACCGGCGTCCTGCCTTGGCCGAAGGGCCTCGGCTCGCGGGCTGAGGAGGGACAAGCCACCGCCTCCATCACCGCCGGTCGGGAATTGGCCGCCCCGAGGGCGGCCTCACCCTGCCCCGCAGGTCGTAGCGATTCAGTTGTAGTAAAATGATCCCCAACGGCAAGTCGGTATTCATGATAAGGGCCTGGGATCTGATTGTCAACAAATCCTGTTAGCCTCCCAGGTGCCTGCCTCCTAGGATTGCAAAGAGGAAGCCAACTACTTAACCCCGATCATCAGAATATGAAGTCAGTGTTTCATCCCCTTCTTTCTATGAGCAGGATTGACAAGTCAGTTGGGATGCGAACAATTTCCCATTGAGCCCGATCCAGATCGCCGAGACCATGGAGTGGGTTGACTTGTTGAAGGGATAGTCTGGAGGTGGTCGATGACTTCCCTTGCAGGCCCTTGAAGAAAGCTCCCGTTCCATCTTGTGAATCCTATGAATTCATCACCCCTATCCACAGGCTTGCGGATAGGTCTAGTGGGGAACACACAGCTCAGCTGCCCGATTACAGACCTTCGCGTAAGCGTTCTGCCCAAAATTGCAAGGCGTTGACCATGTTTCGATAAAACTCCAAACCGACTTTCATCGGAGGAGAAAGGCCATGAAACTGGAACCTACTGGAAAGCCAAAGTCGCAAGAAACGGCGAGTTTGCTTGACATCCTGCTTGGATCAGCGTTAGTTGTGGTAATAATATTCTTTTCCACGGTCATTGTGCTGTATCTGCTGAGCAATCTCGGGCCTGTTAGCGCCACGGTGCGTGGATATATACAACAAGCAGGGGCTAACATTTGGTTCGCCGCGGCAGGTATCGTAGCAGCATTTGTGCTGATCGCTGCTGTCGCCTTCTTATTTATATTAGCTGTTATTTGGCTGCTTAGGCACACGCTCCCTGTAGCAGCAATGAGACTACAAAGCGTTTTTCGGACATTTTCAGAACTCATAAATCGATTTTGAGATTCGAATTTTTGTTTCCTCAGTTTTGCAACAAGTCGGAGGATCAATTCAACATCCTGAGGCTGCTAAACGATTTCATTACGAACAAACTTTCCCTCTGCCTGATCGATGAGCCGGACGCCCACCTGCATATCAACGAGGGCTCGTTCTAGAAATCCTTCGCGTCCCGCGCCTCCCTTCCCACCAAGTTCCATGCCTCCTGCAATGGGGCTAAGATTTATGGCTTCCCGAGCTGGCGGTTGCAGGTTGACGGAATGCCAGTAAAGGGCCGCGATTTTGTCTCTTCTGGAAAACGGTTGCACTTATAATCGCCTCCTGTTGGAAGACCCAATACGCTCTATTGATCGAAGCGCCAATAACCTCCGTTATATGATAAAATGATATTGGCGCATACGGCCTCCGTCTATCGGCGCCATCCTGAATCAAGCCTCATTCCGGAGGGGAATCCCTGAAAACGCTGGATCTGGCCCATCAGATCGTAGATGCCATCCTCGATAAAAAAGGGATGGATGTAGTAGTGATGGACCTCCGAACCCGCGCTGCCTTCGCGGATTACTTTATCATCTGCACGGGGACTTCGGAGCGACAGTTGCAAGCGATCGTGGAAAGCATTGCGGAGGCCACGGCGCGGGGTTATCAGGTAGATCCCGCTCGCGTGGAAGGGGATCCGGCCTCGGGCTGGGTGCTGATGGATTATGGGGACATTATTGTTCATATCTTCGCCCCTCCGCAGCGCCGCTATTACGATTTAGAATCCTTGTGGCGCGGGGCGCCGATCTTAGTTCGGGCCCAGTAAGGAATCAAGCCCGGTACCCGAGAAAGAAACACTGTCGAGCCCCTTCCTCTTGAAGTCATCAAGAACTGGAAGAGAACGCAATCCCTGGAATCTTTAGCGTTCTCCGAGGTGGAATCTTGAGGTTTGAGATAATCCGGAGGAAGGTGCGGAGTGACTCTGCACTACGAGGACACTCTGAAGCGCCTGGATCGCATCCTGAAGGCGCTTCGGCCAGAGCTAGCCTCTGAAGCCGGCAGCGAGGAGGTTCCTTCGGAAGGATTGCCAGTGCTGATTGTGGGCCTGGGGAACCCAGGCCCTGAATACGCACGCAACCGCCATAATGTAGGCTTCCGGGTCTTAGATGTATTCGCCCAGGCCCATCAGATCACCTTCCGGCGGATCCTGCATCAGGCTCTGATTGCCGAAGGGCGCCTGGCAGGCCAGCGGGTGATCCTGGCTAAGCCCCAGACGTTTATGAACCTGAGCGGGCGCTCGGTGCGCCCCTTGGTTTCATACTATCGAATTCCTTTGGATCGAATCTTAGTTGTATATGACGATATGGATCTTCCCCTCGGGACGATCCGGCTGCGGCCTCGGGGCAGCCCTGGGGGTCACAACGGGATGAAATCGATCGTCCATGCGTTGGGGACAACGGAGTTCCCGCGCCTACGTATTGGCATCGGGCGCCCCCCAGGTCATATGAACCCGGCGGATTACGTACTCCAGGATTTCCGGCCGGACGAGGAGGAGATCCTAGAAGGCGTGCTCCATCGAGCTTTGCAGGCCATCCGCACATTCATCGAGGAAGGACTCGAGGCGGCGATGAACCGTTTTAACGCCCAGCCGGTGATGCATCCCATAGGGAAGACGGGCGAGTAGCTCAGGGGTGAGAGCATCCGCCTTACAAGCGGAGGGTCGCAGGTTCGAGTCCTGCCTCGCCCATGTGGGAGAAGGGGCGCGCCACCCGCGCCCCTTCTTTAGTCGGTTGGAGACTGAAAGGGCCGAGCAGGCACCTCTAAATGAGAGCAGATTCCAGAAACAATGGAGAGCCGATACGCGGTCGTGCATTATGCGGAAATTGGATTGAAAGGGCGTAACCGGGGGTTCTTCGAACGCGCCCTAGCCCGACGGATCGAGGAGCGCTTGCAGGATATCGGGCCCGCCCTCGTGGCACGCCTCCCCGGACGGCTCCTCGTGCAGCTCCCACGCCCGGTCCCGGAGGCCTTGTGGGTCGAGCGCCTGCGCACTGTGTTCGGCATCGCCTATTTTGCCCCCGCGATCCCCACCTCCAAAGATCTGCATACCCTAACGGAGGTCATCCTTCATCACCTCCCTTCCGAGCCAATCCCCTCCTTTCGTGTTCGAGCCTCCCGCACAGACAAGTCTTTCCCGGTGACCTCCCAAGAAATCGAGCGCCACATTGGGGCAGCCATCCAGCGCCAGACGGGATGGCGGGTAAATCTGTCGGAGCCCGCTTGGGTGGTCTACATCGAGATCGCTCCGAAAACGGCCCTCGTTTACTTTGCCCGCCATCAAGGGCCTGGAGGTCTGCCGGTGGGCGTTAGTGGCCGGGTAGGGCTGCTTCTCTCTGGCGGCATCGATTCCCCCGTGGCCGCATATTTTATGCTGAAACGGGGCTGCGAAGTCATCCCCATTCATTTTCATAGTGGACCTTTCGGGGATTGGGCTGCCTCGGAGGCCAAAGCGATGGCGATTGTCCGCTGGATGCGTCCTTACGGGATGCCTCCGTGGCTCTACGTGGTGCCTATTGGGGAGCTTCAGCGTGCCATCGTGCTGGCTGCCCCCGCATCCTACCGGCTGATCCTCTACCGGCGGTTGATGGTGCGGATCGCCGAAGCCCTCACCCGGCGTGAGAACGGAAAGGCCCTAGTAACTGGTGACTCCCTCGGGCAGGTAGCCTCCCAGACCTTGGAAAGCCTGTCGGCCATCGAGGATGCCGCTACCATGCCGATCCTGCGACCCCTTATCGGGCTGGACAAGGTGGAGATCATCGATTGGGCACGCAGGATTGGAACCTACGGGATCTCTATCCTGCCAGGAGAGGATTGCTGTCAATTCCTCATGCCTCCCCTCGTGGTCACTCGCCCTTCCCTAGAAACCACGCACAAGATCGAAAGGCGGCTACAGATCGAAGAGTTAGTGCAGCAAGCCCTAGCCCAAGCCCTGCGCATACCGGTGAGCGATCAGGCACCTGTTCTCGCTCTCTGATTGGGTGGAGCTTGTGGGCTGCACATGTAGAAAGCAGCGCGGTCGCCCGCAAAACCCATCTCCCTTGAGGAGGCGATCATGTCGACTCAAACCCGGCCTTGCTCTGTCGATTACATCGAGTTGGAGGATACCTACAGCGCGCCGAACTATAAGCCGATCGATGTGGTCATCGCATGGGCGGAGGGAGTGTGGGTGTATGACGTGGAAGGTCGCCGTTACCTAGACGCTCTCAGCGGCTATTCAGCCCTGAACCAGGGCCATCGGCATCCCCGGATCATCCGGGCCCTGATCGAACAGGTCGGGCGGGTGACGCTCACCTCCCGGGCCTTCCGGAACGATCAGCTCGGCCCCTTCCTGAAAGAACTTTGCGAGCTGCTCGGCTACGAGATGGCCCTGCCCATGAACACTGGAGCCGAGGCGGTGGAGACCGCTATCAAGACTGCCCGCAAGTGGGGCTATCGGGTGAAGGGCGTCCCCGATAATCAGGCGGAGATCATCGTCTGCGAGGAGAACTTCCACGGCCGCACTATCACCATCATCAGCTTTTCCACCGTTCCTCAATATCGGGAGGACTTCGGGCCTTATACGCCGGGCTTCGCGATCATCCCTTACGGGGATGTGGAAGCGCTGGAGCGGGCGATCACGCCGAACACTGTTGCGTTCCTGGTGGAACCGATTCAGGGAGAAGCAGGTGTGCGGGTGCCGCCGCCGGGATACTTGGCCCAAGCTGCGGAGATCTGCCGCCGGCACAACGTGCTCTTCATCGCCGATGAGATCCAGACCGGCTTAGGGCGCACCGGCCAATTGCTTGCCTCGTGGTGGGAAGACGTCCAACCCGATATGGTGATCTTGGGCAAAGCCCTCGGGGGCGGCGTGATGCCGATCTCCGCCGTGGTCTCCCGGCGGGAGATCCTGGGCGTGTTCCGACCAGGCGACCACGGGAGCACCTTCGGCGGCAACCCGCTGGCCGCCGCGGTGGCCCGGGAGGCGCTGCGGGTGATTGTGGAGGAAAACCTGCCGGAACGGGCGGTGGCGCTCGGTGAGCATGCCCTGAAACGCTTGCGGGCCATCCGAAGCCCCCACATCAAAGAGGTGCGCGGTCGGGGCTTGTTGATCGGCATCGAGCTCCACGCGGAGGCCGGTGGAGCCCGTCGCTTCTGCGAGGCCTTGAAGGAGCGGGGAGTTCTGATAAAGGACACCCATGAACACATCATCCGGTTCGCCCCTCCTCTCGTGATCTCCCAGGAGGATCTAGACTGGGCGCTGGATCAGATCCAGGAGGTGTTCGAGGAGACGATCCCCTGAGCCTGAATCAAAGGCTGGATGAGCCGTTCCTCCTGCTCTCCTTCCCATGCTCCTGCTCTCTCATAGGTTTTGGAGCTGGGGCACCGCTTCCCCATGGCCCATGGGAATGGGGCCCGGCCCGCTTCCCTCCCAGGGGCACCTGGATGGAGCTCAAGGTCTGAAGTTGCCCATGGTGTTCCTTGTCTTTCTGGGCGTGCGGGCTGCGGAAGGCGAGCCGCAAACCTGGAAATCGGCTCTAAGCGCGATTTCGCCTGTGGAGCAGACCTAGGAACCATGCGGTCCCGATGAGGGTGAGGAGGCTGACCAGCAACGCGAAACCATGGCTCTGGGCAATGAATGGGCTGCGCATCAGAAAGAGCCGGTGAACCCAGCCATGGAGTTGATAGAGGACCATCCCTCCTAGGATCCACCGGGCAGCTGCCGGCCCCCTCCACCACCAGAGGCTGGCGGATACCCCGAAGGCCAGCGCCCAGGCCAGCGCGGCCATTCCCAGATAGATCCAGGGCCCGTGGAGGCCCTCCTCCGTCCACACCGGGGGAATCGCCCCCAGATAGTAGGCGGCGCGCACCGCATTGCGCAGGGCGAAGTAGAGCAGCCATAGAACTCCGGGAAGACGCCGCCATCGGCTCATTCGATCGCGTCGACCTGGAAGACGATCTTCCCGAAGACCGCTCCGGACTCCAGCAGACGGTGGCCCTCCCGCGCCCCCGCCGGGGTCAGCGGCAGCACCCGATCGATCACCGGCCGGAGCCGGCCAGCGAAGAT
>JANXBD010000109.1 GCA_025057635.1 Thermoflexus sp. | reverse complement strand
TCGATTGAGGGTTCCGGTGGGAATCATCGAGCTTCCAGTTCCCTCGCGTTTCTATCCCACGCTGGTTCGATTGAGGTCCGATGTCCAGACGTCCAAACGTCCGAACGGCGTCGTTTCTATCCCACGCTGGTTCGATTGAGGATGGCACGATCCTTGGCCCATTCACCAGCCGTCGGGGTTTCTATCCCACGCTGGTTCGATTGAGGGGGAAGTCTCGGCCACGTTGGTGGCCAAGACCACCCAGGTTTCTATCCCACGCTGGTTCGATTGAGGCAGCTCCTCTACCCCTTCGGGGGGGAGCTGGGATTCCGTTTCTATCCCACGCTGGTTCGATTGAGGGCCCTCGCCCTCCGGGAATTCCCCCGGGAGATCTGGGTTTCTATCCCACGCTGGTTCGATTGAGGCCCTGAGCCTCCCCTCGTCCTGTCCCCCGGGTCTCCGTTTCTATCCCACGCTGGTTCGATTGAGGCATGTTGGCCCCTCGGCATCGAGAACTTCAATCTCGGTTTCTATCCCACGCTGGTTCGATTGAGGTAATCAATCGCCTCCTCGAACGTCGCGAATGCGGCGGTTTCTATCCCACGCTGGTTCGATTGAGGTTCTCATGTCATCCGCCGTGCGTGGTATCATCAGCGTTTCTATCCCACGCTGGTTCGATTGAGGCGGGAACGCACTCATTACCAATGCAAATCTCGCCGCCGTTTCTATCCCACGCTGGTTCGATTGAGGCTGTCGTGCAAGGCGGAGACGAAGAGGAGGAGTGAAAAGTTTCTATCCCACGCTGGTTCGATTGAGGCTCCCCATAGCGCCCGACCCCACCCCTCCCCCGGGGGGGTTTCTATCCCACGCTGGTTCGATTGAGGGCCCTGTGCTGCTCGGCTTAATTGCTCGATTCATGCGTTTCTATCCCACGCTGGTTCGATTGAGGTCTTCTGCTTATAGCTCTTGACAACTCATAGATCTTGGTTTCTATCCCACGCTGGTTCGATTGAGGCGCTGGTGATTTCTTTCTTTAAGAAACTCATCTCTTAGGTTTCTATCCCACGCTGGTTCGATTGAGGCTTGGGTTCTCATGGGTCCTATGACGGCCTATGAGGACTGTTTCTATCCCACGCTGGTTCGATTGAGGCGAAGTAGTGGCTGCAATTACTACTCTTATCCCATCTGTTTCTATCCCACGCTGGTTCGATTGAGGCACAGCCGAAAGCACCACCACAACCGTCCCCCACGCCCGTTTCTATCCCACGCTGGTTCGATTGAGGCATTCCCGGGATTGTGCCCAACGGCGTGGGGATTTCTGGTTTCTATCCCACGCTGGTTCGATTGAGGCCCATCAGAGAACAACCACCCAACTCCTGCATATCTAGTTTCTATCCCACGCTGGTTCGATTGAGGCTTCTCACTCCGTCCCCAACTCCAACTCCAACTCCATGTTTCTATCCCACGCTGGTTCGATTGAGGCCGTTTTTTATTGCGTTGGTTATTCTCACTGTTCTCGCGTTTCTATCCCACGCTGGTTCGATTGAGGCGGAATTGGATAGTGTGTTCGATGAGCGAATTGTTATAGTTTCTATCCCACGCTGGTTCGATTGAGGCCCCCCCGGGGAATTGGATTTTTGCCCCCCCAGGGAAGGTTTCTATCCCACGCTGGTTCGATTGAGGCCTTCCATCCATCTTCCCAATCTCCCCTCAGCTATCGAGTTTCTATCCCACGCTGGTTCGATTGAGGCTCGGGCACCCAGATCGGCATCGTTGAGAACCATCGCAGTTTCTATCCCACGCTGGTTCGATTGAGGCTCTTCACAGAACGCGCGTAGCGTCGAAACGCTACGCGGTTTCTATCC
>JANXBD010000108.1 GCA_025057635.1 Thermoflexus sp. | reverse complement strand
CGCTGGTTCGATTGAGGCCCGCAACTCCACCCATGTCACGCACAAGGTGACCTGGTTTCAATCCCACGCTGGTTCGATTGAGGCACCGGAACCAGCCACCGACTGGTTCCGTTCCGCTCACGTTTCAATCCCACGCTGGTTCGATTGAGGCCGTTCCAGAGCCTGCCGGGGGCTACAGAGTTCCTCGATTTCAATCCCACGCTGGTTCGATTGAGGCCACGGACCGGCGGGGTGTTCGAAGCCGGCATGTCCCATTTCAATCCCACGCTGGTTCGATTGAGGCAATTTCGGTTGAACTATTACAGATTCCGAAGCAGCCGATTTCAATCCCACGCTGGTTCGATTGAGGCGACGGCATCACAGGCACCGAAGTCGGAGTGGGAGTATTTCAATCCCACGCTGGTTCGATTGAGGCATCCATCCGGACGGGAATTATGCAGATGCGAACACCGTTTCAATCCCACGCTGGTTCGATTGAGGCAGGGGCGGCCGTTGACCTCCCCCCGGTGTTCCCCCATTTCAATCCCACGCTGGTTCGATTGAGGCTGATTGCACTTCTCACGGAACTCCCACAACCACTCATTTCAATCCCACGCTGGTTCGATTGAGGCTCGGGGCGGGAGATCTACACAATCGTAAAGCTCGAAAATTTCAATCCCACGCTGGTTCGATTGAGGCAAGCCACGCTTCCGGGTAAACGCGACACGCTTCACTATTTCAATCCCACGCTGGTTCGATTGAGGCCCCCATCATTTGCTGCATGGCGGCAAGGTTCCTCAGAATTTCAATCCCACGCTGGTTCGATTGAGGCGGACTGGCTGGCCAGGAAGGGAACGCCCCCGTATTTGATTTCAATCCCACGCTGGTTCGATTGAGGCCTGGGCTGGCTTCCCCCCGACCTCCCCGGGGAGGAGATTTCAATCCCACGCTGGTTCGATTGAGGCTTCCCCTCGAGGCGATTCAAGAGGAGCTCGCCATGCGCATTTCAATCCCACGCTGGTTCGATTGAGGCCAGTCCGTCACGGGGCCGGGCCGGATGGTGGTGTCCGATTTCAATCCCACGCTGGTTCGATTGAGGCACCATATACGTCTACATGCTCGAGCAGGTCATCCCGCATTTCAATCCCACGCTGGTTCGATTGAGGCGGGTCCCTCAATGGAGTGGCCTGGAAGAAAGGCGATATTTCAATCCCACGCTGGTTCGATTGAGGCCGAACTCAAAAACCCAAGAAAGAGTCACAGTAACCACATTTCAATCCCACGCTGGTTCGATTGAGGCGCGTGCATCTGGGGTGCGGAGTGTGTATGTGGATGTCCATTTCAATCCCACGCTGGTTCGATTGAGGCCCCCTATCAGATTTTTGAGCACTCTGATCACATATGATTTCAATCCCACGCTGGTTCGATTGAGGCCGCGGTCGCACAATCAGACGGAAGTCAGGATACAAGATATTTCAATCCCACGCTGGTTCGATTGAGGCAGCGGCCCGCCAGGGCCAGGGCGGCCAGGATCAGCATTTCAATCCCACGCTGGTTCGATTGAGGCCCCCCCAGGGCCGCCACCATGGATTTGGACAATGACCAGAATTTCAATCCCACGCTGGTTCGATTGAGGCTCATCTCGCGGCTTTAGTCTCGCTGGTCTTGGTTCTCCATTTCAATCCCACGCTGGTTCGATTGAGGCTTACTCAGGCTTGGGTCTTTGAGTTCGAATTCGTAAATTTCAATCCCACGCTGGTTCGATTGAGGCCACGCGTTCGCCTTCTCCGGCATGACGTAGAGCGAGAGTTTCAATCCCACGCTGGTTCGATTGAGGCTGTGCCGCGATGTCGACACGGCACAGGCGATATCTGGTTTCAATCCCACGCTGGTTCGATTGAGGCCCCGTCCCACCCGCGGCGCCGCCAGAACCCACCACAAGTTTCAATCCCACGCTGGTTCGATTGAGGCGAATCGGATTTTTGCCCCAACAGA
>JANXBD010000107.1 GCA_025057635.1 Thermoflexus sp. | reverse complement strand
AATAGATTCGAGCTCGAGGGGGGATTTCGCGGGGAAGGCGTTCCAGGAAGCGTTCCAGTCGGGATACGGGCCCTTCCACCTCGATGAAGACGCCGCGGGAGTCGTTCAGCACCCATCCGGCGAGGCCGAGTTCGGCGGCCAGCCGATAAACGTAGGGCCGGAATCCCACCCCTTGCACTGCGCCCTGGATCTCCACACGAAGCCGTCGGATCTCATCGCCCATGGCGCTTCCGTCGCAGCTGGCGCTGCTCAAGTAGCCATTCCGTCCAGGCCTCCAGGCCGTGGCCGGTTCGACAGGAGACGATGAAAAGCGGAACATCCGGTCGAAGGATCCTCACACCGTGTTGGAAAGCTTCCAAATCGAACTCCAGCACCTCCATCAGATCTGCCTTGTTCAGCACGATCCCATCGGCCTTCTGGAACATCCCAGGGTATTTATAGGGCTTGTCGTGGCCTTCCGGGACGCTGGCGATCACGATGTTCAGATGGGCGCCCAGGTCGAACTCCGCTGGGCAGATCAGGTTCCCGACATTTTCGATGAATAACACATCGAGCGTTTCCAGCGGTAAATGAGGAAGCGCGGAACGGATCATGGGGGCATCCAGATGGCATGTGCCGCCCGTGTTGATCTGCACCACAGGGATCCCATGGGCGGCGATCCGCTCCGCATCCAGCGTCGAGGCGATGTCTCCCTCAATGACCCCGGCCCGAAGGGAAGCGGGCAGGCGCTCTATGGTGGCGAGGATCAAGCTGGTTTTGCCTGCGCCGGGGGAGGACATTAGATTGACCGCAAGGAGGTCAGCGGCATCAAAGGCGGCTCGGTTTTCCGAGGCCACCGCCTCATTCGCCTGAAGGATCGCCTTCACCACCGGTATGCTCGTCCTCATCGTCCACCTCGATGCGCTCAACGAAACAGTAGGCTCCGCCGGTGATCTGGATCTGAGGGCTGTTGCAAAAAAGACAGGTCGGGCGCAGCGGAGGTTCCGCCTGGAACGTGGCTCCGCACGTCTGGCAATGTCCCTGTCCAGGCTCCCGTCGGATCCTCAGGATGGCGCCCTCGGCGGGTGTCCCTTGGCTGAGCAAGTCGAAATAGAAGCGGATGGAATCATCCACGTAACCGGTGAGGGCGCCCACGACGAGATCGATCGCGAGCACCCGTCGCGCCCTTGCGGCCTCGGCCGCCTCCAGGACCACGGAGAGGATCCCCTGGGTGATCGCCAGCTCGTGCATATGGATGTCCCCCTGTGCTTAAGTATAGCGCAGGGTTTTCAGAGGGAAGGCCAGCTTCAGCCGGATGTCTTGCCGTTCTGAGATTCCCGTTTCACTATAGGAATTACGCAGTGGGAAGCCGGCTAAGCGAAGCGGGATACCCCTCCTTATCCCCCTCCCCACGACCCTTCGGGCCTTGGGGAGGGGGATCCAAACATTTGGGGGTGAAGAGCTGCGTGACTCCTATTGACATAGAATCGTGGTGATTGAACTCCGTTCCTTGAGGATCCTGGGATGATCCACGCTGAGGCGCGGGCGATCTACGTGTTTCGAGAACGGTTCGGGGAACCACCACCCCTGAGGGCCCGGGCCCCCGGCCGGGTGAATCTGATCGGAGAGCATACGGATTACAACGATGGCTTTGTCCTTCCGATCGCCATCGACCGGGCGGTCTGGGTGGCGGCTCGTCCGCGTCCGGATCGGCGGGCGTATCTGATCGCAGCGGATTTCGGGGAGGAGGCCAGCTTCTCACTGGATGGGCTGCGGCCGGGGAGCTTGCGAGGATGGGCGGCTTATCCGGCGGGGGTGGCCTGGGCCTTAGAGGAATCCGGTGTTCATCTCCCGGGGCTAGATGCCGTGATCTCGGGGGATGTGCCGATTGCCAGCGGCTTGAGCTCTTCCGCCGCGCTGGAGGTGGCCTTCGCGGTGGCCTGGCTCACCCTCAGCGGCCGCGAAATGCCTCGCCTGGAGCTGGCGCGTCTGTGTCAGCGGGCGGAGAACGAGTTTGTAGGGGTGCGATGTGGGATCATGGACCAGAT
>JANXBD010000106.1 GCA_025057635.1 Thermoflexus sp. | reverse complement strand
GTTCGATTGAGGAGGGGTCCGGTGGAATGCCATTGTTTGGATATTCGTGTTTCTATCCCACGCTGGTTCGATTGAGGGGGGGCACCCTCCCCCCGCTTCGCCCCCCCTCGGCGGTTTCTATCCCACGCTGGTTCGATTGAGGCCGTCGCGCAGCAGCACCGCCGCCCGCTCGAGCAGTGTTTCTATCCCACGCTGGTTCGATTGAGGCGGGGAGGGGTGGGGTCGGGCGCTATGGGGAAGGGTTTCTATCCCACGCTGGTTCGATTGAGGCCGTCGCCGCAACGATCGCGACGACGGCACCGGCTCTGTTTCTATCCCACGCTGGTTCGATTGAGGGAGAAATCGAGTAAAATTCGAGCAGAACATCTTATAGTTTCTATCCCACGCTGGTTCGATTGAGGCTTCACAGAACGCGCGTAGCGTTTCGACGCTACGCGGTTTCTATCCCACGCTGGTTCGATTGAGGCTTCAATTCCCCCGTTGGGCTATCCGGGTCGGGAAGAGTTTCTATCCCACGCTGGTTCGATTGAGGCGATATGCTTCGATAGTGATAGATACGAGGACGTCCGTTTCTATCCCACGCTGGTTCGATTGAGGTTATGGATAGATGTGAAGTATTTGGTGGTGGATATACGTTTCTATCCCACGCTGGTTCGATTGAGGCATCATGGTCGCTCTCATTATGCTACGTTTGTTGTCGGTTTCTATCCCACGCTGGTTCGATTGAGGCCCCACTAATCCTCATGTCCATTTACTCCCCTGAAAAGTTTCTATCCCACGCTGGTTCGATTGAGGTGTTTAAGTCAACCAAAAAACTCATAAATTGGGGGAGTTTCTATCCCACGCTGGTTCGATTGAGGGCCCCCGTGGGCGGAGATCGATATCCGCCCAGGGACAGTTTCTATCCCACGCTGGTTCGATTGAGGAGGTGGAAGAGCTTCTCAGCAAGTGATCATGCTCAAGTTTCTATCCCACGCTGGTTCGATTGAGGCTGATCAGGGGGATCCTCGATGTTCTTCCGTTCTAAGGTTTCTATCCCACGCTGGTTCGATTGAGGGTAGCATTTCGACGCTACGCGAGTTTTGTGAAGAGCTGTTTCTATCCCACGCTGGTTCGATTGAGGTGCTTCTCGTATCGCACGACGCGCAATGCGTCGTGCGGTTTCTATCCCACGCTGGTTCGATTGAGGCCTCGAGTTGGAGTTGAAGTTATAGGAAAAGTTGGAAAGTTTCTATCCCACGCTGGTTCGATTGAGGCTGTTTCACTAAAGACCCATCCACCCTGAACCCGACGGTTTCTATCCCACGCTGGTTCGATTGAGGCAGCGCTTTCGCTTCATCGCGCGCGAGTTGCGTTCTGGTTTCTATCCCACGCTGGTTCGATTGAGGAACCCACGCCTCCTCTAACTGACGCCGCAATCGTAGGTTTCTATCCCACGCTGGTTCGATTGAGGGAGTTCGAGTTCATTGCGGGGAATGCGACTGCAATCCGTTTCTATCCCACGCTGGTTCGATTGAGGTTTCGATGGGAGTCTTCGAATTTCCAGTATCCCAGGGTTTCTATCCCACGCTGGTTCGATTGAGGCGCATTGCGCGTCGTGCGATACGAGAAGTGAGACGTGGTTTCTATCCCACGCTGGTTCGATTGAGGCGAGATCAGTAAACAAGAGAAACGACCGCAAACACGGTTTCTATCCCACGCTGGTTCGATTGAGGCTCCTGTGCCGACCTTCATTGTCTACAACTATAACAGGTTTCTATCCCACGCTGGTTCGATTGAGGTGATGTTGCGCGTGCTTTTGAGAGCGTTCTACTCACCGTTTCTATCCCACGCTGGTTCGATTGAGGTGTCCACCGCCCGGCATGGGACACAGCCCCCGGGGGTGTTTCTATCCCACGCTGGTTCGATTGAGGCTACAGACGCTCCTCGACACAAGAATTCTGCTTCTTAGTTTCTATCCCACGCTGGTTCGATTGAGGTTATAAGCGCCCCGCCGATCACGGTAACAGAAAGCAGTTTCTATCCCACGCTGGTTCGATTGAGGGCCGGCCCCGGCGATGCCGGCTTATCCGAGTTTCGGGTTTCTATCCCACGCTGGTTCGATTGAGGCCAGTAATTTTAGATAAAGCGAAAAAGAGGATAAGGGAAGGAAGAGCTCATACTTACTTTTCGAAGACTATAACAC
>JANXBD010000105.1 GCA_025057635.1 Thermoflexus sp. | reverse complement strand
CCTCACTCGACCCAGCCTGGGATAGCACCGCGCGCCTCCGCGGACGCCTCCAGGGCCGTCCGGGGGCCTCAATCGAACCAGCGTGGGATAGAAACGAGCGTCTCGCGCCGTTCCGGCGCGAGACGTTCCAGCCTCAATCGAACCAGCGTGGGATAGAAACATGTTTCTGCTCAGATTGAGTTTCCAACGCCCACTCCAACCTCAATCGAACCAGCGTGGGATAGAAACATGCACGAATGACGTTATACCAACCCGCCACACCACCCTCAATCGAACCAGCGTGGGATAGAAACGTTGTCACCCCGTTCCCTGCTTTCACGCCTACCCCCCTCAATCGAACCAGCGTGGGATAGAAACCCAAGTTTAGGATTTAGGATAGGATCAGGATCGAGACCTCAATCGAACCAGCGTGGGATAGAAACGCGGGCAATCGGGGGCTATTTTCTGTTTCTCCCCTCGCCTCAATCGAACCAGCGTGGGATAGAAACCGCGGCGGCGTGTTTGGCAAGTGTGGCGTGAGTTGACCCTCAATCGAACCAGCGTGGGATAGAAACCGCCCACCCCCGGGGGCTGCGTTCCGTGTCGAGCAGCCTCAATCGAACCAGCGTGGGATAGAAACTATTTCAGGGCGGTGCTGCTATGAGTGATGTTGATGACCTCAATCGAACCAGCGTGGGATAGAAACTCCGATCCTCTTCTTGGGATTACGCTTGCGAGCCTCGGCCTCAATCGAACCAGCGTGGGATAGAAACGTGGGTTTGGAGTATGTAAACGGGCGTAAGGTTTGTCCTCAATCGAACCAGCGTGGGATAGAAACAATCCAAATCAAGGAGGAGGGATGAAAAAAGGAATAACCTCAATCGAACCAGCGTGGGATAGAAACGGCGCAGTTGCGCCAGGCGCTCCAGGAGCTTCTCCAGCTCCTCCCACCGCGCCAGCGCCGTTTCGTGCGGGGCGCGGCGGTAGAGATACGCGGCCCGGGCGGCCGTCTCCCGGATTTGCCGGGCCAGAGCCCGGGGGTCCGGAAACTCTTCCTGGACCTCCAGCTCCAGGACCCGGGCGACCTCCCAGAACTTCTCCGGGAGGCGAGTGCTGGGCCAGCGCAGGTCATCATCGGTTTCGATGAACTGGCTGATTGCTGCCTGGCCCTGCAGCACCTGGATGGCCTGGACATTACGGCTGGTCCGCATCGGGGGGATCGCCCAGGCCATCAGCACCCCCATCCAGAGCAGGGGAACCCGCTGGATGGGGCAAATCGATAGGGCGGGAGATTGCTTACCCGCCTCGCGATACTCTAAGTCGGGGACAACCCGAAGGGTCATCCCCGCCAGCTCGCGCCCGAAGCGTCGGGCAATTGCCCGGCGCATGGCGAGCTCCTCTTGAATCGCCTCGAGGGATGCCTGGCTGGGCTTTGCCCAGCCTAACTGGAGGGCCGCCATGACTTCCATGGCCCACTCGGCATCCCCCGGGCCATAGCCCAGCTGCTCCTCTTCCAGACGAGGATCAGCTGGGAGGAGGAAAAAGCGCAAGTACTTGTCTTCGTAGTACCTGCGACTTTCCCTCCTCTTTTCTATCGCTACCCGGAGCGCTATCCCCGCTTCGGGCAGCGGAAAAATGCTTTTTGTTTCCATTTTCCCTCCTTTTTGTTTGTTTTTTCATTCGTTGATCTGGCTGCGAAGTGCCTCAATCGAACCAGCGTGGGATTGAAATGGAGGGTCCGGGTCAGCGTGATCAGCGCACGGCTCGCCTCAATCGAACCAGCGTGGGATTGAAATTTAGTGCTACAGAACAGATTGGTGGGTGGTTTCGCGCCTCAATCGAACCAGCGTGGGATTGAAATACCCCCGGGGGCTGCGTTCCTTGCCGAGCTGTGGACGCCTCAATCGAACCAGCGTGGGATTGAAATATTCCTGAAGCAACGCAGTGACTATCGACAAGATCTGCCTCAATCGAACCAGCGTGGGATTGAAATACTTTCATCGTCTATAACAGCAGCAGCGGGGAGTGGCCTCAATCGAACCAGCGTGGGATTGAAATCCGCGGGCGTTCACGACGGGGAATGGGCGCGCGTTGGCCTCAATCGAACCAGCGTGGGATTGAAATAGCAACAATGTTTCGATTTCAAAAGTGTGGCAGTTGCCTCAATCGAACCAGCGTGGGATTGAAATGGGGGGTTAACATGGTGATGCGGGTGATTGAGGGCCGCGCCTCAATCGAACCAGCGTGGGATTGAAACATGCAAATCTCGCCGCCGCCTGGTAGCGGCGGCGTGGGCCTCAATCGAACCAGCGTGGGATTGAAACACGTGGTT
>JANXBD010000104.1 GCA_025057635.1 Thermoflexus sp. | reverse complement strand
TCGATTGAGGGTTCCGGTGGGAATCATCGAGCTTCCAGTTCCCTCGCGTTTCTATCCCACGCTGGTTCGATTGAGGTTAGAGGACCGACTTCTCGCTTTGCGGCTCCCACACGTTTCTATCCCACGCTGGTTCGATTGAGGGGTTCTCATGTCATCCGCCGTGCGTGGTATCATCAGCGTTTCTATCCCACGCTGGTTCGATTGAGGCTCGGAGTCGGCGTCGGCGTAACCGTCACGGTCACTGGTTTCTATCCCACGCTGGTTCGATTGAGGCCGCCGCTCGCGCGACCTCTTGCGCAACTTCCGCAGCGGTTTCTATCCCACGCTGGTTCGATTGAGGTTTCGATGGGAATCCTCGAACTTTCAATTCCCCCGTGTTTCTATCCCACGCTGGTTCGATTGAGGTTCCTGTGCCGACCTTCATTGTCTACAACTATAACAGGTTTCTATCCCACGCTGGTTCGATTGAGGTTAACTGCAGCGGATCAAACTCCACCGTTACCGAGAAGTTTCTATCCCACGCTGGTTCGATTGAGGCCCTGTGCTGCTCGGCTTAATTGCTCGATTCATGCTGGTTTCTATCCCACGCTGGTTCGATTGAGGCCACAATCACCTGCACCACCCCCCTCCAATCCCCATGGTTTCTATCCCACGCTGGTTCGATTGAGGGCGCTTGTTGCCTGGGGGCTGGATCTTGATCTTCCAAGTTTCTATCCCACGCTGGTTCGATTGAGGATGCTTCTCGATCCTGATCCTATCCTAAATCCTAAACTGTTTCTATCCCACGCTGGTTCGATTGAGGCACCACAATCGCACGTGAACTCACCCCCTCTGCCCTGTTTCTATCCCACGCTGGTTCGATTGAGGTTCTCCCCCAACTTCCACCCCTTCTCCGGAGCCGGCGTTTCTATCCCACGCTGGTTCGATTGAGGCTTCTGGGTCGGCCCGTCCATGGAATGGCCGGGCCGGGTTTCTATCCCACGCTGGTTCGATTGAGGCAGTTGTCACCCCGTTCCCTGCTTTCACGCCTACCCCGTTTCTATCCCACGCTGGTTCGATTGAGGATAGATCATACACAACAATCATTTCCACGCTACCTCGTTTCTATCCCACGCTGGTTCGATTGAGGCACGACAACCCCAACCCCGACCCCGACCCCGATCGTGAGTTTCTATCCCACGCTGGTTCGATTGAGGCCTACCCCCGCCCGCGCGCCCCCGCGCACACACGCGCGCGTTTCTATCCCACGCTGGTTCGATTGAGGCCCTTCCGCGCCGCCCCGCCGGCTGCATCAGATACAGCGTTTCTATCCCACGCTGGTTCGATTGAGGCCCAGATCCTGGGGATTGCGAATCATCCCCAGGGGAAGGGTTTCTATCCCACGCTGGTTCGATTGAGGCCTCCAGGAAGCATTGGAGGAAGCACTGGGGATCAGCCGTTTCTATCCCACGCTGGTTCGATTGAGGCTGCCACGCCAGGCCCCGCAGGGCCTGGACGATTTTCTGTTTCTATCCCACGCTGGTTCGATTGAGGCTTCCTCCTCCTCCAGCCCGTCGGCCTCCCGGTCTGGGGTTTCTATCCCACGCTGGTTCGATTGAGGCGCGTTCCAGAGCCTGCCGGGGGCTACAGAGTTCCTCGGTTTCTATCCCACGCTGGTTCGATTGAGGCAGCGGGGATCGCTTTTATGTGCAGATTCCCGTCTCTGTTTCTATCCCACGCTGGTTCGATTGAGGCACTCTTCATCGGGGTGGATACAGTGGATCATTCACGGTTTCTATCCCACGCTGGTTCGATTGAGGCGCGCTCCGGCCGGCTCCGGAGAAGGGGTGGAAGTTGGGTTTCTATCCCACGCTGGTTCGATTGAGGCTTTTTGCCCCCCCAGGGAAGCGGGGGTCGACCGCATGGTTTCTATCCCACGCTGGTTCGATTGAGGCGTTTAAGTCAACCAAAAAACTCATAAATTGGGGGAAGGGTTTCTATCCCACGCTGGTTCGATTGAGGCCTTGCCGGACTCCGTTATCGTGGTGGTCCACGATAACGTTTCTATCCCACGCTGGTTCGATTGAGGCCCGCTGCAAGGGAAGCAGCGGATCGGCCTTGAAATCGGTTTCTATCCCACGCTGGTTCGATTGAGGCGAGATGCTCGATTTCGTCATAGACCTGAGCGTCGATCGTTTCTATCCCACGCTGGTTCGATTGAGGCGAGGAAGTTTGTCACCCTGGTCCGCTGCCCGTTGTGGTTTCTATCCCACGCTGGTTCGATTGAGGCCAGCCCTGGAGGAAGCTCTCGAGCAGACAGCTGCTGCCGTTTCTATCCCACGCTGGTTCGATTGAGGCCCAGTAATTTTAGATAAAGCGAAAAAGAGGATAAGGGAAGGAAGAGC
>JANXBD010000103.1 GCA_025057635.1 Thermoflexus sp. | reverse complement strand
GTTCGATTGAGGAGGGGTCCGGTGGAATGCCATTGTTTGGATATTCGTGTTTCTATCCCACGCTGGTTCGATTGAGGACGACCCTCACAAGACGAAACAGAGTCCCCACGATCGGTTTCTATCCCACGCTGGTTCGATTGAGGATACGTGGGATAATGATCGAAAGACGGCGCTAATGGGTTTCTATCCCACGCTGGTTCGATTGAGGCTTACCAACGGCCCCAGAAGCATCAATTCCAAAAAGGTTTCTATCCCACGCTGGTTCGATTGAGGTCGAGCGTCTCGAGAGGGAGGCGGAGCGACGCGCTGGTTTCTATCCCACGCTGGTTCGATTGAGGCCCTGCTACCGCGAGACTCGCAAGCGTAATCCCAAGAAGTTTCTATCCCACGCTGGTTCGATTGAGGGAAATCGAGCAAAATTAGAGCAGAACATCTTACTTAGTTTCTATCCCACGCTGGTTCGATTGAGGCGCCTCATCCACTACGATTGCGGCATCAGTTAGAGGGTTTCTATCCCACGCTGGTTCGATTGAGGGTCTCTGGGACGGAGAAGGTGGGGGGCTGGTTTCGAGTTTCTATCCCACGCTGGTTCGATTGAGGCCCAGATGATCTGAAAATCCGCCGATGGAGTTGGAGTGTTTCTATCCCACGCTGGTTCGATTGAGGGCCAGCATCTGTGTTTGGGCGTTATTCTTCAATCCAGTTTCTATCCCACGCTGGTTCGATTGAGGCTGCCCCCCACGAATAGATAGTAATCGATAACGAACAAGTTTCTATCCCACGCTGGTTCGATTGAGGGCTGAGGGGTGAGTTGGCTTTAATACGCTTTTGGGTGTTTCTATCCCACGCTGGTTCGATTGAGGCGAGAACCATCTCATGGGCGCCACCTCTCGAACGCCCCGTTTCTATCCCACGCTGGTTCGATTGAGGCCCCCCCCGGGGGCGGGGGGAGCGGCGAGCCGCCCAGGTTTCTATCCCACGCTGGTTCGATTGAGGCGCACGGGTGCTGGCGTTGGGGCCGGAATCACAGAAGTGTTTCTATCCCACGCTGGTTCGATTGAGGCTCTGGTTAAGAAACTCGTCTGAGGGGGGATTATGACTGTTTCTATCCCACGCTGGTTCGATTGAGGTATATGTCTTTTTCGACATGATCCCCCCCGGGGAATGTTTCTATCCCACGCTGGTTCGATTGAGGCGTCCGCCTTCCTCACCCCCCGCGGGGCGGGGGCAGGGTTTCTATCCCACGCTGGTTCGATTGAGGCCCCCCTCGCCGCTGTCCATTTCCCGCCAAGAGATCCGTTTCTATCCCACGCTGGTTCGATTGAGGGTGCATCCTCTCCGGCCTGGACATCGGGCAGCCATGCGTTTCTATCCCACGCTGGTTCGATTGAGGCGCGCGTTCGCGACGAACGCGCGCGTGCTATTGGTCGGTTTCTATCCCACGCTGGTTCGATTGAGGCATGGATACAGTGGGTCGTTCATGTGGATATGGCAGCGTTTCTATCCCACGCTGGTTCGATTGAGGCAATTTCTTCCACGATCTCTTCCTTCCTCTTTCCCTGTTTCTATCCCACGCTGGTTCGATTGAGGCCCATTCCCCGTCGTGAATGCCAGCAGCCGCCCAGTGGTTTCTATCCCACGCTGGTTCGATTGAGGCAAGAGATTGATTTCATGAGCTGGGCACTTGACAAGGGTTTCTATCCCACGCTGGTTCGATTGAGGCCACCACATACGCACCTCCTTTAGAGTAGCTTGACGGTTTCTATCCCACGCTGGTTCGATTGAGGTGGGTCCCATGGCGACCCATGAGGATTCTGGAGTTCGGTTTCTATCCCACGCTGGTTCGATTGAGGTTGCGCTGGTTCTCGACGACGCCAATTTGGATGCCCGGTTTCTATCCCACGCTGGTTCGATTGAGGCGGGCAGGTGAGGAAGGCGGACAAGCAGGGGTTCAGGGTTTCTATCCCACGCTGGTTCGATTGAGGCTTATCGTCGGAGTCGGCGTCGGCGTCGCGTTCGGCGGTTTCTATCCCACGCTGGTTCGATTGAGGAATGTATGAGGTGTCATATTCGCTGAAGATTCTATCGTTTCTATCCCACGCTGGTTCGATTGAGTTCCTGTGCCGACCTTCATCGTCTACAACTATAACAGATCGTTTCTATCCCACGCTGGTTCGATTGAGTCGGGCACCCAGATCGGCATCGTTGAGAACCATCGCAGATCGTTTCTATCCCACGCTGGTTCGATTGAGTCTTCACAGAACGCGCGTAGCGTCGAAACGCTACGCGGATCGTTTCTATCCCACGCTGGTTCGATTGAGCCAGTAATTTTAGATAAAGCGAAAAAGAGGATAAGGGAAGGAAGAGCTCATACTTACTTTTCGAAGACTATAACACG
>JANXBD010000102.1:1764-2434 GCA_025057635.1 Thermoflexus sp. | reverse complement strand
GAACCAGCGTGGGATTGAAATCCAGGCCACGGAGACGGCCTGGCGGCTCCAGGCCGGCCTCAATCGAACCAGCGTGGGATTGAAATAAGTGCAGCTGCAGCCGCTGCGGGCCACCTACCAGATGCCTCAATCGAACCAGCGTGGGATTGAAATGGTCATCCGGTTTACTGCGGGCCGGTTCAGGAAATGTGCCTCAATCGAACCAGCGTGGGATTGAAATACTTGTAGAAGTCGATCACTGCGACTCCCCGCGGCGGCGCCTCAATCGAACCAGCGTGGGATTGAAATAGCCATGGAATGGCCGGGCCGTCGTGCGATTGGGGGGGCCTCAATCGAACCAGCGTGGGATTGAAATCCGTTCCCCCCCGTGGCTTCCACCAGAACCGTTCCCCGCCTCAATCGAACCAGCGTGGGATTGAAATGAGGAGATCCGGCCATTCCTCCCACCCCTCCGGGGGCGCCTCAATCGAACCAGCGTGGGATTGAAATGGGGGTGGGCGTGGGCGTTATCGTCGGCGTTGGCGTGCCTCAATCGAACCAGCGTGGGATTGAAATACGATTTGGTGGTTCTTCTTCCCTGCACCGACCCGGGCCTCAATCGAACCAGCGTGGGATTGAAATGGAAGAGGGGTCTGACGATCTAATTGCGAAGGAACTCGGCCTCAGTCGA
>JANXBD010000102.1:0-1754 GCA_025057635.1 Thermoflexus sp. | reverse complement strand
GACACCCCCCTGCGCCGGCCCCGCCCCCCACGGTTCGCCCCCCCTCACTCCACACAGTGTGCCAACCCTACTCTCCACCGATGCGTATGAGTTCAAATCGGAACTGGGCCTCAATCGAACCAGCGTGGGATTGAAATGCAGGAATCGGGTAGATTAGCTCATATACCCACCCAGCCTCAATCGAACCAGCGTGGGATTGAAATGGAAGTCTTTTTGTCCAGGCGTCTCGCGGATCCAGCGCCTCAATCGAACCAGCGTGGGATTGAAATACTCCGGCGCCGGCCTGGCAGGCCAGGGTTCGGGCTGCCTCAATCGAACCAGCGTGGGATTGAAATACACCATATCCCGGGTGTGCTAATCTTCCCCCGGGGGCCTCAATCGAACCAGCGTGGGATTGAAATTGCAATGTAAACGGCCAGCGAAGTCTTACCCCCGCCCGCCTCAATCGAACCAGCGTGGGATTGAAATCGGCGGCGGATTTCAGCCGGGCGGTGGTTCTGCTGGCCTCAATCGAACCAGCGTGGGATTGAAATTCTTGGTGGCGGTCGGGTGGGATATTCTGACCAGTGCCTCAATCGAACCAGCGTGGGATTGAAATACAGGACCGGGGGCGGGGGGCTGTGGCCAACAGGACGCCTCAATCGAACCAGCGTGGGATTGAAATTCGTCTTGGACGGATTACCAGGCGGGCGGATCGCTGCCTCAATCGAACCAGCGTGGGATTGAAATGGCAGCTATCAGCCAGGCCCTTGGGGCGCTGGTCCCGTGCCTCAATCGAACCAGCGTGGGATTGAAATTGGGGTAGGTCATGCTTGTTGGCGGGGATCTGCTCGCCTCAATCGAACCAGCGTGGGATTGAAATTCAGTGGAACAGAGACGGTTGGGGGCTGGTTCCGGGGCCTCAATCGAACCAGCGTGGGATTGAAATACTCCGACCCCGACCCCGGTTGGGATCCCGACTCCGGCCTCAATCGAACCAGCGTGGGATTGAAATCGCGCTGGGCAGCCTCCCTGCACGCCCGCGCCACCGGGAAGCCTCAATCGAACCAGCGTGGGATTGAAATCGAGATTAAATCTCGCGGCTCCAGATTCTTCGGGATGAATGCCTCAATCGAACCAGCGTGGGATTGAAATGGCTGCTCACCCTGGATCCGCTGCTGGGGGACCAGTGCCTCAATCGAACCAGCGTGGGATTGAAATAGGATCACGGTGCTGCCATGGGGCAACGGAACTCCCCAGCCTCAATCGAACCAGCGTGGGATTGAAATGAAACATCCCTCTCATCGCCCCCTCCCTTCGGCCCCATGCCTCAATCGAACCAGCGTGGGATTGAAATTTTCCGATCCCGGGCGTTAGGATCATCGCGTTGGTGGCCTCAATCGAACCAGCGTGGGATTGAAATTCTCCGGATGATTTCAGTCGTGCGGTTATCTTGTTGGCCTCAATCGAACCAGCGTGGGATTGAAATGGCCCTGCGCAGGGCTGAAGCCCTGCGCAGGAGCCGGGGCCTCAATCGAACCAGCGTGGGATTGAAATCCGAATGAGCTCTTCACACTGTCTTCTCCCCCGCTCGCCTCAATCGAACCAGCGTGGGATTGAAATAACTCTGCCACCCAGCGGCCATATCCACGTGAATGATCGCCTCAATCGAACCAGCGTGGGATTGAAATGGGGTCTATTCGCACGGCCGGGGGGATCCAGGGGGGGCCTCAATCGAACCAGCGTGGGATTGAAATCGTTCTGATCCCCACTCC
>JANXBD010000101.1 GCA_025057635.1 Thermoflexus sp. | reverse complement strand
AGCTTGGCCCGGCGGCAACGGCGCTGGCCGAGGCTCCGCGGTGGCCCTATGAGGAGCTCGCCCTTACCGCTATGAGACCGAGCGCCGCTTCGCCGAACTGCGGGAGGAGCCGGCCGTTCGGCCAGCGGAGGCCGACCGCCGCTTCGTGGAGCTCGCCGAGGCCCCGCGTCTTGCGGAGGCGGTGATTCAGAGATGGAAACCTTGCCCATGAGATGGCTCACGCCCGCTCGCCTGCGCTACGCATGGATCGCGGGGGCTGCCCTGTGGGGCGGATGGCTCCTGAGTCTCCTCCTGGGCCAGAACCACCTCGACCGGACGGGGCAGGTGATCGGGACGGACTACCTCCAGTTCTACGCCGCCGGCTGGATGATCCGCCACGGGCAGGCCGCCCGCCTCTACGATCCGGAGGCCCAGCTCGCCGCCGAACGGATGATCATCGGCCCGCATCTCCCCAGCTATCACGCCTTTTTGAACCCTCCCTTCTTCGCGCTGCTCTTCGTGCCCTTTTCCCTCCTTCCTTATGAGCTCAGCTTCGCCCTCTGGAGCCTCCTGCAGTTGCTGCTGCTGGCCCTCAGCCTGCGCGCGCTCCGCTCCGGGCATTCCTTCTGGAAATCCATGGGCTGGGCCCTCACCTTCCTGCCGGTCTTCGCTTCCGTGAGCTTCGGGCAGAACGGCCTCCTCAGCCTGGCCCTCCTCACCGGGGTCTGGCAGCTCTGGCGGAAAGGGCGCGACCTCGCGGCGGGGGGAGCGGCCGGGCTTCTGCTGTATAAGCCCCATCTGCTGCTGGGGCTCATGGCCCTCTGGATGGTGGAGGGCCCCCGGGGCCGTCGTGCGTTCCTCGGCCTCCTCCTCATGGGCGCGGCGCTGTTCGTCCTCTCCTCGGCGGCCCTCCCGGAGGCCACTCGGGCTTACCTGAGCTTCGCTGGGGCGGTTTATCCGGATCTCCCGGGCTGGAAGGAGTTCCCCGTATGGCACCTGCACAGCCTGCGGGGGTTCTGGCGGCTGCTGCTCCCATGGTGGCCTCGCCGAGCCGACCTCCTAGCGGCCCTAGCGGCGCTGGGCGGGGCCATCGCCGTCTTCTGGTTCTGGCGCTCCCACCGGGATCCCGGGTTGCGGTTCGCCCTCGCCGTCGCCCTCACCCTCTGGCTGACCCCCCACGCGATGATCTACGACTGGGCGATCCTGATCCTCCCGGCGGCGATCCTATGGGAAGCGCTCCCCTCGAAACGGGAGGAACAGCGCGCGATTTTCGCGGGGATCTGGCTGGCGACCTTCCTGAGCGCCCCGCTGGTGCTGGCGGCCCGTGCCGCAGCCGGGATCGCCCTGATGCCCACGCTTCCCGCCCTGGCCTGGGGAGGATGGCGCGCCCTCCGGATGGCAGGGTCGGAGATCGAACGCGGGAGGAACCGGATATAATCCACTGGAAGACCGGAAGGCGGTGCTGACCTAAAAGAAAGACACAAGAAAGACACCGCCGCCGTTGAAGTGAGCCGGATTCTTCCAGATGGAGTCGGGGTATGACACGTCGACGGACCCTGGCGATGCCCATCGAGCCGCTGTGGTTCCTGATTCCCTTGGCGACCTTTGGGTTCCTTGTCTCCTTGGTGCCCCTTCCCCCAAACGACTTCTGGTGGCATCTGAAGATCGGCGAGCTCATCGTCCGCGAGGGACGGATCCCCACCACCAATATGTTCGGCTGGACGCTGCCCGCCGATGCCCCCTTCACCTACGGAGCCTGGCTGGGGGAAGTCCTCCTCTATCTCCTGCACCGCGCCGGCGGACTCCCCCTGATCACCTTCGCCCGCAACGCCATCGCCCTCGCTGCCTTCGGCCTGATCGGCCTAGAGGCCAAACGCCAGAGCCGTTCCTGGCGCCTCGCCGCCCTAGCCCTCGCCCTCGCCGCCGGAATGTCTCTGAACAACCTGATCATCCGCCCCCAGATCTGGTCCTGGCTCCCCTTCGTGGGCTTCTATCTGCTCCTGACCCGCTTCCGGGAAGGCCAGCTCCATCCCGCCTGGCTGATCGCCCTCCCCCTCCTGATGGCCTTCTGGGTCAACGCCCACGGCGCTTTCCTCCTTGGCCCTGCCCTCCTCGCCCTCTTCCTGATCGGCGGAGCCCTGGAACACCTCCTCCAGCACCCCCAGCGCCCACCCCTGCGCCCGCTCTTGGGGATCACCTTCCTTGCCCTGCTGGCCCTCTTCCTCAACCCCTACGGAGCGGGCATCCTCCGCTATGCCTATGGCCTGCTCACCGATGCCCCTAGCCAGAACCTGGGGGTGGAATGGGCATCCCCCACCCCTCACGGGATCGCCAACGTCATCTTCTATCTGAGCATCCTCCTGCTGCTGGTGGCCCTCGCCCGTTCCTCCTACCGCCTCCCCCCCACCGAGCTGCTGCTGCTGCTCGCCTTCCTCTGGCTGGCCTGGAGCGGCCAGCGCTATGTGATCTGGTTCGGCATGGTGGCGATGCCCATCCTCGCCCGCCTGCTCGCCCATCTGCTGCCCCCCAGGCCCAGGGCCCCCCCCCCCCCCCCCCCCCCCCCCCCCCCCCCCCCCCCCCCCCCCCCCCGCCCCCCCCCCCCCCCCCCCCCCCCCCCCCCCCCCCCCCCCGCCCCCCCCCCCCCCCCCCCCCCCCACCCCCCCCGATGTGATTCTGAAGGTGAACCCCCATTTGAACACCCTAGCTTACTATTATCGCCATCGCCATTTCCGGGCTGAGAG
>JANXBD010000100.1 GCA_025057635.1 Thermoflexus sp. | reverse complement strand
TGGAGGGGGGCTTCGTCGCCCGTCTATCCCCTCAGATCTTAGGCTCGCAAGATAAAAAAAGGGCGGATGGTGAGACCATCCGCCCTTCCTCGCCGCCATCGGTTCGACTGAGGTCACGCGGGCACAGGGAACGGCGCAGGCCCTGGGCCTGGCGCAGGAGCGCTGGGTTGAGGGGCGCTCGGGTGAGGGGCCGGGCCGGCCGTCCCCGATGCCTTCGGCTCCGACGGTGTCCGCCCTTCCATAATCGCCCGGAAAGTCTCGGCATCCAATGTCTCCAGCTCCATGAGCTTCTGCGCCACCGCCTCCAGCTTGTCCCGGTGCTCGGTGAGGATCCGCTTGGCCCGCTCGTAGGCCTCCATCACCAGACGGCGAACCTCCGCGTCGATCTCCTGGGCCACGGCGTCGCTGTAATCCCGCTGCTCGGCGATCTCCTTGCCCAGGAAGATCAGCTCCTCTTTCTTGCCGAAGACCATGGGGCCCAGCTTCTCGCTCATCCCGTAACGGGTCACCATCGCTCGGGCCAGCTCCGTGACCCGCTCCAGGTCCTCTGCGGCCCCAGTGGTGATGTCGCCGAAGACGATCTCCTCCGCCGCGCGTCCGCCCAGCGCCATCGCCAAGTCATCCAGGAACTTGGATCGAGTCCAAAGGGTGCGATCCTCGTCGGGAAGGGCCAGAGTGTATCCGCCTGCCATCCCCCTCGGAATGATAGTCACCTTGTGCACAGGATCGCAATTCGGCAAGTAATAGGCGACCACTGCATGGCCGGCCTCGTGGTAAGCAATGATCCGCTTCTCCCGATCGGTGATGATCCGGCTCTTGCGCTCCGGGCCCGCGATGACCTTTTCGATCGCTTCCTCAAAGTCCTTCATGGAGATCTTCTTCTTGTTCTTGCGCGCCGCCAGGATGGCCGCCTCGTTGACGACGTTGGCGATGTCCGCGCCCACGAAGCCAGGAGTGGCGCGGGCCAGGACGGAGACGTCCACGTCATCATCCAAGGGCTTGCCGCGCAGGTGAACCCGGAAGATCGCCTCCCGTCCCCTCACGTCTGGACGGTCTAGAATCACCCGACGGTCAAAGCGGCCAGGGCGCAGAAGGGCCGGATCCAGGATGTCCGGGCGGTTCGTGGCGGCCATGATGATCACGTTAGTGTCTGTGTCGAACCCATCCATTTCCACCAAGATCTGGTTGAGGGTCTGTTCTCGTTCATCGTGGCTGCCGCCGATGCCGGCGCCGCGATAGCGCCCCACTGCGTCGATCTCATCGATAAAGACAATGCATGGGCTGTGCCGCTTGGCCTGCTCGAAGAGATCTCGCACCCGCGCGGCGCCCACCCCGACAAACATCTCTACAAACTCGGAACCTGAGATCGAAAAGAAGGGCACGCCCGCCTCGCCAGATACCGCCTTGGCCAGCAGAGTCTTGCCGGTGCCCGGTGGGCCAACTAAGAGCACTCCCTTAGGGATGCGGGCGCCAAGGGCGATGAATTTCTCCGGTTCCTTCAGGAACTCTACTACTTCCTGAAGCTCCTGTTTGGCCTCCTCAACCCCGGCCACGTCGTCAAAAGTCACAGTGGGCCGCTCACCTGTGAACATTCGGGCCCGGCTTTTACTGAAGTTGAACGCCTGATTCCCAGGGGCCTGGGCCTGGCGTAAGATGAAATAGAAGAACCCGATCACCAGCAGGACCGGCAGTCCATAGGTTAGAAAAGCAACGAGAATGCTTCCCCACTCACTTGGGCGTTCCGGCAAATACTGAATGCTTCGAAGCTTGCTCTCTGGCACCCCTAAAGTCTTCATCTGATCTAGGAAGGTAGAGCCGCTCTCCTTCACAGCGGTTAGAATTTTGCCGTTTCTCAACTCTACCTGAACGTAGTCTCCACTGACCATTACCTTTTTGACCTCGCCAGCCTCCAAACGGGCAGCGATGTCTGTGAGAGATGCCGGCTCTCCGCGTCCTCCAGCTCCGCGCCCCATGGCTAGGAACACAATCAGGGTGATGATGATCAGGAGCCAGATCAACCCATTCCGTAGCCGCGTCGAGTTCACAAGCAGCCTCCCGTCCTTTGGGTTCCACTTCGATTATATCACGCAAATCCGTGAAAATCCGGTTTACGAGAAAGAGGCTCTTGGATGGTTG
This sequence comes from Thermoflexus sp., assembly GCA_025057635.1. Taxonomy (GTDB): domain Bacteria; phylum Chloroflexota; class Anaerolineae; order Thermoflexales; family Thermoflexaceae; genus Thermoflexus. The sequence continues at coordinate 1,396 of JANXBD010000100.1, read as the reverse complement.
GGGCAGGCTCGAAAATGCTGGGTCTCGCTTGCTGTCTGGCGCTGGGAAGGCTGATAAGGTCGAGATTGTTAGAGGTCTAGACAAGGGAGGAGTGCAACTTGCCAGTGCAATTCTCTTGGGGCGTTCACTTTGCCTTGGTCGGCGGGGATGAGGAAAAAGGGAAAGACAGTAAAATGGCATACGATAGGAGATTGAAATGCCGGGGGCGGGAGTCGAACCCGCACGGCCTTGCGGCCACCTGATTTTGAGTCAGGCGCGTCTTCCAGTTCCGCCACCCCGGCGCATCTTCAAGCATTCTCCATTCTAAAAGGAGCCTTGGATGGGTGTCAAGACGGAAAGGCGCGAAATTCCTTACTCTATCCGACTGCTCACCCTTGGACTCTGGATCTACGTGATCGGAGCGCTCATGCCTCCGGTGCTGATGAAGGCTGGGCTTTCCGAACCCGCCTCTGTTCTCTACACGATCTATTCCTTCTTGTGTCATCAGCTCCCTCAGCGCTCCTTTTTTCTGTTTGGGGAGCATTTAACCTACAAGCTGGAGGATCTTCGAGAGCGGGTAGGGCTAGAGCGATTACCGGGTTATCCCTGGCCCCGCACCTTCATCGGGGACTCCCGAATCGGGTGGAAAATCGCCATCTGCCAGCGCGATCTGGCGATTTACAGCGCAATGGTGTTTAGTGCCACCCTGATGCTCCTCCGTAGGCGGCCTTGGCATCCCATGCCGATATGGGCTTTTCTCGTGTTCGGCCTTATGCCCATCGCCTTGGATGGGGGTTCCCAGTTCGTTTCGTATGCCTTGGCGATGTTCGGCCCCTTTACACCTCGGGAAAGCACCCCGTTCCTTCGGATCCTCACCGGCGTCCTGTTCGGTGGTGCCTTTGTCTGGACGCTCTTTACGAGGCTGTGGCTGTTGGAATGGGCAGCGGAGGAGCGATCCCGCCCAGTTTAGTCGCTTGGGAATCGCCCTGCTCGAAAACCATCGACGCTGCTTCGCCGACAGGAGTTCGAGGCCTGATAGAATGCAACGGAGGGAATACATCTGTGAGCGAACAGCAACCGCCGTTGACCCTCCCAGAATACGAAGAGGTTCCCCCAGGCCATCGCTCCGGCTTTGTGGCCATCATCGGCAAGCCGAATGTAGGAAAATCCACACTGCTGAACGCTTATCTTGGTGCTAAGATCTCCATCATATCGCCAAAGCCGCAGACCACCCGGCATCGGATCCTGGGCGTGCTGACGCAGCCGGATGCCCAGGTGATCTTCATGGACACTCCAGGTATTCATCATCCGTTCCACAAATTGGGAGAATATATGGTGGAAGTGGCCCGTCGCACGATCCCGGATGCGGATGTGATCGTTTTCATGGTCGACGCCTCCCAGTGGCCCGACGATGAGG